>NZ_JAZDVY010000009.1:81907-155936 GCF_036350695.1 Tenacibaculum sp. FZY0031
AACAGCCAACAGCCAAAAGCCAAAAGCCAAATGCCAAATGCTAACAAACGAAGAACAAAAACAATACAATCGTCATTTAATTCTCGATAAAATAGGGGAAGAAGGACAACTAAAACTAAAACAGGCCAAAGTATTGGTAATCGGTGCTGGTGGATTGGGGTGTCCTGTATTACAGTATTTAACGGCAGCAGGTGTAGGTACGATTGGAATTATAGATGATGATGTAGTAGATCAGAGCAATTTACAACGCCAAGTTTTATATACCATAGATGATATAGGAAAGTCTAAAGCAGAAACAGCTGCCCATCGTTTGTCAAGATTGAATCCTTTTGTTCAGTTTCATGTGTTTAAAGAAAAACTAACCAATCAAAATGCTATTTCTTTATTTGAGAAATATGATGTAATTGTAGACGGGAGTGATAATTTTGCGACTCGTTATTTAACCAACGATGCAGCGGTACTCACTCAAAAACCGTTGATATATGGGGCTATTTTTAAGTTTGAAGGACAAGTAAGCGTGTTTAATTATCAGGGAAGTGCTACGTATCGATGTTTGTATCCAACGCCACCCAAACCAGAAGAATCTCCCAATTGTTCAGAAATAGGAGTACTAGGTGTCTTACCCGGAATTATAGGAAGCTTACAAGCCAATGAAACCATTAAAATCATTTGTGGAATAGGAGAGGTGTTAGCTGATAAATTATTGATGTATGATACCTTAAGCATGCGTCAAATGCTCTTGAAGTTTGAAAGAACCGATAAAGCTGAGGTAACGGAGTTAGATAACGATTATGAATTCTTTTGTGGAATTAAAACAGCGACCCACGAAATAACTTTAAAAGAACTACAAAACAATCTGTCAACTTATAATTTATTGGATGTTCGGGAAGATTGGGAACGAGAGCAGCATCATATTGGAGGACAACATATTCCGTTAGGAGAGCTTGCTCAACGATATGATGAAATAAATACAGGAAAATCTGTGGTAGTTTATTGTAAATCAGGAGTAAGAAGCCAACGAGCAATTGATTTTTTAGAGCAACAATTTGACAGCATTACTTTTCTAAATTTAAAAAAGGGACTGGGGTAGTAATTTACAAGAGCTTAAAAGCAGACTTTTCTTATTTCCAGCAGATAAACAATACTTAATTAAAAAATCTAAGAAAGGATGCTACGCAATCTTTGTCCCGTTTTTAACAGTACGTTCAGCAGTTAACAAAGTAACCTCTTTATCATCACCTAAACCACCTAATACAAGGCATTCACTCATCATATTAGCAATTTGTTTTTTAGGAAAGTTTACCACAGCAACCACTTGTTTTCCTATTAAATCTTCAGGTTGATACAGTTTAGTGATTTGTGCTGAGGTTTTTTTTATTCCGTAGTCGCCAAAATCAACTTGCATTTTATAGGCAGGGTTTTTAACCTCTTTAAAAATTTCCGCAGAAATAATGGTGCCAATACGCATCTCTACTTTTGTAAAATCGTTCCAAGTGAGGGTGTTCTCTTCCATATGTCTGTAAATAATACCAGTTAGGTGTTTATTAGTTTTAAATTAATTGTTTAAAAATAAGATTTTATTAAGTGCCCATTATGGGCTTCCATAGTTTAGTTATTTTCTAGCAATCGTTTGGCAGCAGTAAATGGTGTGGTTTTTCCACTTTCTAGCTTTGCTACCTCCCGTTTTAAAAGTTCTTTAATTTTTGGGTTATTATAAAAGTTATTTTTCAATTGTTGATTAATGGTTTCTAACAACCAATAGTTATTTTGTTCATTTCTTTTCTGTTGAAAATAACCTGATTTTTTCACTAAACTCATGTACTCTTCAATCATAGCATAAATAGCATCAATTCCTTGATGATGTAGCGCACTTGCTAATAAAACGTTGGGTTGCCAACCACTTTCCTTAGCAGGGTATAAGTGTAAAGCTCTGTTAAACTCTACTTTTGCCAGTTTAGCATTTTTCTCATTACCGCTATCCGCTTTATTAATCACAATCGCATCAGCCATTTCAATAATTCCGCGTTTGATACCTTGTAATTCGTCACCAGCACCTGCCAATTTCAATAATAAAAAGAAGTCGGTCATAGAATGTACAGCAGTTTCCGACTGTCCCACACCCACCGTTTCAATAATAATGGTGTCAAAACCAGCAGCTTCACATAAAATAATACTTTCACGTGTTTTTTGAGCAACACCACCCAACGAAGTTCCAGAAGGAGAAGGGCGGATAAAAGCATTTTCATCGGTTACCAATTCCTCCATACGTGTTTTATCGCCTAAAATACTTCCTTTGTTAATAGAGCTACTTGGGTCTACCGCCAAAACAGCTACTTTTTTACCTAAGGAAGTTAAATGTTTACCAAAAGCCTCAATAAATGTACTTTTTCCTACACCAGGAACACCTGTAATTCCAATTCTAACCGATTTATTGGCATGCGGTAAACAAGCTTCTAAAATTTCATTGGCTTGTTGTTGATGTTTTGGATTAGTACTTTCCACTAAGGTAATAGCTCTACTTAAAAAAGGAATATTACCAGCAACTATTTGAGTAACAAATTCTTCGGTCGTGGTAGTTTTTCTTCTGTTGCGCTTTATTTTTTCTGCAGAGGATTTACTGGTGGTTTCAGGCTGGGAAACCCCGTCTTTTTCAGAGAGTGCAGATGTGTCTTTGTCGGTCATTATGTAGGTAAAACAAAATAATAACGTAAATTTAGAAATAAAAATGCAGGAAAATGCAACGCGGTGGGAAAAGTCTCGTATTTAGGGTAAGAAATCAAGAATGAAATCAACTAAACAGTTACATCAACCGGTAATAGATGCCTGTAAAAACAATGATGCAAAAGCACAAATGCAATTGTATGACTTGTATTGTGATGCTATGTATACAGTGGCGTTACGGTATGTAAAAGATTCGTTTATTGCGGAAGATGTAATGCAAGAAGCATTTGTAAAAGCATTTAAAAATATTGATTCATATAAAGAAGGAGTAGCGTTTGGTGCTTGGTTAAAAAGAATCGTTATCAACCAAAGTATTGATTATTTAAAGAAGAGAAAATTAGAACTGGTTTCTATTAACGAAGAAATTACCACAGTAGCAGATGATGATAATTGGAATGTAGCCGCCACGATATCGTATCAAGATATTGTAAACTGCATTCAGCAATTAAAAGAAAAATATAGAGTTGTGTTAACCCTGTTTTTATTAGAAGGGTATGATCACGGAGAAATCTCTCAGATATTAGGAATTTCGGAAGTGAGTTCGAGAACACATTTATTAAGAGGAAAAAGACAAGTGCAAGAACAATTAAAAGCAGTACATCATGTCTAAAGATATTAGAGAAATACTAAAAAACAATGTTGAAAACACCGAGAGGTTATCAACAAATCACAGACAGCGTTTTCAACAAAAGTTGCTAGATGAATTGCATGCAACACCCTCAACAAAAAAAACATATCAATGGCTGTATATAGCAGCATCTATTGTGTTGTTGGTGAGTTTGGGAATTCAGTTATACCCAACAAATACTGTAGCCCCAATAACAGAGCTTCCAAAAGAAACTCAAAATCAAATTAGTTTAGGAGCAATTTCACCTGAATTAAAAACAGTAGAAGATTATTATGTAAATACTATTAATTACGAATTAAGTCAGTTAGAATTAACCGACGATAATAAAGAACTTTTTGATGGTTACTTAACTAAGTTAGGTGAATTAACCAAAGAATATAAATCGTTAACCGAAGAGCTCAATACAAAAGGAATTAACGACGATACTATCAATGCATTGATTGGAAACCTGCAATTGCGTTTACAGCTGTTAAAACGTATGCAAAAACAATTACAAGAATTTAAAAATCCAACTCAAAATGACATTCAAACAATTTAACATCAGTGTTTTTTTACTGTTAGTAACTGGCGTTGTATCTGCACAGAAATACAACAAAAAGTTTAGTGAAAATTTTAAAACAAATAAAGACGTAGTAGTTTCTATCAATGCATCTAATGCAGATGTAGAGGTAACTACATGGAACAAAAACGAGGTTTCAGTAGAAGCAGTTGTGGAAGTGGAAGGACTCGATAAAAAAGAAGCTCAAAAATATTTAGACAACTGGAAATTTGAAGCTTTAGGGAATAAAAGCAAGGTACAAATTAATGCCAATAGAAATAGCTTTAGAATAGGAGGAGACAATATTGTATTCTTCAATTCATCAGACAATAATTACCCAAGAGTATTTCAATTTGACGGGAATGATGAGGTTGTGGTAATTCCAGAAGTAAGAATTCCGGAGATGCCTGAAATCCCAGAGATCCCTGAAATTAACATCCCAGAAATTAACTTTAAAGAAATCGTTACTGGTTTAGAAGACATCGAATTTGACTTTGATAAGTATGCAAAAGATGGAGGAAATTACTTCTTTCAATGGAAAGATGGGGTAAACGATATTACTATTAAGTCAAAAAAAGAGTGGGAAGAATTTAAGAAAACAGATAAGTATAAAGAGTTTAAAAAACATCAAGAAGAAAGAAAAAGAGAGATAAAAAAAGAATTAGAAAGCGTTAAGAAAGAGCGTCTCAATGAAAAAGAATTGAGAAAAGAAATGGCGAAAGCTAGAGCTGAAATTAGAAAAATAAATAGAGAAGAAATCAGAAAAGAACTTGCCAAAGCTAGAGAAGAAATGCACAAGGCAAGAGAAGAGATGAAAAAAGTTCGCATGAATTATTCTTACGCTTCTGACAGCAATAACCTTATGATTAATGGAAAAAAAGTAAAAATCACAAAGAAGATTACAATAAAAGTCCCAAAATCAGCAACCTTTGACTTGAATACACGTCACTGTAAAGTAAAACTTCCAAAAACCAAAGCTTCAGGAAAGGTTAGTTATGGAACCTTTAAAGCTGATGCACTTGACGGTGGAAAATTAAATATTTCATTTTCACCAGTAAACATAAATTCATTAAACGCTTGTACGTTGTTCTTAAATAATGTAACCGATGCTCAATTAGCATCGGTTACCAATACAACCGTAAATGCTAATTCATCAGGATTGGTAGTAAACAATGTTTATAGTAATGTTGAAGTGAATAATAAGTTTGGAAACTTAACCATTACCAAAGTACACCCTAGCCATGATAATTTAAAAGTACTTTTAAGCTATTCAGATGCGGGAGTTGATTTAGCAGGAATAAACAAAAAATTCGATATTCAGAGTGGTAAGGTTAAGAAACGAAAAGATGGAAGTGTAGAATATAATGGAGAGTTTATTTTAATTTCAAACGATAAGAAAATTGAAATAGATGGTAAATACAGTCAGTTAAAAGTTAAAAATCAATAAGAAATACAAACAAAATTACTTTTTATTTCTACAAAATTGCTACCAAATTCTTTTTCTATATTCTTTATAAAGTGCCTATATTAGCGATTGCAAATAGTCATTTTTACTATGGAATTATACAAAGAAAATCAACTTAAAATATACAACTCTTTAACCAAATCAAAAGAGCTTTTCAAACCAGTAACTGAAGGACGCGTAGGTATGTATGTATGTGGTCCTACAGTATATAGCAACGCCCATTTAGGAAACGTACGAACTTTTATGTTTTTTGATGTGGTGTATCGTTATTTATTACACCTTGGGTACAAGGTGCGTTATGTGCGTAATATTACCGATGCGGGTCACTTAGAAAACGATGCAGATGAAGGAGAAGACAGAATTGCAAAGAAAGCACGACTAGAGGAAATTGAACCGATGGAGGTAGTGCAACGTTATACAGTTGATTTCCATAATGTATTAAACAACTACAATTTTTTACCACCAAGTATAGAGCCTACAGCAACAGGTCATATTGTAGAACAGATTGAAATGATTAAAGAAATCATGGAGAAAGGTTTTGCTTATGAAGTAAACGGTTCTGTATATTTTGATGTGTTAAAATATAACGAAACGGGTAACTACGGAATTCTTTCTGGTAGAAAATTTGAAGACGCTATTCATAACACACGAGCGTTAGACGGACAGTCAGATAAAAGAAATCCGCAAGACTTTGCACTTTGGAAAAAAGCAGATGAACGTCATATCATGCGTTGGCCTTCACCTTGGAGTGATGGTTTCCCAGGTTGGCATTTAGAATGTTCAGTAATGAGTACAAAGTACTTAGGTGAGCAATTTGATATTCATGGTGGAGGAATGGATTTAAAATTCCCGCATCACGAGTGTGAAATTGCACAATCGCAAACCTGTAGTGGTGTTAAACCAGTAAATTACTGGATGCACACCAATATGTTATTGTTGAACAGTCAAAAAATGGCAAAATCAACAGGGAACTTTATTTTACCAAATGAAATTTTAACGGGAGAAAATAACATTTTAGGAAAACCGTTTTCTGCAAGTGTGGTTCGTTTTTTCAATATGCAAGCGAACTATAGAAGCATTTTAGACTTTTCTGGAGAAGCGTTAGAAGCTGCTGAAAAAGGGCATGCAAAGTTGATGGAAGCTGTAGATTTCTTGGATAAAATAGAAGCAGGTAGTTCTTCTTCATTTGATGTTGAAAAATGGAGACAAGATTGCTACGATGCCATGAATGATGATTTTAATACACCAATTTTAATAGCACATTTATTTGAAGCAGTAAAAGTTATCAATCAAATAAAAGAAGGAAAAGCAAGTTTAACTACCGATGACTTAGAAGTGTTTAAAAATACAATCAATGCGTTTGTTTTTGATGTATTAGGACTAATGAATGAAACTTCAGAAGGAAATAATTCAGACAAACTAAGTGGTGTAGTTGAAATGTTAATTAGCATGCGTAAAGAAGCACGTGAAAATAAAGATTGGGCATTGTCTGATGAAATTCGTGATAGATTACTGGAATTAGGGATTCAATTAAAAGACGGTAGAGAAGGAACAACATTTACAGTTAACTAATTGAAAAAAATACTAACATATCCGTTTATATTACTAGTTCGATTTTATCAAACAGCCATATCTCCGTTTACACCAGCAACATGTAGATATTCACCAACCTGTTCAAGCTACACAATTGAAGCGTTACAAAAACACGGATTATTGTACGGTGGTTGGTTGGCATTGAAAAGAATTTTCAGTTGTCACCCTTGGGGAGGAAGCGGTTACGATCCTGTTCCAGAGAAAAAAGAAAAATAATAATTGTCATTGAGGAGTTTACAACGAAGTAATCTTATGAGATAGCTTCATTTTAACTTGTCTTAATTGACAGCCGAAAGGTTCGCAATGACACAAAAACCAAATTAAAGTAGATGAATTTTTTATCCATAGTGTGGGATTGGAACCCAGAAATAATAAACTTAGGAGGTTTTGGTATTCGTTGGTACAGTTTAATGTTTGTAGCAGCGTTTATTTTAGGACTTCAATTAATGAAAAAGATATATATCAACGATAACATTGCTGTTGAGAAACTAGATCCGTTATTTATGTACGTATTCGTTTCTATGTTGATAGGAATGCGTTTAGGTGACGTTTTTTTTTATAGTTGGGATTATTATCAAAATCATTTACTAGAAATCATATTACCATTTAAAAAGCAAGAAGGAGCTTCGGCTTTATTCGGATTGTTAGATGGATGGAAATTTACCGGGTTTACAGGGTTTGCAAGTCACGGAGCAGCAATAGCAATTCCAATAGCCATGTACTTTTACGCTAAGAAACACTTACAAAAACCATGGTTGTTTATTCTAGATAGATTAGGAATTATGGTAGCCTTAGCAGGATTTTTTATCCGTTTCGGAAACTTCTTTAATTCTGAGATTTACGGAAAACCAACAGGAAGCAGCTTTGGTGTCATCTTTAAAAGAGCAGGAGAGACGGTACCACGTCACCCAACCCAATTATACGAAGCATTTAGTTATTTAGTACTATTCTTTGCTTTGTGGTATTTCTATTGGAAAACAGACAAGAAAAATCAAACAGGCTTTTTATTCGGACTGTTTATGGTGGTATTATGGTCGTTACGTTTTGTAATAGAATTCTTAAAAGAAGCACAAGTAGAAGGAAGAGAAGATTGGGTGTTCAATACATTGAACACAGGTCAGGTGTTGAGTATTCCGCTAGTGTTGATCGGTTTTTGGTTAATGTTTAGAAAACCTAAAGCAACTGCATAAAAACAATAAAAAAACTCCAAGGATACCCTTGGAGTTTTTTATTATTCAAAAGTTACCGTTTTACTCTTTAGAAAACTTTTCAGCTAGCAAATCCCACAGTTGAGAATAGCCATTGTCATAACCCAACGCCCAAATACCGACACCGCTTATTTTATTGCGTTTTATCCAGTCGTATTTTATTGAAAGCGACTGCACATCTTCAAAAAATAGCTGTCTATATTCATGGTTGCTGTCTTTGATAATTAGATAGCTAGAAGCACTTTTAGGATCAAACTTAACGGGAATTTGTAAAGAATCAATATACATATCTCGTATGGTATAATAACGAGGGTGCGATTTGAACTTCGTTACTTTAGCGCCCATTTCAGGTTTTTTAGTGTACCATTCAGCACCGTAATAAGGAAGTCCCGCAATTAATTTATCTAGAGACACTCCCTTGTTTTTATAATAAGTAACGGAGGCTTCTAAACCATTTCCGAATTTTTCACTGTATTTAAAAGGTGTTACAGGCCCGGTAGTTTTGCTAAAACTACCGTAGTAATCGTATCCCATTAGCGTGTAAAAGTCAATATGCGGATTGATAGCAGGAATATCAAACACATCATTCCAGTCAATAGCATACAAACACAAAGAGACGCTATAATTAGGATTCTTTTCTTTTAGCTTTTTTGAAACCTGAATGATAAACTGTGTAAGTTGATTTCTATCTTCTTTAGCAACCCCTTCAAAATCGATATTAATTCCATCAGCATTTCTTAAGGCAAGTAACTCAGCTAGATTTTCTATGAGTCTTGTTTGTGCTTTTGAATTATTCAAAAACACAGCATTGTTTTCGCTTCCAAAGTTAGTAACCGACAAAAAGACTTTACAACCTTTTGTTTGAGCACTGTCGATTAACGAAGTAGTTTTCCATTGGTGTATACTTTTGTAATTACCTGTTTTGGGATCAAGAGCATAAGAAAAGTATGAAATTCCCCAAAGCATAGAAAAATTATAACTTTTATAAGAAGAGCCGTTGGAATATACATGCCAGCCAAATGTGCGATAATTAGGATGTACGTTTCCTTTTTTATGAGTTATAGGTTTGTAAGAAATGTTGTTTAAACTATCCCATTGCTGTTCGGTAGTAAAATTTAAACCGCCATAGGTTTTTTCATGTAAGTGACGCTGACTTATAAACTGTTTGCCATCTGCAATGTTTATGGAGTCTTTGTGCTCTACAGGTTTTGAGTTGTTAGTTTGTGCTTCCTTGTTTTTAGAGTTTGAACATGAAGTAATGAAGACGATTAAAAATAAATGAGTAAGGAGTAACCAAGTTTGCTTATTCGGGGGGTGTTTCATGTTAATAAAAAGATAGGTTAGTAAATAATCATAGCTTCTAAAATTCTAAGAATTACTAAAATACAATAAGTTTTGTAAAACAGTTTCTTGGTTGAAAGCTACATCTATAGAAAACAAAAAACTCCAAGCGAAAAGCTTGGAGTTTTTTTATTGTATAAAGTCAGGAATTTTATCCTTTAATTTTTGCTAACTCTTGTTTTTTAGCATCAATTTCGTTTTCAATTTTTAATAAGCGATTTTCAATTTTGTTGATAATAGCTTGTTTTCTTTCTATACTCTCTTTAGAAGTAGAAGCATCTTTCTTAGCCTCTTCTAATTTAGATTTCATTTTAGCTAAACCTTCTTTACCACTAATTAAAATTTCTTCGTTAATGCTAATATCATCTTCAAGATCACTTATTAAGGTGTTTTTCTCTTTACTAATGTTTTGTTCCTTAGCCTTAATTTGGTTGCTTAATTGTTTTAGTTTTTCTTCCTCTAAACGTAAAGCCTCTTGTTCTTTTAAATAAGCAAGCTCTCTAGCTTTTCTTTCTTCGTCTAACTTCTTACGAGCCTCTTCAAGCTTTTGTTTTTGTAAAAGAACCTCTTTCTGCTCATCACTTATATTATCTTCATATACCACAAGACCAGTGCTTGCAGTTGTAGCTTTAGCTTCCTCTTTTACCTCTGCTTCCTTAGTTTCTTCTTTTTTAAGTTTTCTAGCTAACTTTCTTTCAAGAGACGCCAAATCTTTCTTGTGTAAATCAATTTGACTGTTTAGTTTGCTTAGTCTTTGTTGCATGTTAGCAACAATTTTTTCTTTTCTTTCTACCTCTTGTTTTGTAGCTTTTTTACTTGTTTTAAAACGCTCTAAATTTCCTTTTACACGTTTTAAAGCACCAACTCCACTCACTAAAATTTCTTCATTAGCGCTAATTTGATCTTTCTTGTTTTTTACCTGAGCTTTTAAAGCTTTAATGTCATCTTGAGCATTTACTTGTTGGCAAGTAAACGTTATGAAAAAAGTTAAAGTGACTAAGAATCTTAGTGTTTTCATTGTAATTTTATGGTATTAAGTTTTTGTTTTTTCGGGGCGCAAAAGTATGGCTAAATGCGAAAAAAAAATAACTTTTTAACATGTTTTTTACTGTGTTTTTCAAGAAACTAAAAGCATAATGCTTTGACTCACATGAAATTTGATGTGAATAAATAGCTTAACAAGAGTTATTCGTGATGATAAGGCTCGTTACGAAGAATGGTAAACCCACGATACACTTGCTCCACAATAAATAAACGAATCATTTGGTGAGAAAAGGTCATTTTTGATAAGGATAACTTTCCTTGCGCTTTTTGATATACAGCCTCAGAAAAACCATAAGGACCTCCAATTACCAACACCAGTTGTTTAATACCTGAGTTCATTTTCTTTTGTAAATATTGTGAAAACTCTACGGAAGTATGTTGCTTCCCTTTATCGTCTAATAAAACTAGTTGGTCGGTAGCTTGTAGTTTGGATAGAATTAACTCGCCTTCTTTTTCTTTTTGTTGCGACTCGCTTAGGTTTTTAACGTTTTTGATATCTGGAATAATCTCTAACTCAAACTTTACGTAATGTTTTAAGCGGTTTTGGTATTCGTCAATTAATTGCTGTAACTGCTTATTATCAGTTTTGCCTATGGCGAGTAGTTTTATTTTCATACGGCAAAATTACGAATGTTTTATAAACTCTTAAAGTTAGTTTAGGTTCGACTCCTGTTTT
This sequence comes from Tenacibaculum sp. FZY0031, assembly GCF_036350695.1. NCBI lineage: Bacteria > Pseudomonadati > Bacteroidota > Flavobacteriia > Flavobacteriales > Flavobacteriaceae > Tenacibaculum > Tenacibaculum sp. FZY0031. The sequence continues at coordinate 93,122 of NZ_JAZDVY010000009.1, forward strand.
GATATTTTGCTATCGTGTATAATTTGGCAAAAGGTTAATATTCCAAAATATATTTGTCTTAATATTAATTAAATTTTTTATAATATGAGAGATTCAAATCATGAGGCTGATATTAGTAACTCAAACTCAGGAACAAGTGGAACAAACACTACTTATCAAAATAATCTTGATAACAGAGCAGATCAATTAAACCCCAATAACTCTAAATAGAAATTGGATTGTTTATCATTACTAATTCTAATAAGCTATTTACTATATATTTGTAAGTAGCTTATTTTTTATATGTATACATGTTTGGTGGAATTATAGAAGAAATTTATAAACAGCTTTTAGGTGAAAAAGAAGAAGAACTTTTACTATTAATACCTCTAATACCTCGGGTATTAATAATTGTGCTTTTTGATGGAGATTATAAAAAGGCAGAAGAAAAGTTTGAAGAGATGGAAAAAGCATCTTTAAATGATGAAGAAATAATACATGGTTTCTTACAACAGTTTCCTGTTTTGGAGTTGTTTAAAGAGGTTTTTGAGGTTATAAAGAAAAGCTATAACATATCTGATTTTGTTCATCAACTTAGTAAAAATGAAGAAAAAATAATCTCTTTATTTGAAAGAGTACCAAAAGAACAGTTTTTAAAATTGGTTAAGCTCTATAGTGAAAATAGAGTAATAATTGAATCTCATATTACTGATTTTTTTGGTTTAGATATAGTTGAGAAAGAAGAAGTTGTAAAAATATTTTTTAAGACAACTAAACAAGAAATAGCCGATGAATTTAATGTTAATAAAAGAACATTTAATAAATGGTTAAAAGAGCTTTTTGGGAATAGATTTGATAATCGGAGAATAATTTATATTCACGATTATATAGAGATTTTCAACACTTTTATTGATGATGGTAAAGAATATTTAGAGTTGAGTGATTTTAATAAAATTAAAAAAAGGTTAGATAAAGGTACGAGTTTTGATAAAAAAAGAATTGCATATTTGACAAATGAAGGTACTAGTAAAGACAGTAGTACTTTACTTAAAATACAAAGAGAAAATCTTGGGGCTATTGAGTTTTACAAAAGAATGGATAAGTTCCCTTATAGTTTAACTAAAAAAATTGTAGAAAAGTTAGGAGATGAATTAGACTTTTGATGTTTATTAACAATCCTCGTGTAACAAATAACTACTAGGTTAAAGGTATTGTTTTTCGGTTTAGAGCATATGTTAGTAATTCCGAGTGGATTCGGACGTAGTCGAATCTGCCGTAATTGTGGTTATGTATTGCTGTTTACATTATTTTATTCAGGGTCTTTAATATATTCAACCTCTTTATTGTCGGTAACCAATATCATTCTATTTGAGTTCAAATATTTTAATTCAGAAGTCCAGTTATTGTATAAGCTTATAAATTTTAATTTAAACCCTTGGTCATATTTGATGATATCAACAAAAGGATGATCATCAATTATTAAATATTCGTTTTCATTTTCGGTTCGTTCCATTTCGGTTAGGTTTCCCTGTCCTTTTTCAAACCAGTAATGATAAATGGTTTTTGAGTCAGAATTTTTTATTTTCCATTTTCCGCTCAAATAAGATTTCACTTCTTGTTTCGATTCACAACATTTTAAGTGTTGTCCGAGTATAGTGAGAGGTAAAAAGATTAGTATTAAAATTAGTGTTTTTTTCATTTTCAGTGTTTCGTGGTATTTTGTATCAGTTAAGTAGTGCGTTATAGGTAACTAAACTAGCAATTAATTTTATACGGTCTTGTGGGCCAGATTTTTCTTTCTTTTTAATATTCTAATCAGACTTGGAATTAGAGAAATGATAGCACTTGTTCCTATGATAAGCCCATATTTTACTTCATTCCAATGTAATTTCCTAATGCCATCTTCACAAGCTGTACATTCTATAACTTTAATGTTAGCATCTATTGCTGAAATAGCAATTAATGAAATCCCAAAAAGGATTAGGTAAATAATTACGTTTTTTAGGATATGAATGGTTTTTTGATTCAGGTTTTCTAGAGTCAGAATCAGAAGTCCAATTCCAAATGTTAGGAAATAAAGTTTGTTAGAGAAAACAAAAAAGTTTTTACCAATGAATTGTATGGTATCAGAAGTTGACCATATAAAAATATTCTGAATTAAGTCACGAAAAAAAGACTCAGAATGGTATGCTATCCCAATTCCGACCATAAATGCTAAAATTCCAAATACTATCTTTTTTATCAATTTTGAGTAAGTTTTTCTACTTGTTTACAATGTTTTTGTATAAGATTAGGTGCATGTTTTTAAGTAACTAATTTAGCAAATACAAACCAAATAGAAAATCCTCGCGGATTTTCAGTAGGAAAATCAGAAGCTAACAAACTAGCTTTTGTTATTAATAAAAAGTGTTTTACTGTATAAAATGAACTATAAAACTACTTTGAGGTAAATTTGCAAAACTTACTTTTTTATCTCAGCCTTTTGTTTAAGGCTTGTTATTATTACATCATACTTGTCGGAATTAAGGCATTCCCGTTTTTAAATTCACTATCGACAAGATGGATATTTTCCATATTCTTAAACTGATTCTTCGAAATATGCTCAAATACAATTATTTGGAATTCACTATTATTATTGTTTCTTTCTTGAATAAATTTATCTAATAATTTAAAAGCTTGAGTTATTTTGTAATCATCACTATGGTCTTCATCTAATTTTCTTAAACCATCATCTCCGTAATAAGGTCTACTTGGTTGGTCAATAACTAAAAAAGGAGCTACATAAGGAGATTCATTTTTAAAAATTATTTCGTGCATTGCTAATGAGAAAAATAAATGTAAAAACATATGATTAGAACTACTTCCAACATTTTCATAAAACGTTGTTTTCGGTTTTCTTAATAATAAAGCTTTGTTTTTATAATCAAAAACTGGTAAGAAATCTTTATAGTTTTCCATTGCCTTATCAACGGTTATCATATATTCTCTTATAATTTCTTCTATGAGTTTTATTGTTAACTCTCTTTTTGTCTCTGTGTTAGTAATTACTATTGATTTTAATTCTTCTTCTATTTTTTGTATTTCTTCTTTTACTGAAGTAGATGGAGATGTGTCTGATTTTGAATATAAGCTTATCTTGGCTTTAACTTCACCAATAAACATATATTTTTTCTTCTCATTTTCGAAAATTTTATTCTCTTTGGGTAAGGATTCTAATTTATCTTCTAAAGAAGACAATTGTGAATTTAATTGAGATATTTCGTCTAAAACCTGTTTGTCAATTGGAGTTTTTGTTTTTCTAGCATCTTTTATTTCATTTAACTCGGTTGATAATTGTGAAATAAGAATTTTGAAATTATCTGTCTTAATTATTTTGTCTGCTTCTCTCTGAATAAAAGAAATTGGTTTTAAACTGTCTTCAACATCTATTAGGTTCTTTTTGAAAATAGAATATTCATTAGTAAAATCTTTTAAATTTTTGATTTTCCTCTTAACAATATTTCTTTCTTTTTCTAATTTTGCTCTTTCAATACCTGTTCCAGTTTCTATTACAGCCCCATTTACAACTTCATTTAATTCACCTATTGCTTCTTTTTCAATTGTGTCAGGGTTTATTAAAGAAAATTCTTTAGCCTTTTTAATTAATGCTTTTTGTTCTCGTTCAAAATATTCTGATTTTTTAGATATTTCAGATTCTTTACGCTTTAGTTTTGTTAGTTTCTTTTCTAATTCTACTTTTTTTTCTTTTTTTAGTATGTTTTCTATTTTTTCTATACCAGTTGCGATATCAAAAATTCGAGGTAATGCATCTCTATATCTCGATTCATTTTGCTTATCAAAAAATGTTCCTCGCGAGTTAGTAATAAGGTCTTGAGAAATAGTATTAAACATCAAAAAATATCGTAAAGAAATCTTAGAACCAACTTTAATATTATTACTACCATAACCAGTAGGGAATGATACTGTTTTGTCTATACTAAATTCCGTCTCTATTAGTGATTTTATATTTTCCTCAGTATTGTTTGATTCTGGAATTGTTATTGGAACTTCACCTGTAGATGAAAAATAATACTCACTTGAAACATTCCCTTCAAATAAAGATTTTCTTCCAATGGTGTATTTTTTATCATTTATGTTTAATTTTAAACCATACCAAGAAACATTTTCATTTATAATACTTTCAGAAATTGTTGATTTACTAGAAAAAAAACAATAGTCTATTATTTCTAAAATAGCCGTTTTTCCAGTATTACTATCTCCTGTGATTACATTAACCTTGTTCGGTTTAAACTCTAATTCTCTTTTTTTTCCATTCTTAAGCCAAAGAATTATTCTTTCAATATTATATTTCATAGTTCAATTCTAAGATTTAAGTAAAGTTTTTCAGTGTTTTCATTTAGTAATTTTGATACATTTTGGGAGGCTGAATTTATTTTACCAGCTCTTTTCCCCATAGTTTTTTCAAACTTAAATGGTTGATGGTTTATTAAATTACCATTTTTAATTGCAATGTTATTAGTCTCAATTAAAAGTTGTATTGCATTTAGTGAATTAGCTAACGTATCATAATACCTTTTGTTAAAATTTGAAAATAAAGGAGTTTTTTCAGATATTAATTTTTCAATACTTTTAATTTCTGTTGTTTTTCTTGCTAGATGTGCTGTTAAGGCTTTACTTGTAAATAAAGGCATAATAAGTAGAGCTTTAGATAAAGAGAGCTCTTTAGATAAAGATAAAACAGAGGTTATGGCTATTGATGTAATTCCAATATTGTTGTAATTTTCTAAATTCATTTTTTATGTTTTTTCCAATCCTTTTTCCATCCAATTTTTGGAATATCTGATAAATAATAAAATTCTCCATTACTTAATTCTGTGCCTAATTCTTGTCCATCAATTCTAAGATTTTCTTCTCTTAAGTGATTTATTATATCCAAACTTGAATCATTATTAAAACCTGATTTATTAGTTAATGCTCTAAATTTGTTAGACCATTTTAATATAGCTTCATTTCTATAGTTATCAATCTCTTCTATTGTTATTTCACCTTCTGTATACCATTTAGCTATGTTGTTTTCTAGTTTAAGTTTAAAACGTGTAAATTGAGCCATTAAATCTATATCGTCAATTTTAATATCGTTAATTTCTACTAGCTGTTTAATGAATGTCTGGCTCTCTAGTTTATCAGGTAAATCAATAGTTAGAGGTACAATTTGAAGGCGTTCCGTTCGAGTATTATTAAAGTATTTTCTGTATTTTCTCTGAAAATCTTCAAAACTGATTTGAATTTTATTACCAGTTTTAATTTCTATAAAATTATCTTCTCTTATTCTTGAATCAATTTTTGCGAAAACATCATCAATTTTATTTTTTGGAATTAACTTTGTTTCTATTGCGTCTTTACAGTTTTGAAGTATTTCATCTTCTCCTAGTTCAAAAGTGATTTTTGATATATAATGATTAAGAACATTTTTATCTAAAAGTAAAAATTCGTTAATGTAATTTTTTATTGTGTCATTCTCTGAGTTTTCCTCAAATTCCTTGATGTTTTTGATAAAATGATCAATAGAAATTGTCTTGTTTTTTAGTTGCTCTATATTATCAATAATTTGATTTTTAGAGCTGTGGTTTTTATTACTCCACATTACAAAATGAGATTTATGAACAAATTCCAATTGTGACTTTATTTCTTTTCTGTTGTCATTTTCATCACTTATTACTTTCGCCCAATTAAATAGAGTTTTCCATAAATCAGTGTCAGAGGCAGTCATATTTTTTATGTCACCCTGCTTGTTTTTTTGTATAGAGTGCTTAACTTGATAAAAAATATTAATATCATTTTCTAGTTCAGTGTGGACATCATCTTTTACCTCTAAACCAACAGATTCACCTTTATTAAGGGTTAATAACTTCCACAAGAAAAAGTAGTATTGAAAATCGAATCCAATTGATTTTGTTTCGGCTCCTGTTTTCTCAATATGTGTTTTATTACTCATTAAGTTTCTTGTTTTTTTAATTTAGCCCTAACATGCAAAAAGGGACTAACTTTTCGGATTAACACAGAACCGAATTTTTATATTTTGTTTTTAATTTATTCATTTTAAAAGCCAAATTCAAAATTTGAAGATCTTAGTAAATAGAGAGGGATCTTTTGGTTAAGCACCTAATTAGCTACTTTTTATACATATTGTTGTGCATAGTTTTCATTAACTTTATCTATTTGACAATTAATAATTTCTAAATCATTATTAATTATAATTATCATTGAAAGAGGTACATTAATTGATGCTGATGCCCACATTACCCATTTATTCCAGTTAGAATCTTCTATTGAAAAAGAATGTTCTTCATTCAAATAATAATATTCGTGTTTATCTACAAAAAAATCAATCTCCGCTTCAACTTCAAATTTAACATCAATAATGAATTGATTGTTATTTAACTTTTTCACTGATTCTATTTCTACTTTGTAGTCTTCAGATATACTTCTCACAGTTGGCTCGCTATAGTTTTTAGGGACATCTACATCATACATATGCAATTCTGATCCAACGAAGTTTTCAAATAAGTATTTACTTGTGATTTGTGTTAAATCTAAATCGTAAAATTCACCTGCTTTTAATTTCTCTTCAAAAATTGTTGCTTGTTCAAAGAAAAGTTTCCCTTGTTTATCATTATATTCACTTAGACTTGGGTAGATAACAACTGATTTAGTAGAAAATTCACGTTCTTCTAATTCCTTTAATAATTCTTTATGCGGAATTCGAGTATTGTTTTCGGAAAAATCCTTGTGATTATTTGTTATAAAAACTAATTCAGGAAATGCTACAGCAAGTTCTTCGTCTGTGAGCAAGTTCTTTATGTTTTCCCAAATTAGATTATCTCTATATCCTTTTTCATTAGCATTAAAAGGCTTAGTTTTTTTTATTGCTTTTTTAGCAATAAACTTGTGGCTAACTTTCGGATATGGCAGAATTTGAATTTTATTATCTCTAATTATATTATCAAGATGTATAGCGTATTTTTCAATTGCATCATTTATATTTTGATCTATTAATATTTCACCAATATTTTGTTTAGATAATTTGTTAAACTTATTAAGTTCAGTTTTAATATCGGTTTTAGATTTCTTTAATCTTTGAGAATATTTATTTTTAATTTCATCAATTACAACTTCTGGAATGTATATTTCAATACTTCCGTTTTTAGCACTTTCAAAAAGAATCGTAAAGTTTGTAGATTCCATCCAAAAATCAGCTATTATTATGTTTGAATCAAGTACTATTTTCATTTTGTGTAATTATGCACAACTAGTTTTATGTCAAACGTTACTTCTTTTATCCCGATAAAAGCATGTGATATCATAAAGCTTAGCAATTTTCATACGCTACCAAATATAATAAAACCAATACTTTACTTGAAATAAAGTTATTAACGAGTTATCGCTATTTGTTAATTAATTGTACAATTCCGGCGAACCTAATACAAAGCGTTCATACATTCTTACGGAATCCCATAAGCTCAATTATTTAAGTAATAAAAGTAGTGTTACGTGTCACTAACGACTTTAGATGTAGTAGTCAAGGTCGCTGATATCACGGCATGCTCCGTTGACACCACGGCACGGGTCGCTGATATCACGGCATGCTCCGTTGACACCACGGCACGGGTTGCTGATATCACGGCGTGCTCCGCAGACACCACGGCACGGGTCGCTGATATCACGACATGCTCCGCAGATACCACGGCATGGGTCGCTAATATCACGGCGTGCTCCGCAGACACCACGGCACGGGTCGCTGATATCACGGCATGCTCCGCAGACACCACGGCACGGGTCGCTAATATCACGGCATGCTCCGCAGATACCACGGCACGGGTCGCTAATATCACGGCGTGCTCCGAAGACACCACGGCACGGGTCGCTAATATCACGGCATACTCCGCAGACACCACGGCACAGACCTTTATATAAAAGGCAACTACCGTAACATTGTAAGAGCTTTACGTAGAGGTAAGTTACTAATTACCAGGAGCTAATCGCTAATCGCTAAGAGCTAACAACTAAGCACTAACAACTAATAACTAAAAACCAACAACTAAGCACTAAAAACTAATAACTAAAGACTAACCACTACCTATACGGAGGTCCTGCAACCCAACCCACAATAGACTTACGAACCCCTTTAGTAATAGGGGTAACACGATGCATCATAAAAGAAGGAAAAACAATGATGGTCCCTTTCTCTCTAGGAGCACTTACAATTTTTTGATTCAGCATAAACTGTAAATCACCACCCTCATACTCATCAGGGTCAGATAACTGCATGGAAATACTCAGTTTTCTATCAGAAATTTCACCCGCACCAAAATCCAAATGCCAATCAAAAAAATCACCCTCAGTATAACTAGCCAATTGCAAATTGTTATGAAAACCCAATAAATCAAACCAATATCGCTCGTTATTACACTGAATAGCCAACCCTGCCAATCGGTTGTAAATCCATTCAGTTTCAGGCGTATTTTCAATAAACATCACATCGCTTTTTCTAAGCTCATCATCATAAGTGTCAGATCCGCTAAGCGTAGCCTTAATTTTTTGATTCTCATTCCATAAATTCAAAATTCTATCAGTTTCATGCGGAAGAAATAAACCGTTGTAGTGTACAAACTCAGCAAAATTATGTTTTAACGGAAGACCAAAAGGGTAGTTTATAGCCATGATATAAGAGTAGTTAAAGGTTGAAAGAAAATTTCTTAATCTTTACAACACGTAAGTTTTAAAATTCGGTTAGTTTTTAGAAAGCAAAATATAAAAAACAAACAAGAAGAAGTAAAAAACAGTCGTAAAAGCAAGAAAATAAATCAAGAGTGTCAAATCTGTAGGTGCCTTTAGAGACCAAAAATAGAAAACTGTCAGTTCGAGTGATTTTGAAGTACGAAAATCGTACATCGACTTCGCTCAGTAGAACTATCGAGAACTAATTTAAACGCAATAACTCTTTTTTTCAAGAATAATGCAGTCAAAGCTTTGAAATTCAGTTGTTTTTTAATGAAAAAACAACGCAAAGTTTGACAAATGGTTTTCAGTGAAAACTGAAAAAATCCTAAGGAAAAGTGTCTTTTCTTTTGATTCTTTTCTTTGGACAAGCAAAGAAAACGAATAGATTAAACCAGTTGATGCCTTTAGAGACCAAAAATAGAAAACTGTCAGTTCGAGTGATTTTGAAGTACGAAAATCATACATCGACTTCGCTCAGTAGAACTATCGAGAACTAATTTAAACGCTACAACTCTTTTTCTCAAGAATAATGCATGCAAGGTTTTGAAATTCAGTTGTTTTTTAATGAAAAAACAACGCAAAGTTTGACAAAAGGTTTTCAGTGAAAACTGAAAAAAAACCTAAGGAAAAGTGTCTTTTCTTTTGATTTTTTTCATTGGACAAGCAAAGAAAACGAATAGATTAAACCAGTTTGCCTTTAGATACAAAAATAGAAAACTGTCAATTCGAGTGATTTTGAAGTACGAAAATCGTACATCGACTTCGATCAGTAGAACCATCGAGAACAAATCTAAACACTACAACTCTTTTTCTCGATACAAACTTCACTCATTTCACTCGTAAAATTCACTCGAATTGACAGAATTTTCTCAAAATGCACGATGATATAAAGTGTAAGATAATACGCTAAACAAATACCATACACACAAAGTAGTATAAAATGAAAAACAACCTGTAACAGGTTTAGAATTTTGTTAGTAAAGAAACCGTAAAAATTACACAACAATAAGCAGAGAACTCAAAACAGAGAACTAAAAATAATTGTATTTTTACCTCAACAATTCAATACTATGATTTCACAAGAACAATTTAATAAAGAGTTAGATTTAATTATAGCCAATGCTATTAGAGAAGATATAGGAGATGGAGACCATACCTCATTATCATGCATACCTGCCGAGGCAACAGGAAAAGCAAAACTATTAGTAAAAGACGAAGGAATAATAGCTGGAGTAGAATTTGCCAAAATGGTGTTTAACTATGTAGATGCCGATTTAAAAGTAGAAACGTTGATTAATGATGGTTCACCCGTAAAGTACGGAGATATTGTTTTTTATGTATCAGGAAAATCACAGTCTATTTTAATGGCAGAACGTTTGGTACTAAACGCAATGCAACGTATGAGTGCTATTGCAACCAAAACTAAGTTTTTTGCCAATTTGTTAGAAGGAACCAAAACCAAGGTGTTAGACACTCGTAAAACTACACCAGGAATTCGTGCTTTAGAAAAATGGGCGGTAAAAATAGGAGGCGGTGAAAACCACCGATTTGCTTTATACGATATGGTAATGATTAAAGATAATCACATTGATTTTGCTGGCGGAATTACACAAGCAATTACCAAAACCAAAAAATACTTAGCAGAAAAAGGATTGGATATTAAAATAATTGTAGAAGCACGTAGCCTAGAAGAAATTGAAGAGATTTTACAAAACGAAGGTGTGTACAGAATTTTGATAGACAACTTTAACTATGAAGATACCCGTAAGGCAGTAGCTATGATAGGAGATCAGTGTTTAACAGAATCTTCTGGAGGAATCAATGAAAAGACCATTAGAGAATATGCAGAGTGTGGGGTTGATTTTATTTCGTCTGGAGCCTTAACACATTCAGTATATAATATGGATTTAAGCTTAAAAGCTGTTGATTAATAAAGAATCGTCATTACGAGTGAAACGAAGTAATCTTAACAGGTAATTACGTTCACTTTGTTTAAATACTAAAAAAACAAACCAATGAAAAAACAACTATTACTCATAGCAACGCTAGTAGTAGCTATGTCGTGTAAAACAGAGCAAACTAAAAAAGAAACCACTTCAAACATGGTAGAAAATCCATTATTAGTAAAAAGTTCTTTAGACTTTGGAGCACCAGATTTTACTAAAATAAAGAACGAACACTTTATGCCTGCAATTTTAAAAGGTATGGAAGTTCAAAATGAAGAAATAGCTAAAATTATAGCAAACACAGAAGCACCAACATTTGAAAATACAATTATCGCTTTTGAAGAAAGTAGTAAAACGTTAGATAATGTTGAGGCTGTTTTTTATGCATTAGCAGGAGCACATACAAACGATACAATTAAAGACAATCAAAAAGAATTAGCGCCTAAGTTTTCTAAACACAACGATGAAATTTTATTAAACACTAAGTTGTTTGAAAAAATAAAAGCGGTACACGATAATTTAGAGAATCTAGAATTGGATGCTGAGTCTAAACACTTGGTTAAAGAACAGTATAAAAAGTTTGTAAAAGCAGGTGCTAACTTATCTGAAGAAAAGAAAAACGAGCTAAAAGAAATCAATGCAGAATTAGCAAGCTTATCTAACGACTTCGGAAAAAAGTTACTAGATGCTAGTAAAAAAGGAGGGTTAACGGTTACCGATAAAGAACAGTTAAAAGGACTTTCAGAAGAAACAATTAAAGGTTTAGAGAAAGACGGTAAGTACGAAATCCAACTGATTAATACGACACAACAACCTCTATTACAAACTTTAGAAAATAGAGAAGTTCGTAAAGAATTGTTTGAAAAATCAATTCACAGAACTGATGCGGGTGAGTATAACACAAGCGATTTAGTAAAGAAAATGGCTTCGTTACGTGCTAAAAAAGCACAAATCTTAGGTTTTGACAACTTTGCAAGCTGGAGTTTACAAGGAACAATGGCATCTACACCAGATAAAGTTTTTGAAATGTTCAACGGATTAATTCCGGGGTCGTTATCAAAAGTAGCTGCTGAAACGAAAGAAATTCAAGCAGAAATCAACAAAGAAGGAAACGATTTTACTTTAGCACCATACGATTGGAATCATTTTGCTGAAAAAGTACGTAAGTCTAAATACAACTTAAACGAAGACGAGGTAAAACCATATTTTGAGTTAACCAACGTATTAGAAAAAGGGGTGTTTTATGCGGCTACAAAATTATACGGAATCACCTTTAAAAAGCGTACCGATATTCCTACCTATCACCCAGATGTAGTAGTGTATGAAATCTTTGAAGAAGACGGAAGCAAGTTAGGATTGTTCTACGGAGACTTCTTTGCAAGAGACAGTAAGCGCGGTGGTGCGTGGATGGGAGCTTTTGTAAAACAATCGAAATTAAGAGGACAAAAACCAGTAATTTACAACGTTTGTAACTACCCTAAACCAGCAGAAGGAGAACCAGCATTAATCAGTTTTGATAATGTAGAAACTACGTTCCATGAGTTCGGACACGCGTTACACGGGTTATTCGGAAACCAAAAATATGCATCCATTTCAGGAACAAGTACGGCAAGAGACTTTGTAGAGTTTCCTTCGCAGTTCAATGAAAACTGGTCAACACATCCAGAGGTGTTAAATAACTATGCTTTACATTATAAAACAGGAGAGGTGATTCCAGATGCCTTATTACAAAAAATTAAGAATGCAGGAACGTTCAATCAAGGGTATTCAATTATTGAAAACTTAGCATCTTCTAATTTAGATATGCAATGGCACACTATTTCAGCAGATACAAACATTGAAGATGTAGCTAAATTTGAAGAAGAAGCATTGGCTAAAATGAAGTTGAAGATTGATGAGGTGCCACCAAGATACCGTTCAACCTATTTCGCACATATTTTTAGCGGAGGATACGGTGCAGGGTACTACTCGTATTTATGGACAGAAATGTTAAGTCACGATGCCTACGATTGGTTTAAAAACAACGGATTGTTAACCAGAGAAAACGGTCAGAAGTTTAGAGAGCAAATCTTATCGAAAGGAAACACGATGGACTATGCAGCAATGTATAAAGTTTTCGCAGGAAGAGATCCACAAGCTGAACCAATGTTAAAAGCGAGAGGATTACAATAAATGAATGATTTCTTTGACAACGAAACGTTCACAAAAGTTGATTTTACACTCACGAAAATCAACAAAGGAGAATATGACAGCTGTACGTTTGAGAATTGCAATTTCGAGAACGTACATGCTTCCAATATTGAATTTTTAGAGTGTGAGTTTATCAACTGTAATTTTAGTAATACAGTGGTAAACCACACTTTTTTTAAAGATTGCACTTTTGAAAATTGTAAAATGGTTGGGGTAAAGTTTAACGAATGCAACAACTTTTTGCTAGAAATGAGCTTTCATAACTGCCAGCTAAACTTATCTTCTTTTTACCAATTAAAAATCCCTACTACAAAATTTATAAGTTGTAATTTGCAAGAAGTAGATTTTGTTGAAGCTGACCTAAGTAGAGGTCTTTTTAAAGAGTGTGATTTAAAAGGAGCAATTTTTGATCAGACGAATTTAGAAAAAGCAGATCTTACAACTGCCACTAATTTTGCAATCGACCCTGAAAATAATAGGGTTAAAAAAGCAAAATTTTCCAATGAAAACATAATAGGGTTATTGTATAAGTATGATATTGTGGTGGAGTAAAATTTGAAAGTGAAAAAAGTTTGAAAGATGCAAAGTTGAAAGTGAAAAACGAAAAATTAAAAGCTAATAGCATAGAGCCAAAAGCCAGCAGCTAACAAAAATGACTAAACAAATAGAAGAAAACCTTGAGAAAATTCCAGTAATAAACTGGCTCGTGGCCTTTGGAAAGAAGATTAAAATTCCGGGGTTAGAAGGAATGTCTTTGTACGATGTACTCGAAATGTATGTTATTGGTATTGTAAAAGGAGCATTAACAACAAGGGCAGGAGGGATTGCTTTTAGTTTCTTTATGGCAATCTTTCCATTCTTATTATTCATTTTAACGCTCATTCCCTACATCCCGATTGAAGGATTTCAAGACGGACTACTCTCATTAATGCAAGAAGCGTTACCACCAAAAACCTTTGAAGCGGTAGATTTTGTGATAAAAGATATCATTAACAATCAGTACGGAGGCTTATTATCATTCGGTTTTTTAGCGTCTATCTTTTTAATGACAAATGGTGTAAACGCCATATTTGGTGGGTTTGAATATTCGTATCATGTAACAGAAATGAGAAGCGTTTTTAGAGCTTATGTTGTTTCGTTAGCAGTATCGTTACTCATGTCTTTTTTCTTAATCGTTACCGTAACACTGATTATTTTTTATCAAATAGCACTAACAAGAATCCATAAGTTTGGATGGTTAAATACAGGAGATTTAGATTTGTTTTACTACGGAAGAGGTTTTTTGTTTTTAGTGATGATTTTTACCATTGTATCCCTACTTTTTAGATACGGAACCAAACAAGGGAAAGAAGTGAAATTCTTTTCACCAGGTGCTATTTTAACTACCGTAGTATCCATGTTTACTTTTTATTTATTTGGAATTTATGTAGTAAAGTTTGCGCAATACAACCAACTATACGGTTCAATTGGTACCCTGTTAATTTTAATGTTGTTCGTGTGGTTAAACGCCATAATCCTACTCTTAGGCTTTGAGTTGAATGCTACAATTTACCGTTTAAAACGTAAAAATAAAGCAAGCGCTAAATAACATTATTCTTCATATTTTTTTCGGATATTTGCAGGCTAAAACGCAAAACAAATTACGAATTGTCAATTAACTCCTAATTGAAAAAATCATAATTATACGTTAATGCTTAGTACACTTAGGGCTAACAGCAAACAACTAAAAACTAACAGCTAAGAACTAACGACTAAAAACTAATAAAATGAAACCAGGAATCCCAAAAGGAACAAGAGATTTTTCATCAACAGAAGTAGCAAAGAGAAACTATATTTTCAATACAATTAAACATTCGTTTGAAAATTTCGGATTTCAACCTATTGAAACACCAAGTTTTGAAAACTCTTCTACATTAATGGGAAAATATGGTGAAGAAGGGGATAGATTGATTTTTAAAATCTTGAATTCTGGTGATTATTTGAAGAAAGTAGATGAAAACTTATTGGCAAATAAAGACAGTCAAAAAGTTACTTCAAAAATTTCTGAAAAAGCCTTACGTTACGACTTAACAGTGCCATTTGCACGTTACGTAGTACAACACCAAAACGAAATTACGTTTCCCTTTAAACGCTACCAAATTCAACCAGTTTGGAGAGCGGATAGACCTCAAAAAGGACGTTTCCGCGAGTTTTATCAATGTGATGCCGATGTGGTAGGAAGTACTTCACTATGGCAAGAAGTTGAATTCGTTCAATTATATGATACCGTTTTTAGTAAGTTAGGATTAAATGGTACGACTATCAAAATCAATAACCGAAAAATCTTGTCTGGAATAGCTGAGGTAATTGGTGCATCAGACAAGTTGATTGATTTTACAGTGGCTTTAGATAAGTTAGATAAAATAGGAAAAGACGGTGTGGTTAAGGAGATGTTGGAGAAAGGGATTTCTGCTGAAGCCATTGAAAAAGTGGATCCGTTATTTAATTTTTCTGGAAGTAATCAAGATAAGTTAGCTTCTTTAGAGGCTATGTTACAAGGATCGGAAGAAGGATTACAAGGAGTAGCTGATGTAAGAACCGTAGTTGATAATGTAGAAAGTATTGGGTTAGATTCAGCTAGTTTAGAATTAGAGGTAACCTTAGCTAGAGGATTGAACTATTACACAGGAGCTATTTATGAAGTAGCCGCTCCAGAAGGTGTAAAAATGGGGTCTATCGGAGGTGGAGGTCGTTATGACGACTTGACAGGTATTTTTGGTTTAAAAGATGTTTCTGGAGTAGGAATATCTTTCGGATTGGATAGAATTTACTTGGTGATGGAAGAATTAGGACTGTTTGAAGCAGTAGAATTACCAAAACCGAAAGTATTGTTCTTAAACTTTGACGAAAACGAGAGTTTAGATAAAATAAAAGCCATAAAAACATTAAGACAAAACAATATCAAGTCAGAAATGTATCCAGACGTGGCAAGCAGCAACAATCAGCAAAAAAAGCAGTGGAAATACGCTACCAATAGAGAAATTGAGTTTGTAGTGACCACCGTTGAAAATGGTACGCTTGTTGTTAAAAATATGTCTACAGGAGAGCAAACCACTTGTTCTTTAGACGAATTGATAAATAAAGTGCAGTAAATTACCAACAATGTTGTAAATTTGCGCCCTACTAATTTTAGATAGAAATGTTTGAAGTGAACAACAACAAAATGAATGACGATAGCATAGATGAAATAGGAGAGAACCACATTGGTACATCGGCTAAAACGCCTTTACGTGCAGATGCTTTCGATATTTCTGACAAGGAAAAAATTGAAAAAATTCAAGAGAGCGTTAGAGAAATTCTTGAAACCTTAGGAATGGATTTAACAGACGATAGCATGCAAGGTACTCCTAAAAGAGTTGCCAAAGCTTTCGTAAATGAGTTGTTTATGGGGTTAAACCCTAAAAATAAACCAGAGGCGTCTACATTTGACAATACGTACAAGTATGGTGAAATGTTAGTTGAAAAAAACATTATTGTATATTCAACATGTGAACACCACTTGTTACCCATTATTGGTAGAGCACATGTGGCGTATATTTCAAATGGTAAAGTAATCGGTTTATCTAAGATGAATCGTATTGTAGAGTATTATGCTAAGCGTCCGCAAGTACAAGAGCGTTTAACAATGCAAGTAGTACAAGCAATGCAAGAAGCATTAGGAACACAAGATGTTGCCTGTGTTATAGATGCGAAACATTTATGCGTTAACTCACGAGGAATTAAAGATATTGAAAGTAGTACAGTAACTGCTGAGTTTGGTGGAGCATTTAAAAACAAAGAAACCAAACGTGAATTCTTAGATTACATAAAATTAAACACTGATTTTCAATAGAAAATAAGTTGTAAATAAATTTAAAAGCGCTTTCGAAAGAATGCGCTTTTTTTACTTCTAGTAAAAAAGTATAACAAGAGAACTCTCAACTAAGGTTGAGCGTTTTTTGTTTGTATCCATATCTAAATTAGTTCTCAACTAGTTGAAAAACAGTATTGTTTACGTTTAGTTAAAACTAAAACCTTTGGTGTTAACAATTCTGTTACGCTATAATAGCAATTCGTAAAAGTTTTCTTAATGTTTAAAAGTTTACAAATAGTAAAATAATTTAGTGATTTGCAATATTAATTTTAATAATTGTAAATAATAAACCAATGAATAATTTTAAACTTTTACTAAGTTCACTATTTGTTCTTTTTACATGTAGTGCAGCTTTAGGTCAGGGGGCTACTATTGTTGGAATAGTAAATGATGGAAATTATCCTTTGCCTGGTGCTAGTGTTATGTTGTCAGGAACAACAAAAGGTGTCAACACAGATTTTGATGGAAATTTTGTGTTGTCTAATGTCCAAAAAGGGGAAGTAACCTTAGAAATATCGTACATAGGTTTTGAAACAAAAAGAGTTTCAATTAACACGAATGTAAAGAAAAATGTAGGCGTAATTACGTTAGTACCATCTAACCAAAATTTAGAAGAAGTAATTATTACCTCTTCAGGAAGAAGAAACAGTGAAGCAAGAGCATTGAGTATTCAAAAGAAATCAATGAGTATCATGAATGTGATTGCAGCAGATGGAATAGGGAAATTACCAGACAGAAATGCAGCGGAAACGGTACAACGTATTCAAGGATTATCTATTGAAAGAGATCAAGGAGAAGGACGTTTTGTATCAGTTCGTGGATTGCCACCATTCTGGGCTTCTACAACAATTAACGGAAATCGTATTCCTACCGCAGAAGAAGAAACGACTTCAAGAGCAACGGCTTTCGATTTCTTTCCTTCCGATTTAATCTCATATGTACAAGCAGCAAAAGCATACACACCAGATATGGAAGCTGATGGTATTGGTGGAGGAGTAAACTTTATTACACAAACAGCACCAGCAAAAAGAGTTTTAAACGTAAATGTTGGTGGAGGATATAACGAGAAATCTGGAGCGCCTATTTACAATGCTTCATTAACGTATGGAAATAGAAGTAAAGATGGAAAGTTTGGATTTATTGTCAACGGTTCGTATTGGAATAGAAACTGGGGAACGGACAATTTTGAAGCGAGAAGAAAAGGTGATGAAGGGGTATTTAGAATGGAGTTAAGAGATTACAATGGTGTAAGAATAACCAAAGGGTTAAACGGAGCGATGGAGTATAATTTTACACCAGAGCATAAAATGCACTTTAGAGGAGTGTACGGAACATTGTCAGATACCGAAACACACTATAAGCACAGAGTACGTTTTGATAAGTTCGATTCAGGAACAAACACAGCAAGAGTTGAATTACAAAATATCTACAATGAATTAATTACTGAAATGATTGGTGGTGAAATTGGTGGGAGACATATTACAGGTAATGGTAAGTTTGATTGGAGTATTGCTAATTATAATAATGAATTTAGATACGGCGGAATTCCAACAGAGCAAGACAAGAGCTATTATGTAGTGAAGTTTAAGCAAGATGGCGTAGGAATGAAACCTGAATATTTACAGAATAGACCAGAAGCAGCTGGTGGTGCTGGAGACGATAGAGCTTACTGGAAAGCAGATGGTGGATTGTTAGACTATAACGATACAGATGCTTTATTTGGTTTCTTTAGCGATCCTTCATTTAAAATGGATGCATCTCAAATGTCATTTGCAGATTTAGAGTTGTATAAAATATCAATTAAAGAGCGTGATAATATTGTAGCGTCTTTAAATTATGAGCATACTTTTAATGACAACTTTAAAATAAAAGTAGGTACAAAATATAGAGATAAAGATCGTAGAGCTAAGTTTGAGGACGTGTATTATGGTTGGGATGAAGTAAACGCAGGAACCACACCTAATTTGTCAGAGTATTCTCAAAATATCATAGAGCAACCAGGGAGAGCAGATTATTTGAAAGAAATGGGGGCTAATATTCAGGCTACTTTCGGTCCAGTATTATCAGAACAAGGAATGGTAAACTTCTGGAAAAACAATAAAAATAACCTAACTGTTTTAGAAGGAGATTCAGAAATTTTACAAAACGGTGGAGGTTTAGGAAGAAACTTTAATGTAGATGAAACTCACTTATCATTCTACGGAATGGGAACCTTAAAATTATCAGACCAATTCACGGTATTGGGAGGTTTACGAGCTACCAAAACAGAAACAGAGGTAAACGGTTATGTTTGGGATGCAGATCAAAGTCAATTAAATGCTGTAAGAAATGTAAAAGATTATTGGGCAGTATTGCCAATGTTACATGTAAAATACTCACCAAAAGCTGATGTAAACATTCGTTTTGCTGCAACAAGAAGTTTCTCAAGACCCAATTTTGGAGATATCGCTCCAGGAGGTACTTTCATTTCATTTGATAACGAGTTTAAAGGAGGGAATCCAAACTTAAATCCTACATTCTCATGGAACTTTGATTTATTAGGAGAGTACTACTTTAAAAACGTAGGAGTAATAAATGCAGGGATTTTCTATAAATCAATTACAGATCCTGTATTCAACGATACATATCAAGGTACTTACAACGGAAATACAGGAGTAGAGTTTAGTACACCTGTAAATGGAGCTGACGCTTGGATTGGTGGTATAGAATTAGGAATTAACAAACGATTTGATTTCTTACCAGGATTCTTACAATACTTCGGAACTCAGTTAAATGCAACATTTATGGATTCTGAAATGACAAAACCAAGTGGAAGAAAAGTATCTATTGCATACCAAGCCAAGACCTTATTTAATGCACAATTATTCTTTGAAAAAGGAGGATTCAATACACGATTAGCCTACAACCACAAAGGAAGCTATGCCATTGGGTTTGGAGAAAGAGATATTGATGATATTTACTATGGAAAATACAATACACTAGATTTTTCAGCCTCATATCAAATAGGTAAAAACTGGACCATTTTTACAGATGTAAATAACCTATTAAACAATCCCTTAATCTATCATTATGGAAAAACTGAAGACCGTCCTAAGCAAGTAGAATTCTACGGTATAAAAGGAAGCATCGGTGTAAAGTATAACCTGTAATGAAATAATTTTCTGTTTATAAATGCAATGCGGGCTCTCATTTTTTATGAGGGCTTGCATTATTAAAAAAGTTAGTATGAATATAAGATTTGTAGCAAGAGCCTCTATAGCAGCTTTCGGTACGTACTTTTGTATGTACGCTTTTCGAAAGCCATTTACAGTAGCCACTTTTGCCGATGAAAGTTTTTGGGGAATTGATTATAAAATTCTCTTGATAATAGCCCAAGTAGTAGGGTATACATTATCAAAGTTTATAGGAATTAAAGTCATTTCTGAAATGAAATCAGGTAAAAGGATGCTCGCTTTAGTTAGCTTTATTCTATTCGCTGAAGTAAGCTTGTTAGGTTTTGCTATAACTCCCGCACCCTACAATATCTTATTCCTGTTTTTAAACGGATTGCCCTTAGGCATGGTTTGGGGAATTGTGTTTTCTTATTTGGAAGGAAGAAAAGCCACAGAACTCTTAGGAGTAATCTTGTCCTCGAGCTTTATAGTTTCTTCAGGAGCTGTAAAATCAGTTGGAAAAATAGTGTTGGATAGCTTTGGGTGTAACGAATATTGGATGCCTTTTATAACGGGACTGTTTTTTATAATTCCGTTGATATTTTTTGCTTGGTTACTAGAGAAGTTACCCAAACCAACAGCAGAAGATACACGACTTAAAGTAGTGCGTAAACCCTTAGATTCAGCAGGAAGAAAAAAATTATTCAAAGAATTTTCAGGGCCTTTAATACTCATCGTTTTCTTTTTTATGCTACTCACGGCATTAAGAGATTTTAGAGACAACTTTGCCCGAGAAATCTGGGACTCTTTAGGGTACAAAGACGCTTCAATTTATAGTATTTCAGAAATTCCTATAGCCATTATTGTACTCATTATTTTAGGGGTAATAGGAAGTATTAGCAAAAACTACAAAGCATTTGTATACTATCATTATGTGTTGTTTGTATCGTGTTTGGCAGTGATTATTAGTACTTATTTATTTCAGTACAACGAAATTTCAGCATTAACGTGGATGATTATTTCTGGTTTAGGATTGTATAGTTGCTATGTGCCTTTTAACGGAATATTTTTCGACCGCATGATTGCAACTTTTAAAATAAACGGAAATGTAGGGTTCTTAATCTACATAGCTGATGCTTTTGGTTACTTGGGAAGTATATTAATTCTATTATATAAAAACTTCGGAAAAGGAGATATTTCATGGCTAAGCTTTTTTACATACGCACTTTACATATTAGCATTTATAGGAATACTTATAACACTATATAGCTTTTACTTTTTTAAGGCTAAAAAAAACAAAGAACAAAAAATAAATCAATTGGTATATGAATCATAAATATGACCTTATTGTTGTTGGAGGAGGAGTTTTAGGAACTTTTCATGCCTATCATGCTGCAAAGAAAGGGTTGTCAGTAGCTATTTTAGAAAAAGATAACAAACCACAAGGAGCTACCGTTCGTAATTTCGGACAAGTAGTACCTTCAGGAATGAATCAAAAATGGCAAAACTATGGAAGAGAAAGTTTAGCTATTTATAAAGAAATTCAACAACAGTTTGATGTTTCCATACGTCAAAACGGAACTGTATATATCGCATCAAACGAAGAAGAAGTTCAGTTAATAGAAGAATTGCATCAAATTAATAAAAATAATAGTTACGCATCGCAACTTTTAACCAAAGAACAATGCTTAGATAAGTATGCTGGCTTGCGAAGTGATTACTGTAAAGCAGGATTGTTTTTTCCTGAAGAAGTAACTGTGGAGCCTAGAGTTATGATTCTTCGTTTACATGAGTTCATGAAAAAAGAATTGAATGTAACAATACACTATAATACTAAGGTGATGGCTACAAACAATGTTACCAGTGGTGTATCAGTGTTAACATCAAATTCCGAAGAAGTATTGGCGTCAAAAGTAATCATCTGCAACGGAAGTGATTTTAAAACACTGTATCCGTCAATATATAATGAAAGTGATTTAATTGTATCGAAGCTACAAATGATGCAAACAAAACCACAAAAGAATTACCAACTAGACGGATCTATTTTAACAGGGTTAACAATTAGAAGGTACGAAGCTTTTGAAGAATGTGCTTCGTGGAATACAATAAAAGCTAATGAAGACCCGAATTCGTTTGAGAAAAAATACGGAGTACATATTTTATTTAAGCAAGCAACGGACGGTTCTGTTATTTTGGGTGACTCACACGAATATGCAACGGCAAAAAATATAGATGATCTTGGATTTGACTTGAATGAAGACATAGATAACTTCATGATTCAAGAAGCTAAAAAAATTATCGATTTACCAACGTACGAAATCCAACATCGTTGGGCAGGATTTTATAGCCAATGTAAAACCAAAGATCTTTTCGAACATTCGGTAGGAGAAAATATACACATTGTAACAGGAATTGGAGGAAAAGGAATGACAGGTAGCGCAGGCTTTTCAAAAGAAAGTATTAATAAATTATTTTAAGTAAATAGATGTTAGAAAATATTAAAATGGTTGTTTTTGATATGGCAGGAACAACAGTAGATGAGCAAAATGTAGTGTATAAAACCTTACACAAAGCATTAAATGCACACGGAGTAGCAGTTGATTTAAATACCGTTTTAAGAATAGGAGCAGGAAAAGAAAAACATCAGGCTATTAAAGATGTTTTAGTTGAATTCATGCCAAGTAAACTGGGGCATTCTGAAGCAATATTTGAAGAGTTCAAAAAAATGCTGGATGAAGCTTATGAAAATTTAGAAGTAATGCCCATAAAAGGCGTAGAGAATGTATTGCTCAATTTAAGACAAAAAGGAATAATAGTAGTGTTAAATACGGGCTATAACAGACAAGTAGCAGAAAAGCTGTTAGAAAAATTGGCATGGGACAAGAACATACATTACGATATGTTATTAACTGCCTCTGATGTAGAAAAGGGACGCCCTCATCCAGAAATGATACACAAAGCAATGGAAGCATTTAATATAACCAATACCAGGTTTGTTTTAAAAGCTGGAGATTCAGCCATCGATATAGAGGAAGGTAAAAATGCCAATTGTGGAGTAACCATAGGTGTTTTATCAGGAGCACAAACTAAAGAACAGTTAGAATCTCAAAATCCAGATTATATTTTGTTGTCTTTAAGTGAGTTAGTTTAATAAAATGTAAATGATATGTTTGCTAAATATATCTTTAATGTTAGCTAATTTATCTTTGTATTAAGACTCAAAAACAACAGTTTAAAAGTTTACTAATAGTGTATTTTTGATTAATAATTTAACTATTAGTAAACTTTTTTAAAATGAAAACCAATTATGTAGTAAAGCTAAGCGCTTTAATTTTATTGTTCGCATTGTCGAGCTGTCAAGAGAACAATTTGGAGGAGGTATCCAAAGAACAAGGAAAACTAGAACGACAAACAAAGTCTTCTTTAAAGAAAAAGGTATTAGTCGTAGGTTTTGATGGAATCCAGTTTGAGAAAATAGCAGGAACTTCCACTCCAAATTTAGATAAGCTGAATATTGTAAAAGGGTATGCAGGAGGAATCGATAATACTTCTTCTGAACAAAAAACAAGTAGCGGACCGGGGTGGTCAACTATTTTAACGGGTGTTTGGGTAAACAAACACGGAGTTACAGACAACAGTACTTCGCATATTTCGAAAGCGAAAAGTGTTTTTCAATTAATTAAAGAATCAAATTCAGGATTAAAAACCGCTAGTGTTGTTACTTGGGGACCTATTCACGATTTCTTTAGAGAGCAACTAAACTATATCGATTATCACTCAAAAAGTGGAGGAGATGAAAATACCGTTACAGGAGCTATCCATGCGATAAACAATGAAAACTCTGATGTAGTTTTTGCGCATATAGACAATGTGGATAATGTGGGGCATTCATTAGGTTTTGGTAGCGCTTATAATAATGCTATAACCAAAGCAGATGAACAGTTTGGTAGAATGGTAGCTGAGGTAGAAAAAAGAACGAATGAAGATTGGTTAATATTAGTAGTAACTGATCACGGAAGAGGCTTTGGTGGATTTAATCATGGAGGACAAACAACGCAAGAAAAAACAATTTTTGTAGGAATGAACAAAGAAGGAAATGATGAATTTAATTCCTATGTTTCAAATGTTCCAAATCAAGATTTTGGCGGAATTTACGGTCATATTGCACAAACAGCAATCGTTCCCTCTATCTTAACTCACTTAAACATCCCGATTCAAAAAGAATGGCAATTAAATAGTACTTCTTTAGTAGGAAATGTAGGTGTTAGGAAAGTAATGATGCAAAATGCGAATACAGTGTATTGGAGTTCTAACGCATCTAACAATGTTGATATTTATAAAAATAATGCATACGTAGCAACGGTACCTGCTTCGCAAGGGTATTTTACCGATGCTAACAATTCTGATGGAAGTATTAATTACACTGTATTACTTGACGGACAAACAGGTTCTGTAGCCTATAACAATTCTCAAATAATTGCAGGATTGGATTGGAATGATTTTACAGACAATAGAGCTTATTTTTTTAGAAGTGATAATAGTTATATACGTTATGACAAACTACTAGATAAGTCTGATGATGGTTATCCAAAAGAAGTAAATAATAGTACTTGGCCAGGGTTAGGGGCGTATAAAGATTTAATCAGCGCAGCTTTTAAATGGCATAATCATAAAGGATATTTCTTCTTAAAAGATGGAAGGTATTTACGTTACGATATGAATAATGACTCTGTAGATTCGGGATACCCAGCAAACATAACAAATGGAAATTGGCCTGGGTTGGAACCGTATAAAAATAAAATTGTAGCAGCTTTTAAATGGAATAATAGCAGGGCTTATTTCTTTTTAAATGATGGAACTTATATAAGATATAGTATAACAAATGACTCCGTAGATTCTGGATATCCAGCAGCTATTACCAATGGAAGCTGGCCAGGATTAGGAGATTATGCAACAAAGATTACAGCAGCTGTAGATTGGGATGTAACCTATTGTTACTTTTTCCTTGATGATAATACCTATATTAAGTATAATAAATCAACAGATAGTGCAGTATCAGGTTATCCTAAAGAGGTTAACAATAGCACTTGGCCTGGATTAAAAAACTAAAAGGGCAAAATAAGTAGGGTGTGTGAGCACCCTACTTAATTATTTTCTGAATAAAAATATAGGACCAACATGGTACAAGGTGTTTGAGTGCGATTCACAGGTACATGAGGAAGCCTTCCGTCAAAATACAAAGAGTCACCTTCTTTAACAGTAACTTCAACATTATCGATAAGATAGGTGCATTCACCACTCATAATGTATTTAAACTCCCAAGCATCAGTAATTACCTTTTCTCTTTTAGAATTGGGAGATACAGTTAATAAAACAGCTTCAAAACCAACGGCATTTAAACTTTTACCAAAAATTTGATAATACGTAAACCCTTCAGCTTCTACTTCTTTTTCTATTAATTGCTGCTCTTCTTTTTTTATATGAATATATTTTGAACCGGTTTTTTTCTCAACCCCTTCAAAAAAAGTACTGGCATCTATTTCTAAAGCACTTATAATTTCTAATAAAACAGGTAAAGAGGGAATGGTTCTTCCGTTTTCTATTCTTGAGATTAGACCATTACTTACTTGCGCATTCGTTGCTAAAGTATTAATTGTAATATGTTGCTTTTTTCTAATTTCTTTAATTCGTTTCCCTATTCCGATTAAAAAATTATCCATAAATACTTACTGGTTTTTTCTTAGTTTTTTAACGCCATCCACTATAAACCAAGAAGCAAATAATACTCTAACGAGTAAAAAAATATATTGGTTTTCGGTTGTAAAGCTGAATAAAAGTCGATACACTTCTCTTTTTTGAAAAAAGATAGAAAATGTACTAATTAAAATAAATATACCTATGAATAAATATACAAAAGGAAGTACTTTTTTCACTATTTAACGGGGATTTTAATTTCGTATAATTTTCCACTACGGTTGTTTAATTTGTTTTCTCTTAGCCAAGAGTTATGTAGCTTGAGCTCTTTGTAGGTAATTCCGAATTTTTTAGCAAATAAGGCGATATTACTAATAGCAGTATCTACTTTAACGGTATAGGTTTCTGGTAGGGTATATAAATCTTCTTGGTCAAAAATAAAACCGTATTCCTTAGGGTTTGAAATAATTTCTTTCAAGGCTAAAATTCTAAACACATAACGTTCAGTTTCATCTGGTAGTAAAGCGTCATAATAACTAGTTACCCCTTGCGTATCCAAGCGTTTAGAAATACCATAATTACCTGCATTGTAAGCTGCAGCAGCAAGTGTCCAAGAACCGAAACGCTCTTTTGATTTTTTTAAATACTCTGCAGCTACTTTGGTAGATTTTTCTATATGATAACGTTCATCAACATTACTATTAATTTCTAACCCGTATTCCTTTCCTGTTTGTTTCATAAAATGCCACATTCCCGCAGCTCCTACATGTGAAGTTTCATCAATAAACCCACTTTCAGCCAAGGCTAAAAATTTAAAATCGTCAGGTAATCCATATTTTGCTAGTAAAGGTTCTAAAATAGGAAAGTATTTATTAGCACGTTTTATTAATAACAATCCATTAGATTGCCAATAGGTATTTACTAAAAGCTCGCGATCCATTCGTTCTCTAATGTCAGGTTTTTCAATAGGAACTCGTTCTCCAGCTAAATTTAAATCGTTAGGTAGTTTTAACGCTTTAACCTCATAGCTTTCTGCCACATTTTTAAGGGTGGGTTCGTTTGATTTGCTTATCGTATTGGTAAATAAAATTCCAACAAATACGATAGTTAAGATAGATAAGAAACGGATTGATTTGTTCATGTGTTCTTTTAGTTTTTGTCAAGTTGTGTAATGGTGTTAATCCATCAAAAAACATTCCTTTTTTAATATTTCAGAAATAGTTTTTGCCTTGGTCAGTATCATCACATGGGTGCCATTGTCAATTTCAATTGCATTTTTGATGTACTTTATAGGAAAAACCTCGTCTTTTTTTCCGTGAATATGTAGTATGCCAGGAATCGATTCTTCTTGCTTCCAATGCAATACGTTGTATATGGCCCACTGTAAATACTCTTTGTTTCTAACTGACAGGTATATTTTATACAGCTCAGCTCGTTTTTTTAAATAATCATTAAAAAAGTAACGTTCGTAACTTTCAATATTAGCAATAACTTTTGAAGGGAAAAGCTTATAGGCTTTGGTTATTTGTGCTAATTTAAGACGTTTAGGAAACTCCTTGTTGTTTTTAACACTTGATATGATAATTATTTTTTTACAGTCAATAATTTTACTCATCTCTTGTACCATAATACCACCAAAAGAAACACCAATTAATAGAGGGTTTTTGTGTTGAATTTTAGCACAGAGTCTTTGCGCATAGTCTTGAATACTTTCATCGATAGATGTTGGAGGCATCCAATCTAAAAAATGCAGTTCAAAATGTTCTTCAGGTAAAGAAATACGCTCAAATATTTTGGTGTCGGCAGCTAAACCAGGAACAAAATATAGGTGAGTTTTAGACATTATTCAATAAACTTTTTGTCTAATAAAAGACCATCTATATATTCATGTATATCAATAAGTTCATCAGGAATATCTTTCCATAAACGAATTAAGATTTGTTTTCCATCATGAACTATGTAAGTACTCGACAAATCTGGAATTTTAGGATTGTTATACGCGTCTTTAAAACTTTTAAAATCCTTTTTAGTGAGTTTTTCGTTTAACTCCTGTAGTTGTTTTTCAGAAAGCGTAAATTTTTGAGTTCCTTTTACAAGTACATATTCTACTCCGTTGTAAACAACGTTACCTTCTTTATCAATGGAAACAGTATATACGGGACAGTCACCAAAACATTGAGTCTTAGTAATTCTTAAAAGATTATTTTTTTCTTCGGAAATGATGTTAGTTAATTTTTCTTCCGTGTTGGCATCAATCAATCTGAACTCACCACTTTCCTGTAGTTTATCCATCCAAAAATCACGTTTTCCTTCAGGAACTTCAACAATACCTATTGTTGAAGCACCGGTTTCATAAGCTATTTTGCTCCAAGTTAAACCGCTGTTTTTTATAAGTGATTTTACATCATTAATACTTTTAGCGTTTTTAAGAACAACAATTAGCTCGTTTTGAGAACCTGTAGGCTTTGTAACTTTTTCTTCAATAGAAATCTCTTTTTCAGTTGGCTCTGTTAATTTAGTTTCAGAATTTTTTTTAGGAATACCACAAGAGATTCCTAAGGCTAAAAAAGAGTATAGTAGGTATTTCATAGGTGAGTTTTTTTGATTGAGTGAACATTCATTTAGACTATAAAAATACACTATTATTTATCTTCAAAAATATTTAGACTGAATATTTTGTCAAGAACCCAAAAAGGAAGCCATATAAGTAGTCCTATAATGTTTATAGCAATTGTAGCAATCAAACCTAGAAAAGAAACTTATAATATAATTAATAAGGCTTGTATCGTTATAATACCCAAAAAAACTTCTAATGCTTTTCGGTTTTATGCTTCTAATAATTGCTATTCTGTCTTTGATTAAAACATATAAGAAAAATAAACTGCTGAATAAGAGTACACTACATAGAATATAAGAATACTTTTGTAAAGACATTAAGCAATCGCTTCAGTATCCACAAAATCAAAACGAACTAAACCGTCTTCATCAATTTTTGTTAACGTAACTGTGTGTAATGTATTTACTAGCTCAGGATTCCAAGGAGCTTTAACTTTTACGTAGTTTTCTGTAAACCCGTGGATATACCCTTCTTTGTTTTCACTTTCAAATAACACAGTTAAGGTGTTGTCTAACTGACTTTCATAAAAAGCTCTACGTTTTTTAACCGATAAGCCACGTAGCATTTTACTTCGTTTGGCACGTGTTTTTTTAGGAACAGCACCGTCCATTTCAACAGCTTCTGTATTGGGTCTTTCAGAATAGGTGAAAACGTGTAAGTATGAAATATCTAAATCAGCTAAATAGTTATAGGTTTCTAAAAACAATTCATCTGTTTCACCAGGGAAGCCAACAATAACATCTACACCAATACAAGCGTTAGGCATTACCTCTTTAATCTTAGCAACTCTATCTGTATATACTTTACGTAAATAACGACGCTTCATTTTCTTTAAAAGAGTGTCACTTCCTGATTGTAACGGAATGTGAAAATGAGGAACAAAGGTATTTGAGTTGGAAACAAAATCAATCGTTGCATCTTTTAATAAATTAGGCTCAATTGAAGAGATTCGTAAACGATTAATTCCATCCACTTTATCAAGTGCTTGTACCAACTCTAAAAAAGTATGTTCGTGTTTTTTATTACCGAATTCCCCTTTTCCATAGTCACCAATATTAACTCCAGTTAATACAATTTCTTTGATTCCTTTTTCTGAAATCTCTTTGGCGTTTTTTAATACGTTTTCTAAGGTGTCACTTCGAGAAATTCCACGAGCTAGCGGTATCGTACAGTAAGTAC
Source organism: Tenacibaculum sp. FZY0031 (assembly GCF_036350695.1). Lineage (NCBI taxonomy): Bacteria > Pseudomonadati > Bacteroidota > Flavobacteriia > Flavobacteriales > Flavobacteriaceae > Tenacibaculum > Tenacibaculum sp. FZY0031. The sequence goes on from NZ_JAZDVY010000009.1 coordinate 122,552, forward strand.
ATTTGTAGTCACAACCATCTTGCACTTTTAAGAAAGCACGAGTACGATCGCCAATAGAATACGAACCTACATAAAAATCGGCATCTTCAATCTCACAAGAATGTACTTCACCAATATCATTTTTGGTTAAGTCGTTAATATAGCTCGTTACATTAAACTTTTCAGTAGCACCCAATACCAAATCTACCCCATCAACAGCAGCCAATTCTTCTGGTTTTAATTGTGCGTAACATCCTACCCCAATCACAAAAGCCTCTTCATTCTTCTTTAAAGCAGATTTTACAATACTTTTAAAACGTTTATCAGCATTGTCTGTTACTGAACAGGTATTGATTACATATATATCTGCTTTTTCTTCAAACTCAACACGTTCAAATCCTTCAGTAACAAAGTTTCTGGCAATGGTTGAGGTTTCTGAAAAATTTAATTTACAACCTAAGGTGTAAAAAGCTACTTTCTTATCTACATTCATCTTTTCTCTATCCTAAATAAAAAACAAAAGCCTTGTACAAGTCTTTAATTTTTTAGAAGTTCGTATAGTTTATTTAATCTACGACTGCTTAAAGCAGTTTTGGGTTTGCAAAAGTACGATAATATTCATGATTTTTGAAACGAAAAGATTACTTATTCGAAAGCTGCAAGTTGTTGATATAGAACCTTTTTATGAGCTAGAAAGCAATCCGAAAGTATTGCAATACGCCACAGGGGAACCTAAAAATTTAGAAGAAAGTAAGGAGGATTTAGAACAGTTGATAGCACGATATACCAATAAAGAAAATGATTTTTGGATATATGCCATAGAACGAAAAGAAGGTAGTGAGTTTATAGGTACGGTTGCTTTGGTAAAAGATGAAGAAGGAAATGATGAAATAGGCTATCGATTTATAGAACGATACTGGGGAAATGGCTTTGCAACCGAGCTTTGTGAAGGATTAATACAGTATTGTAAATCGGTAGGAATGAAAAAACTTATTGGGTGTGTGGTAGATGAAAATGTTGCTTCTGCTAAAATATTAGAACGATTCAATTTTGTTGCGATAGAGAAATTTATAAGTGACGATATTGGTTTGCCAGAAACAAAATATGAACTAATTTTATGATCGTAGATAATTTAAAACCTCCGTATTACGCAGTGGTTTTCACCACAACTCTTTCTGAGGATACAGAAGGATATTATGAAATGGCTGAAAAAATGGACAATTTAGCTAAAGAGCAGGAAGGGTATTTAGGTGTTGAATCGACAAGAAGTGAGGTTGGGATTACGGTTTCTTATTGGGAAAGTTTGGATGCTATTGTTAAGTGGAAAAACAACATAGCGCATACTGAAGCTAGAAATATAGGGAGAGAGAGATGGTATAAAAAATACCAACTACGTATATGTAAAGTAGAGAGAGAGTATGGATTTGAAAAATAGAGAAGAGAAAAAAGAAAAAAGAAAAGAGAAAAGAGAGAAGAGAGGCTCTAGAAAGCGTCAGTTTGAATGTAACCGAGGCTTACAGTCTTTTTTCTTTTCTCTATTTTCTCTTTTCTTAATGGTCTCCTGCGAAAAAAAAACATCAACTTTTAACGATTCACAAGTTTTTCGTTATAACGAGCATTCAAATATTACTTCATTAGATCCTGCTTTTGCAAAAGATCAACGAAATATTTGGGGAGTAAATCAGTTATATAACGGATTGGTAGAATTGGATGATAGTTTACAAGTACAACCTTCGATAGCAAAAAGCTGGACAGTTTCTGAAGATGGAAAAATGTATCGGTTTCATTTAAGAAATGACGTATTATTTCATAAACATGAATTGTTTGGAAAAGATTCTACAAGAAATGTTGTAGCAAAAGATTTTGAGTATTCTTTTAATCGATTACTTGATAAGAATGTGGCATCTCCAGGAGGTTGGGTATTACAAAATGTTGCTGATTTTAAAGCAGAAAGCGATTCTGTTTTTACCATCAATTTAAAGCAGCCTTTTCCTCCTTTTTTAGGACTGCTGGCTATGAAATATTGCTCGGTTGTATCAAAAGAAGCCGTCGATTATTTTGGAAATGAGTTTAGAGCAAATCCGATAGGAACTGGACCTTTCCATTTTAAACTTTGGGTTGAAAATACCAAGTTGGTATTGAGGAAAAATCCACTCTATTTTGAAAAGGATGAAAAAGGAAAACAACTTCCGTATTTAGAAGCAGTTGCGGTTACTTTTTTACCAGACAAACAAAGTGAGTTTTTACAGTTTATTCAAGGGAACATCGATTTTATGAAGAGTTTGGACGCTTCGTATAAAGATGATATTCTAAACACTGATGGAACCTTAAAAGAGAAATATGCTGCTACAATCAATATGCAAACAGGAGCGTATTTAAATACGGAATATTTAGGAATATATTTAGATGGAGAAGAGGAACATCCAACAACATCAAAACTGATACGACAAGCCATCAATTATGGTTTTGATAGGGAGAAGATGATTAAGTTTTTGCGAAATGGAATTGGGAGTCCTGCTACAAGTGGATTCATTCCGAAAGGATTGCCTTCATTCAATCATCAACAAGGATATTCATACAAACCTGAAGAAGCGAAGAAGTTAGTAGCGCAGTACAAACAAGAAACAGGAAATGAGAATCCGCAAATTGCCATTACAACGAACAGCAATTATTTAGATTTGTGCGAGTTTATTCAACGGGAATTACAAAAAATAGGAATAGTGACTAAAGTAGATGTGATTCCGCCTTCAACATTGCGCCAAGGAAAAGCCAATGGTAAGTTGCCTATTTTTAGAGCAAGTTGGATTGCTGATTATCCAGATGCAGAAAATTATGTGTCGTTATTTTACAGTAAAAACTTTACACCAAACGGCCCCAATTACACACACTTTACAAATGAACTTTTCGATAGGTTGTACGAACAATCCATTAAAGAAGTAGTTGTAAAAAGGCGTCACAGACTATACCAAAGAATGGATAGTATTATCATTGCAGAGGCTCCAGTAGTTCCATTATACTACGACGAGGTAATTCGTTTTACACAGAAAAATGTTATAGGTTTAGGAATTAACCCGATTGATTTGTTAAATCTAAAAAGAGTACAGAAAAACTAAGCATTACTTTTTGTTTCGTTCCAGTAATAGCTGTCAGGGTAGATACGTTCTCCAAATATAGCGGTTCCAACTCGTACAATAGTAGCACCTTCTTCAATAGCAATTTCTAAATCATTACTCATTCCCATTGAAAGCTCTTCCATAGCAACATTCGGAATATGCAGTGCCTTAACTTCTTCTTGAAGCTGTTTTAAAAGGCGAAAACATTTTCGAACTTCATCTGATTTTGAGCTTAGCAAACCAATAGTCATGAATCCTTTGATATGGATGTTTGTAAACTTTGAAATTTCTTTTACAAGCTCAATGGTTTCCTCTGGATTAGCACCAAATTTACTTTCTTCAAAAGAGGTGTTTACTTGTATGTATACATCTATTTCTTTTTCCTCTAAAATTAAGCGTTGATGCAATTTTTGAGCTACAGATAAGCGATCGATAGATTCAATACAACTAGCCCATTTTATAACTTCTTTAATCTTGTTACTTTGTAAGTGACCTATAAAATGTACTTCAGGTTGCAAGTGTTTTATGGCATTGCATTTTTGTTTTAGCTCTTGTACTTTGTTTTCACCAACAAGAGCTTCACCTTGCTCTAAAGCAAAATTTATTTTGTCTGTATTTACCGTTTTTGTAGCTAATAACAAACGAACATCTTTTGGGTTTCTATTCGCTTTTTTACAAGCAAATTGTATTCTTTGATGAATAATGTTGAGGTTGTGTTGAATATTATCCATTTACCAATTGTCTATTACGTTCTTCTTTTTCAATAATTTTATTTTTAACAGCTCTAAAAGCAAGGTCTTTTGCTTCAGCATACGATATCCCGTATACACGATTTACTTCTCTAAATTCTTGGGGAAATTGTTGTAGTAAAGTATCATAATAATTATCTAAGTCAGCTTCACTAGGTGCTTCGAACTTGAGTTTTAGTTGAAAACGTCTTAAAAGAGCAGTGTCAATAACACTAGAGTGATTCGTAGCAGCAATTAATAAAACGTCATTTGGAAGTTGATCTACAAGTTGAATAACTGTATTCACCAATCGTTTCATCTCACTAGAATCTTTACTGTCATAATCACGCGCTTTACCGATGTAATCAAACTCATCTAAAAATAAGACAGCACTTTCTCTAGTAGCTTTTTTAAAAACTTCGGAAATATTTTTAGCTGTTTCTCCTAGTTTTGAAGAAACAATGCTGCCCAAATTAAGTATGATGATTTTTTTATCTAGCGTTTTAGCAATAGCTTTAGCAGTGGTAGTTTTACCACAACCAGTATGTCCGAATAATAAGATTTTATTATCAACAGGCAGTTTGTATTTATCTAAAACAGCAACGTGTTTAAATTCTTTTAGTAGTTGATGTAGCGTATTTTTGTTTTCATTGCTAAGATGAACTTCGTGTAGTTCAATAGTTGTTTCTTTCGATTGAAGAATCAAGTTATGTATAGCCATTTTATAATTTTTTGTCAAAAATAAAAGGTTGTACCTAATAAATTAAACCTTTTAACATACCGTTAAGAAGTAGGATTGATGCTTTAAAATATCAACTCTTAAATTCATGTTCCGGACAATCAATTCTTAACTCTTTAGAGGCTAGTTTAGATTGTAAAAGTTTACAAAAATGCTCATCGTTTTGACGTTTATAATAAGAACAAGTAAAACACATTCGTTGTATGGTTATAACCCCTGCTTTATTTAGTTGGTATATTACTTTTAAGAGTCCTGCAAGTATATCTTTCTTCTGGTCTTCAGGTAATGAACTTAAAGGTTGCTCTATATTAAGTGTAAAATTAGCTGATTTCTCTGCCATTTGTTTTCCTTGGTCAGTTAAACCAATAATATAACTTCTAGTATCGCTAGGGGTATGAAACTTTTGAACTAATTCTTTTTTTAATAAAACCCTAACACTATCACTAATAGTAGCTTTAGTCATGTTAAACTCTTCAGCTAAATAACTCACTTTACATTTCTCTTCTGAATGAAACAGTAAAAAGATTAGAAGTTGAATTTGGATAGGGCTTAAAGAATTCTCCTTGCTTTCGCTCCAAAGAAGTACCCTGAAAGCTTCCGAAATTCGCTCTAAAGCCACAACTATTTTACTTTCAATTTTAGTGTTTTGCTGGTTTAAGTCAAAAGGAGATTTCATCAATTACTGTTTTCCATTTCGTATATAAAATACCCCTTTTTATGAATAGCATCTTCCCATTCAGGTTTGAGTATTTCAATATGGCAAAATACACATTCTTTTGAAGATAGTTCAAGGTTTTCTAAGCCTTTCGTTTGTAAATATTCTTTGCCATAATTAAAAATAATGTCAGTGTCTTTATTGCTAGAAGGCACAATAATATCAAAATGCATTATTGTAGTATCTTTCTTAGTTACATAAGTATCCCAAACCGCTACTTCCATTTTATATAATTTAAAATATTAAAAAGCTCTACAAAATTAGGAATCCTAACTTTGCAGAGCAAAAAAAATTATCCTTTTACTTCGTCCATTGATGCTCCAAAATTAATATGGAGAACATTACCAGTAGGAGTTACCAAAGCAGGGACAGATTGTACACCGGCATTTTCGGCTTCTATAATTCGACTTTTGTCTTCTCCAAAGTGAACTACTTCAACATTGTCAGAACCAATTAAGTTAATAATGTCTTGTTCTGCGCTTACACATACAGGACAACCTGCGTGATAAAAAATAGATTTACTCATAATTAGATAGGTTTTAAATTTCAATACAAATATAGTTAGGTTTCCTAACTATAAAAAATATTTTTGAGAATTTTTATAAAAATTAGTTTTGTTAGGTAGGTGGGTTGTAAAGAATAAAGTTGGTAATAGTGAATTAAGAAATAAAAATGTTATGTAATTTTAGCGGTTCTTATTGTTTATAGAAAAGAAGTAATAATTGAGATGAGCATAAATTACATAAAAAGAAAAACGAGGTTGTTATTGGTAAAACAAGCTATAAGCACCATTCTTTTGTTTTTCACTTTAAAGGGAATGTCGCAGTCGGGAGGCGTGCAAAGGTTTAAAGCTTTTGGTGTAAACCCTACGATACCCAATGATTCTCTTTTTTTTAAAATAAATACGGCTAAAAACTTCCAAGCTACATACAAGGCCACATTTGATCTTATTGAGTTTCACAGAGAAAAAGGAAATTTAGATTCCATTATATACTATGGAAACCAACTGTATGCGGAAACAACAAAGAGTACATTGATCGATAAAGAAAATCATTTAGCAAAGGTTTCTAGTATCGTTGCTGAAGGAAAGTTAGAAAAGGGACTTTTTGATGAGGCTTTGAAATGGTTTTTTAAAGGAATAGAGCATTCAAACAACAAACCGAATGATGAGTTATTTGTCAAAAATAGGATAGGATTAGGAGCTGTAAAATATGTGAGAGGAAAAGAAGAGGAAGGAAAAGCAATTTTAGAAGAATGTATTGAAAGTGCTCCAAACGAAAAGCTAAAACACGATGCCCTTTTTGAACTGGCTTTTATGTATTACACAAGAAATGAGTTTGAAAGAGCAAAAGAAAATTATGAGAAGGCAAAATTATTTTACGTAGCCGAAGGCTTGGTGAAAGAAGCTTTAAAAACCGATTTGTGGCTTAGTAGAATTTTGCATAAGGAGGGTAAAACAACTGAAGCTTTAAATCTTTGCTACCATGTGTTTAACGATTCACTATCTCGTGGTTTCTTTACCCTATACGCAAAGGCAGGTAATGTAATTGGAGGCTTTTATTTGAAAGAGGGAGACTATGAAAATGCCAAGACTATATTATCTACAGTATATATAAATGCTATTCAATGGAGTAATTTAGAAATAGAAAGAAGCGCTATTTTAGGTCTTCAAAATGCTTATGCAGAGACAGGAGACTATAAAAACGCCCATGCGTTAATGACACAATTAAATCGCGTTAACAATGAAATTTTAGTAAGTCAAAATAAACAGCAAGTCAATGAATTAGAAGTACAGTATAAAACCCTAGAGCAAAAACAAGAAATAGAGCGACAAAAAACAATGAAAGCCTACATACTAATAGCTTTTCTTATTGTATTGATACCTGTACTAGCTTTGTTGTATATGTACTACCAAAAACTACAAACACAAAGCAAACTCAATAAAACATTAGAAGAAGTAAACCAACAAAAAATAACTACCTTACTTAAAGACCAAGAATTAAAGTTGGTAAAAGCGTCACTAGAAGGGCAGAATCATGAAAGAAAACGTATTGCCAGAGAGTTACACGATAGTATTGGAGGCAACTTAGCAACTATAAAATTGCAATTATCTAATAAGAGTAAATTAGAAGAAGAAAGTCTCATTAAACAAGTAGACGAAACCTATAATCAGGTACGAGAATTGTCTCATAATTTAATGCCTAAAAAGTTTAAAGATTCTGCCTTTACAACAATTATAACAGAGTATATAAACAATATTAAAGCACTATCTAAAGAACAAATAACGCTACAAATTCATCCAGTAGAAGAGGTGGATCAAATAGATGAGAACTTGAAAGTAGAGCTTTATAAAATAATTCAAGAATTATTAACCAATGCATTAAAACATGCGAAGGCTGCACAAATAGACATTCAGCTTTCTGTATTTAATAACACCGTACAACTACTTTTTGAAGACGATGGTGTTGGCTTTGATCAAGAAAAAGTAAAATACGGATTAGGATTTCAAAGCTTAAAAGATAGATTGAAAACAATTAGAGGAAATATTTTGATAAACTCTTTTCCCAGCAGAGGAACAGTGATAGATATTGATGTACCTTTAAATTAATAGATAATGACTTATAATATAATTTTAGTAGATGACCATAAAATGTTTTTAGAAGGATTGGTAAACATTTTTAAAAATGAAGAAGTGTATAATATCTTACTAACAGCAAATAGTGGTAAAAATGTAATAAAGTACATCAAAACAAATCCAGAGCAACACATAGACATTATTATTAGTGATATTTCTATGCCAGATATAGATGGTGTTACATTGAACGATTATATAAAAAAAGAACATTCAGGTATCAAAACATTAATTGTTAGTATGCATACAGATACCGGAATGATAGATGCATTGATAAAGAATAATGTTGACGGATACCTGTCTAAAAATGCCACACAATCAGAATTGCTACAAGCTGTGCAAACCATTCTTAATGGCGAAAAATATTTTTCACAGTCTGTACGAGAAGCTTATATGGAAACTATTTTTAATAAAAGAAAAGAAACCTCTGTAATGTTAACGGCAAGAGAAAAAGACGTACTTAAATTAATTGCTGAAGAATATACGACACAAGAAATAGCAGATAAACTCTTTTTAAGCAAACATACTATTGAAAGTTACCGGAAGAATTTGATATCTAAACTCAACGTAAAAAACCTAGCAGGATTAACAAAATACGCAATAAAATTAGGGCTTGTAGAGTAATAGTTTAGCGTACCCCCTGAAAACAGGGTAATAACTTTCACTAGTTTCAGTCTATTTAAATAATAGATACTCTCGCATCTTTGTACCGTAATTATTAAGTAATAAAGTTATGGTCATTTTTGGATGGCGAGAAGCCAAAATAAATATACAGCCAGTAAACAATCACAGTTGCAGTTATTGCAATGCACAAGAGCGTTTATTTATTCAAGTAAACAGATTGTATCTACACATATTTTGGATTCCTGTTGTTCCATTGTTTAAAAAAACATACAGTATTTGTGGACATTGTAAATTAGAAATGAGCAAAAGTCAAATGCCACCAGATTTACAACGAAAGGCCAAAGAATACAAACAAACCAGTAAAACTCCTTGGTGGATGTTTTCGGGACTTATCATTGTAACTTTTTTAATGCTGTTTATGTTTTCTTCAGCACTTTTAATTCTTAAATAAGAAAAATCAATATAAACCATTTAAATTTTAATTAAACATGATTTACGGAATCTCATTAGTATTTTTAAGTATAGTAGCAGTACCGTCTTTAATTCTATCAAAAAAACCAAACGCCAAAGAATTATTAGAAAAAATAGAACCTTATCAAGGGTGGATTGGACTTGTTTTCTGTGTTTGGGGAATTTGGGGAATTATTTCAGCCGTTTTAAATATAGGTTGGTTAACTACAGCACCAATATGGTGGGGAACCTTTTTAGCAGGAAGTATCGTTGAAGCAGGGTTAGGCTTTATGTTAGGATACGGAATGATAAATAAATTAGTATTATCAAACAATCCTGAAGCTAGAGAAAAAGCAGAAATATTGAGAGGGAAGATTGCTCCAAAACAAGGAAAATTAGGATTGTTAGGAATAGCTGTAGGAATATGGATGATTGTAGCTTCATTTATATTCATATAAACTAATTAACTAAAGGAAAAGAACAAAAACGATATAACATTGTAAACGAAGGCTTCAATAAGATGGGAATGTGGGGTTGCTATCAAAAAATCAAAAAAAAGCCTTGTTTGCAATGTTTTTTATAAGATTAATATTATTTCATAACGCAACAGATTATGCTAGAAATGAAAAGAAAGACAAATGTTTTGGGAATAATAACACTGCTACTGTTATTTGTAAGCTGTCAGAAAGAAACTCCGCAAAAAGTGATTGAAAAAACAGTGCTAAAAGCTAATTTATTAATGGCTAATTACGGGATAGGATATTTTGAACAACTTAAAGAGTTGCAAAAAAATGAGTACCTAACGTATTACGATAGCGATGGGGAAGAATATGCTGCTACCTACTCTCAATACCTTCATAAAGTAACCATACCAGATCTTGAAAAAAGTCTTAGAGAGATTCAAAGGTTAGCAGTAAATGAAGATTCAAAAGAGTTAATTAGTACCTCAGTTGCGCTGTTTGAATTTTGTATCGATTTTTATAAACAAGACTATGCTGAAATTGCTTATATGTATGATGAAGGAAAAACTCAACAAGAAATTAATCAGCTGCTGAGAGAATTTAAAGCAAAAAGTTTAGAGGAGTTTAAAGAGAAAAACCGTACACTAGAAGAGGCGGCCAAAATTTATGCTGAGAAAAAAGGAGTAAACTTGAAGTTTGTTTAAACAATTCTTAATTCAAGCTTGGGTTTAGAGCCAAGTACATATCGAGAATAGATAGTTAAGAGCTTTTTTTTGTTGTTAGAAACATCCTGAATGTATTTAGGAGCGGTTAAACCACTTTCATTGATAAGAAGTTTTTCATTTTTATAAATTGTAATTCCTGTCATCACCACAATCTCTAAAGCTATAGAAAGCTCTTTGCTCTTTAAAATAGTCTGTTTTTTAGTAAAATTTAATTCGGCTGTAGTTTTGTCAAACCACCAGTCATTAGAGCCCATAGCTTCCTTACTAACTTCAAAAACGTTGTGATGTGAGCGGTAATATTTTTGTTGAATGTTAGGTTCATCATTTTTGTAAGAGCTAGTACCAATAGACAACGTTATTTTCTCAGGAATAAAAACAGTATCTGGATTAGACTGCCTCATTAAATTATAAAAAACAGCAACCTGTTGCTCACTATCCAACGCACGTTGCATGGTTTCGCTTACAATAATATCAGGAGAAATGCTTTTAGCAAACTGATATTTTGTAGCATCTGTATTTATAAAATTAATACGATGTGTTTCTAAATCGAATTTTTGAATTGTACTTTTTAACGCTTCAAAACTCAGGGGGTTTATTTCTAAAAGTGTATAGGTTATATTAAAGTTGGCATACCTCAATACAAAAGGAAGGATAAGCGAAGCAAAAGGACCTGTACCCGCGTAAAGGATATGTAATGAGTCTTTTTGATGAATTCTTTCCTGAATAGCCCTCTCAATTCCTTTGATAAATTTTAGAGTTCTTTCTAAATCATCAAGGCAATTAGCCGCCCATACTGTACCTATTGCAATACCATTTTTACAATGGATATTGTTTCGATACGCTTCACTATCTATGATTTGGTTTGAAATGCTACGCAGAAGTTGTTTGTACTCTTTTAAAGTAGAAGAATAATCAGAACTTTCTTCAAAGAGTTGAGAGCTAATGCGTAATAATTCATCTTTTAAATTCATTGTAAGTTTTTATAAGAGCTGTTATTTTGATGCAAGCTTTATAAGTGTCTGCTCCATTTCATGAATAAGCTGTTTTGAAGCAGGTTCATTTTGATGTTTTAACTCGTTTAAAATCAAACGAATTGTTTCTGGTGAATCAGTTTCTTCCTGTATGGGGTGGAAACTTTCTTTAGGAGCGAGTGAATAAAATAATGCATCAGACCATTCATTTCTTATAGCATCAATAACCAAATGAACACGATCTTCAGTTCCTTTATTAGCAACAGAATGTAGGTAATTTACATTCGTATACCAACATTCACCAGGCAACATATTTAATTGCTCATCATTTAAAATAAATTGAACTTGGTTATTGGTAACAATTGGAATATGTATACGAAAGCTTCCATCTTCATACCCTAGTTGATAATCGCGATGAGGTTTTATCTCTGCACCAACACCTAAACGTAACAAACGAGCTGATAAAATAGGAGATTGAAAAGAGTTAATGACCTCTCTAAAATAATTACAATCATTCATTATGGGGGTTTCTTGAATCGTATTGTTATCGTTTTGAAAGGCATAAATATTAGAAGCATCGCCATTGCTAGTATACAAAGGAATTGCTTTCCACTCACCTTCATATCCAGATGTGTTAAAGTGAGGAATCCAATGTTGGTTTACAACGAAAGCGTAGTCATACAAAAGCTTATCAATATCAAAAAGAAAAGGAAGCTTTAAAGATGCGGTAGTTTTAAGGTCTCTCACTTGCATGTAAAGATTAAAGTTCAAATAATTTACTAGCAAGTTACTAGAAAAATTATAAAAGAAGCACTTTTTTAGCATAAGTGCTCGATTTTTAAGCATGTATGGAAGCATACTCAAAACATAAAACTAAACGGCTAATTCGTTTTAGAATTGTTTTTTAGGTTTAAGCACAACTTGTATTCAGTGAAAAACTTTTGCTAAAGTAAAATTACCAATGCAAACGAGCCATCACAGGGTAGTGGTCAGAAAGCTTAAGATCTCCGTAGGTTTTAAACTGATTAATGGTCGCTTCTTTATCCGTTAAAACAAAGTCGATACGCATAGGGTAGACGTATCTAAAAGATTTACCTAGACCGATTCCACATTCAATAAAAGCGTCTTTTTTATCAGAAGCCAATTGTTTATAAGCCCAAGAATAAGCAGTGTTGTTAAAGTCACCACAAACAATTTTTTTGCCTTTCCAAGAGTACTCATGTTGTTGAATTAATTGAACCTGACTTACTTGTTTTACAAAACCATTTTCTAAACGTTTAAATAAACGCTCAGAACTTTTTTCTCCAAAATTTTCTTTTTTCGGATTTAGCTTTAATGATTCTAAATGTACATTATACACACGAATAGTGTCTTTTTTTACAAGAATATCAGCAAAAATCGTATTGTTAGCACTCTGTTTAAAATCGAGAGAACCAGCATTTATGATTGGGTGTTTGGAGTAAATAGCCAATCCAAATTTATTCGTTTTCGTTTTCGTTTTGATGTATTTATAAGGAAGTTTAATGTCTAACATTTTAGAGTTGTAAAATTCCTGTACAGCAATAACATCTGGACTCTCATTATTGATGAACTCGTAAATCTTCTGCTCGGTCGTTACATCATCTTCGTGTTTATAATGGTTGAATAGATGTACGTTGTAACTCATTATTTTTAAATCATCATTTAAAATGACTTCCTTATTAGAGAATTTAACCAAGGGAGTAGAAGCAAACCACCCTATAGCCAAAACAAGTAATGATAACAAAGCATTTCGATGCATTTTAATTAGCCAATACACAAAAAAAGCAATGTTTACGATAACTAAAAACGGAACAAACAACCCAAAAACAGCAAGGAAAGGAATCGTTTGTGGAGATATGTATGGAAGTGCATATGATAGCAATAAGACAGCCGCAAAAACTGAATTGATAAAGAATATAAACTTATGAGTTATCGAAAACTTTTTCATCTAATTTTTTCCTTGTTTAAATAAAAACTCTTTTTCACTTTTACTTAAAGTGTCGTAACCAGACTTACTAATTTTATCTAATATAGCGTCAACTTCTTCTTGGTTTCTAGATTTATCAACGTTAGGTTTTGGTGTTTTATTACCAGATTTATAAACTGTTTTCAGTTTTCTTTCTTTTTTAGAAAAAAGGTTGTTTATCGATTTAAAAATAGCGAGCTCCTTGTTACTAGCGCTACGAACATAGAAAAAACCAAATAAAGCACCACCAAGGTGTGCTAAATGTCCACCAGCATTCCCTGCTGGAATTTGAATAATATCAAGAGCAATCCAAATACAAGCTAATACCCACAATTTTACAAAACCAATTAAGGGAAATTTTAATTCGTAATTGGGGATATAGGTAGCAATACCAATAAAGATGGCAGAAATACCTGCCGAAGCACCCAGCAAAACACTATTATGAGCAACGTTTTGTAAAGCAGGGAAAAAATTATAACTCACAACAAAAATAATCCCTCCAAACAGTGTTCCCAATAAATAAAAACTAAGCAATTGCTTGGGAGTAAAGTATTGTTGGAATAAATGCCCTATATAAAATAGAGCAATTAAATTGAGTAAAATATGTAAAAAACTAGTGTGTAAAAAACCATAGGTTATAATCGTCCACGGTTTTAGGATAAAATCATCAAAGTTGGCAGGTAATGCAAGCCATTCTACTAAAAAATTTGTTTTTGATTGAAAAAGAAATCCAAAAGTATTACTTATAAAAACAAGTAAGAAAACAGCTAAGTTTACATAAATTAATTGTTCTACAATTCCTGCATGTTTAAATCTATATTTTAAGTTTTCAAGTACATTCATGATGTATAACTTCAGTAAGAATGAAAATTTTTAGCTACTAAATTAATGAAATTTAAATTGATTTTTTTTCCAGTACCAAGCAATAATAAAACCAATAATAGCTCCACCAATATGCGCAAAATGTGCAATGTTACCTATAGAATAGCTTGTCATACCAAAAAACAAGTCACTTAAAATGATTAGAGGAATAAAGTATTTAGCAGCGATAGGGACAGGGAAGAAAATCAATGCTAGTTTGGCATTAGGATAGGTCAATCCAAACGCAACTAAAACTCCATAAATAGCACCAGAGGCACCAACGGCAGGGGTATGATATAAGCTATAAAACTCACGCATAGTTTTATTAGATAAAGTTATTAAGCTATCGTTATACTGCCCAGAACTTAAAATGTTTTGAATTTCAGCAGGAGAAACACCCATTCCAATTAGCTGTTCGTATATTCCATTAAATTGATAGTAATTGGCAAGCGTGTAAATTAAACCTGCGCCAATACCAGCGGAAAAATAGAAGAATAAAAATTTATTTCGTCCCCACATTTGCTCTAGTGGAGTACCAAAAGCCCACAAACCGTACATGTTAAAAAGTAAATGTGCAGGACCACCATGCATAAACATGTGCGTAATATATTGCCAAGCTCCAAAATGTTCATTTTTGGGATAATGTAAAGCAAATAGATTAGTTAAATCCATGTTTAATAACTGTGGAGCAAAATACATAATCACGTTAATAATTATCAAATGCTTTATGGCTTGTGTTAATCTAGGCATAGTACTTTTATTTATTAAAAATGGCATCTATTTCATTTAAAGCTAATGTTTTAAATGTAGGTTTGCCAAAGGGTGAAATGTTAGGTTCTTTGCAAGAAAACAAATTGTTTACTAAATTTTCTTGTTCTTTAGCATTTAAAGAAGTTCCTGTTTTTATGGCTAGTGACTTTGCAAATGATTTTGCCATCACGTCAAAGTGGCTAAAGCTAGTATCAGGGACTTCGAGTTTAATATCGTCTAATAGTTGTTCTAAAATAAGAGTGATTTGACTTTCACTTATTGAAGTGGGAATTCCAGCAATAACCACACTTTCTTTAGTGAATTCATCAAACATAAAACCAGCACTCTCTAAATCGGATTTTATACTGTATATCATTTCTATGTCAGATGAAGAAAAAGAAATGTTTACAGGAAACAGCAGTTGCTGACTGCTTGCTTCTTTAACAGTAATATTCTCTAAAAATTCTTCATACAAAACACGTTGATGTGCTAAAGATTGATGAATTAATACCACACCTGATTTTATAGAACTCAACAAGTATTTTTTTTGAATTTGGAAGGTTTTTCCTGTTTCAGTTTCTTGTTCAGATTCAAAAAGCTGCTCTTGCTGAATAGGTTCAAAAGTTTCAGAATTGCTATACAAAGCTTCCCAGTTTCCAACATCTTTTTTAAAGTTAGATTGGTAACTCTGTGTTGTACTGCTTTTCGGAGAGCTACTCGTACTCAAAGGCTCTTTATAATTAGTTTCCGTTTTAAACGGATTAAATGTAGGATCAACAGTTATTGGAGGAACAGATGAATTACTCTTTTTACTATAATCGTAAGGAGTATCTAAGGTAGCATCTCTGTCAAAATCTAATACAGGAGCTACATTATACTGTCCCAAACTGTGTTTTACAGTAGCACGTAAAATAGCATACAATGCTTTTTCGTTATCAAACTTAATTTCCGTTTTTGTCGGGTGAATGTTGATATCAATTGTATTAGGAGGAACCTCTAAATACAAGAAATAAGAAGGATGCGAACCATTTTCTAATAACCCCTCAAAAGCATTTACTACAGCATGGTTTAAATAAGAACTTTTTATAAAACGGTTATTTACAAAAAAGAATTGTTCACCACGTTTTTTCTTTGCAAATTCAGGTTTAGCAACAAAACCGTTAACAGTAATAATATCTGTTTGCTCATTAATAGGAACCAATTTTTCGTTCATTTTAGTTCCAAAAATAGCTACAATACGTTTGCGTAAGTTACTTTTCTTTAAGTGATAAAGCTCGTTGTTGTTGTGGTGTAATAAAAAAGAAATAGTAGGATGTGCCAAAGCTACACGTTGAAATTCATCAACTATATGACGCGTTTCAACAGTGTCAGATTTTAAAAAGTTACGACGCGCAGGAATGTTAAAAAATAAGTTTTTAACAGCAATACTAGTTCCTTTCGCGGTTGACACTACTTCTTGAGAGGTTATTTCACTTCCTTCAATTTTTATCTGTGTTCCTAACTCAGCATTTTCCTGCTTCGTTTTTAATTCAACATGTGCAATGGCAGCAATAGAAGCTAAAGCTTCTCCACGAAAACCTTTGGTGGTTAGATTGAATAAGTCTTGTGCATCTTTAATTTTTGAAGTGGCATGACGTGCAAAACTTAAACGGGCATCGGTAGCGCTCATTCCTTTACCATCATCAATTACTTGAATTAATGTTTTTCCGGCGTCTTTTAACAATAAGGTAATCGAAGTAGCACCAGCATCAATAGAATTTTCAATTAGCTCTTTTACTACAGAAGCAGGGCGTTGCACAACTTCTCCTGCAGCAATTTGATTCGCAACATGGTCGGGTAGTAGCTGTATAATATCGGACATTTAGTTGTTTTTAGGGGAAAAAATTGTAAGGTCAAAATCGATAATAAACAAGAAAATAAGCGTTAAAAGCAACGCTATAATCACGATGGTTTTGTTCAGTTTGTAACCAGATTCTTTTAATTCGTCAAAAGCAGCATTGAATTTTCCCTTTAAACTCTTTCTTTTTCCAACAGTAGTTCTGTACTCATCAAACTTATGTTTTACTTGATAAGGGTTACCTTCCCCTTTGTAATAACGAGGTTTGTAATCGAACTTTTTATTTTCTCTTTTGATAAATCCCATAAAATTATTGCTTCTTTAATAGCTTAAGTGGAACAAAAATCACACCAAATAAGACGAATTCCAAAGTTACTGAATTATAGACAGGTGGTCAAAAAATGTGTATAAATTAAAGTTAAAAAGCGTCAAGATTATATTGAATCTTGACGCTTTGAATACTGTTTTCTCTAAAAGGGTTGTCTAAAAACCTACAGCGTTTGAGCTGCGCTCTTGATTCTTAATTGCTGCCATTTTAATTGCCGCTACGGCACATTCAATTCCTTTATTTCCTAGTTTACCACCAGAACGATCAATAGATTGTTGTTTGGTGTTATCAGTCAATACACAGAAAATTACAGGAACATCGTATTGAATGTTTAAATCTACAATTCCTTGAGTAACTCCTTCACATACAAAATCGAAATGCTTGGTTTCACCCTGAATCACATTCCCAACGGCTATGATAGCGTCCAATTTTTGTGTTTCGATCATTTTTTTGCATCCATACACTAATTCGAAACTACCAGGAACATCCCAAGAAACAATATTTTCCTCGGTGGCTCCACAATCTAGTAAAGTTTCAATAGCACCTTTATGAAGGTTTTTAGTGATTTCAGGATTCCATTCTGAAACAACAATCCCAAATCGAAAAGGTTTCGCATTTGGGATTGTTGCTTTATCGTAATAAGATAAATTTGTTGTTGCCATTATTGAGCGTATTTTGCACTGTTGATATATTTTTCAATATCTCTTCCTTGATCAGAATCAGCGTATTTTTCTTTAATGGTTGTATAAAGTTTTTCAGCTTTACCATACTCTTTTAAGTCCATTGCAACTTGAGCTGCTTTGAATAAAAATAGAGGAGTCGTAAATTGATTGTCTTTTTTATTAGCTGCTTTTTGGTAGTAATCTAAAGCATCTTCTGGTTGGTTAATATCAGCAAAAGCATCACCAATTGCACCAATAGCAGTAGGCCCTAATAACTCGTCATCAGACCTAAAATTTCCTAAATACTCAATAGCTTCTTCATACTTTTTCATCTTTAAGTAAGAAATACCAGCATAATAGTTTGCTAAGTTTCCTGCCTTTGTACCACTGAATTGATCTGCAATATCAATAAAACCATACTTTCCATCGCCCCCTTCTAAACCTAAAGTATATAAAGAATCGGCAATAGCACCAGCAGAAGTACTTGCTTTTTCGAAGAAAGTACGAGGGTATGCTAATTCGTTAGAAGCTTCTTGTTGTGTTGGTTCAGCAATAAATTTATTGTAAGCTAAGTACACTAAAATTAAAGCTGCAACAGCTACCAATCCGTAAAATAATGGCTTGCTATTTTTTTCAATCCACTCCTCTGATTTATTCGCGGTATCATCTAAAGTATTAAATACTTCAGCTGTAGTACTTTGAGATTCATCAAATGTTTCTTCTACCTCTTGTGTAACCTTTTCTTTCTTAGGTTTATAACCTCTTTTCTTGTATGTAGCCATAATTGCTTAAAAAATTAGTGGCGACAAAAATAGTTTTTTTAATTGGATTTTAAAAGTCGTTTTTTCGTAAATTTTCGATAATTTGCGCTTTCTTTTAGTAACAGGGCTTATTCATGTATTTGCAAAAACTATCTTTGGTAAATTTTAAAAATATTGAATCGCAAACTTTTGATTTTCAAAAGAAAATTAACTGCTTTGTAGGAAATAATGGTATTGGAAAAACCAATGTGTTAGATGCAATTTATTACCTGTCATTTGCGAAAAGTTACTTCAATTCGATTGCTGGGCAAAATATCCGACACGGTCAAGATTTTTTTATGGTTGAAGGAGATTATTTGTTAAATGATCGGCAAGAAAAAATTATCTGCTCCTTAAAAAGAGGTCAGAAAAAAGTATTGAAACGCAACGGGAAAGCTTACGAAAAGTTTTCTGAACATATAGGGCAGTTACCCTTGGTGATCATTTCTCCTGCAGATAGGGATTTAATTGTTGAAGGAAGCGAAACTCGTCGTAAATTTATTGACGGAGTCATCTCTCAACAAGATAAAAAATACTTACAAGCGTTAATTTCGTATACCAAAACGATAAGTCAGCGAAATGCATTGTTAAAATACTTTGCTGCCAATAGAACATTTGATGCGCTAAACTTAAAGGTATACGATGAGCAGTTAATTGAGTACGGAACGATTATCTATAACAAAAGAAAAATTTTTTTAGAAGAGTTTGTACCTATTTTTAATGCCAAGCATAAAATTATTTCTGGAGCCAATGAAGAAGTAAATTTGCGTTATAAAAGCCAGTTACACGAGGTGTCTTTAGAAGTTTTGTTGCAACAAAATTTAGAGAAAGATAGGATGCTACAGTATACATCGGTTGGGATTCATAAAGACGATTTAAATTTTGAAATAGAGGAGCATCCAATCAAAAAATTTGGTTCTCAAGGACAACAAAAATCCTATTTAATAGCATTAAAATTAGCGCAGTTTGAATTTATTAAAAAGCAGTCTAACGTTACTCCAATTTTATTATTGGATGATATCTTTGATAAGTTAGATGAAAACCGGGTGGCTCAGATTGTTGATTTAGTAAATAGCGATGAATTTGGGCAAATTTTTATCACAGATACGCACGCCGATCGAACAGAGGAGGTGATAAAAAAGAGCAATCAAGAATATCAGGTTTTTAAGTTATAATTAGCAAGGCAAAAAGTAAGATTAAATGGCCAAAAGAGAAAACGATAGCTTTTCAATTAAAGATTTAATGGGGAGTTTTATTCAAGAGAATAACAAACTGAAAAAAGGTTTTCAAAAAATACATATTGATGAGGCTTGGGAGAAATTAATGGGGGCAGGGGTTGCTTCCTACACAAGTGAGGTAAAACTACAAAATGGAACACTAGTTGTACGTTTGTCTTCCTCTGTATTACGAGAAGAATTAAGTTACGGGAAAGAGAAAATTATACGTATGATAAATGAGGAAATTGGCGAGGAATTGGTGAAAAAAATAATGTTGGTTTAGCTTTTAAATTAAGTAGCATGGGGAATAATAGATTTGTACCCGAACTTTTCGGTGGGCTATTTGTTTCTGATTTATCAAACCTCTCTCTGTTGTTTTTATTTGTAATATGATGTGTTTTTTTCTTGATTTACGATTATTGTTAACTCTTTCCTTAATCAATTTTACATAAAATTCTAGTATCGTTGTTGTCCAGCTGCGATAACGAGATTTGCTGTGTAATTCATAACTCTTTCAATTGTAGTTGTTTATATGGTGGCTAAAAAGATTCAAATCAATTTGTTGTATTTTTACACAGCAAAATTGTCGTATCATTGATTGAAATTTGTTTGGTGGATAACGAACAACTAAAAAAGAAAATAGGGCAACGTATTGTAGCGTTGAGAAGTCAAAAGGGATGGAGTCAATCCGATTTGGCTAAAGCTTGCAATAAAGATAGACGAACACTTGAAAAGTTGGAAAAAGGAGAGGTCAATCCAACAATCTATTCACTATTAGAGATTTGTAATGCTCTGGGGATTTCCTTAAAAGAGTTGGTTAATTTTTAATCAATTCCTCAATCTTCAATACTTCTTTTCGTCAATTTATTTCTAGCTCTTTTTCTGTCGTTAATGCGGATTTAAAAAAGTACTTCCCTCTATTTTTTAATCAAATTTTAAAGAAAAATTCATACATTATCAAAAGTATATAGAAGAAAACGGTTATCGAATTCTTTAGGTTTTTGAAAGTGGGGTAATTGATCAGTTCACCTTGCTTTTTTAAGAAACAAAATAGAAGTATGAATTTTTAGTGTATCTCATCGATAGTAAAAACAAAAAACTCGTTACAATTAAGTAACGAGTTTTTATAGATCTTATTAAGAAGCTTCTTTCTTAGAACATTTCTCTACCAGAAAAGTGGAAAGCACCTTCGATAGCTGCGTTTTCATCAGAATCAGAACCGTGTACTGCATTTTCTCCAATAGAAGTAGCGTATAACTGACGAATAGTTCCTTCAGCAGCTTCAGCAGGGTTTGTAGCACCAATTAAGGTTCTAAAATCTTCAACTGCGTTGTCTTTTTCTAAGATTGCAGCGATGATTGGTCCGCGAGTCATAAACTCTACTAATTCACCAAAGAAAGGACGCTCGCTGTGTACTCCGTAAAAAGTCTCAGCATCACGCTTAGTCATTTGTGTTTTTTTCATAGCTACGATTCTGAAACCTGCAGCATTAATTTTTTCTAAAATTGCACCAGTATGTCCGTTTTCAACAGCATCTGGTTTAATCATTGTAAAAGTTCTATTTGTTGCCATTATTAAATGTAATAAATATCAGTATATGATAAATTCCTTAATTGTTGTTATTTATGCAAACCTCGCATAAATTCGGCGCAAAAATACACTTTTTAATGTTATTAACAAGTTAAGGGTATATTTGATTGATTTCTTGTAAGATAGAATGGTTTTTACCACGCATTTGAAAACTAACTTTTTTAGCTTTTAAATCCAGTAGCAGCGTTCCATAGCTTAAAGAGTTTACTACATTACCAATTCTTACGTCATTTTTTTCTGAGGTAAATGAAGAATAAGCGTGTGTTAATCCACTTGATGTAAAATCAATAATAGGGTAAGCAAGTCCTTCAAGGGTTATTTTAGAAAACTCAGAAATATGTCTATCTCCAGAAAGAAGAATAACATTGGTGTTGGTTGATTTTTGAATCAAACCGAACAATTTATCCACTTCGTGTGGAAAGTTAGCCCATTTTTCAAATCCGTGCTCTTTAGGTAGTATTTGAATGCTGCTAACTATTACAGTAAAGGTTGCTGTAGAGTTTGTTAATTCGTCGGTAAGCCACTCCCATTGAGTTTTGCCTAAAATAGTACCTTCGTTATAGGGGTTTGGTTGAAAACGTTGTCCGTTTGTACCCTTGGTAAGCGAGGTTCTAAAATAGCGAGTATCTAAAACAATAATCTTAACACTACCATCTTTTGTGTGAAAAGTTTGAGTGTGATAAACTCCTTTTTGTTTTCTCCTAGGAGAATCTTTTGGTATATCTAAAAAGTCTAAAAATAATTGTTGACTTTGATCTTTCATTTCAAACTCGACTCCTGCATCATTTTTGCCATAATCATGATCATCCCATGTAGCAAGCACAGGAATCTTAGTCGTTAGTTCTTTATAAGCTGTTACTTTTTTTTGTGTATTATACATGCGTTTCATTTTACGCATGTTATTCGTATCGGCATAAATATTATCTCCACCCCATACCCATACGTCTGGTTGTAGTGATAGAAGGTCTTCCCAAAATGGATTGTTAAGTCTTTGGTTGTTACAAGACCCAAAAGCAATGGTAAATGTTTCTTGACTAAAAGAAACAAAAGATATGCTTAGAAAAAAGATTAAAAAGGCTGTAAATTTAGTAGATTTCATTAAGTTTTAATTTTGAAACGAAGAAACAAAAAGAAACTCATAAAAAGGTTAATATAGCATTAATTTGTATATTCGCCTTTTATGATTTTAAAACACTTTACAGAACTGCAAGAATTCTTGTCAGAACCTAGAAATGTTGTAATCATTGGGCATAGAAACCCAGATGGAGATGCAATAGGTTCAACATTAGGATTGAAACATTATTTAGATAAAAAAGGACATACGACTCAGGTGTTGATGCCAAATGAGTATCCTGATTTTTTACATTGGATTCCGGGATCCGAAACCGTAAAACGTTTTGACCGTCAAAATACTCAATCAGTCAAAGCTTTGAGAAAATCGAACCTCGTTTTTTTATTAGACTTTAACGCGTTGCACAGAGTGGGGGGTGATATGCAAAATACATTAGAGCATTATGAACACGATTTTGCGTTGATAGATCATCATCAACAACCAGATGATTTTATGTATATGTATTCAGATACAACCATGTCTTCAACATGTCAAATGGTATATAACTTTATTGAAATGATGGGAGATGTTGCGTTGATAGATAAAAATATAGCAACTTGCTTATATACAGGGATTATGACCGATACAGGTTCGTTCCGATTTAGATCAACAACCAGTACTACCCATAGAATCATTGCAGACTTAATAGATAAAGGAGCTGAAAACGATAGGATTCACAGCAATGTTCATGATGCAAATTCATACAATAGACTGCTGTTATTAGGGCAAGCATTGAGTAACATGAAAGTTTTACCTGAATACAAAACCGCTTTCATTACCTTAACAGAAGAAGAGAAAAAGAAATTTCACTACGAAAAAGGAGATACTGAAGGAGTGGTTAATTATGCGTTATCTTTGAAAGGAATTGTATTTGCAGCCATCTTTATAGAAGATGAAGAGCAAGGAATGGTAAAAATATCTTTCCGTTCCAAAGGGAAGTTTTCTGTAAATCAGTTTGCACGGAATTATTTTAATGGAGGAGGACATGATAATGCAGCAGGAGGAAGAAGTGATGATAGCATGGAAAATACGATAGAGAGATTTAAGTCGTTATTACCTACATACCAACAAGAGTTAGAAAATTCGTATGAAGCATAAAACAATACTTTTTGTTCTTGTCACCTTAGTTGTGATTTCTTGTAAAGAACCTCAGGCAAGAAGACCCAAGCAACAAGGTACGACCAATTTTTATAAAGAAGTTCTTAAAGAAAATAAGAAGCTAAATGCTTTAGAGAAAAAACGCTTGGAACAATGGGTGGCTAAAGATACTATTAAAGAGTATAAAAGTTCACCTAATGGTTTTTGGTATGCTTATATAACAAAGGATACCTTAAACTCTTACACTCCTCAAGTTGAAGATTTGGTCATGTTATCATACGATGTAACCGACCTTCATGGAATGGTTCTTTATGAAAAAAAGGAGAGAAGTTATAAGGTAGATAAGGAAGATTTTATTCCTGCATTGCAAGATGGAATAAAGTTGATGAAAAAAGGAGAAACCATTACATTTGTCATTCCATCTTACAGAGCTTTTGGAGTTACAGGTGATGGAAATAAAATAGCTGTAAATCAGCCAATACAAAGTACAGTAACATTAATCGATATAAAATCAAAAAAAGAAGAATGAAATTAACCAACATTTTAGCAGCTACAGTTGTAGGTTTATCAATTGTTTCATGCAGTAACGGTCAGTTTAAACAAAAAAGTTCATTAGCAACAGAAGTAGACTCTGTAAGCTACACTTTAGGTTTAGATATGGCTAATAAAATCAAAATGAATTTTGATGAAATGGATCAAGATTTATTTGTACAAGGATTTAAAAACGGAATGGACTCTACAAATTTATTAGTTGAGTCGAAAGATATAAACAATATTTTAAGAGCATTTTTTCAGAAAAAACAACAAGAAAAAATGAAAGAAATGCAAGAAGAGCAAGCTAAAAAAGCAGAAGCTGAATTTGGAGATAACAAAAAGGCTGGAGAAGAGTTTTTAGCTGCTAATAAGGCAAAGGAAGGAGTGAAAACTACTGAAAGTGGTTTACAGTATCTTGTTTTAAAAGAAGGAGAAGGAGAGGCGCCTACCGCAAATTCTAGAGTTAAGGTTCATTACCACGGTACTTTAATAGACGGAACAGTGTTTGATAGCTCGGTAGAAAGAGGAGAGCCAACTGAATTTGGAGTAGGTCAGGTAATTAAAGGATGGACAGAAGGTTTACAGTTAATGAAGCCTGGAGCTAAATACAAGTTCTTTATCCCTCAAGAATTAGCTTACGGAGCACAACAAAGAGGACAGCATATCAAGCCTTTCTCAGCGTTAGTTTTTGAAGTAGAGTTATTAGAAGTAAAATAAATAAAACTTAAATAGTTGATAATTAATTAGGTTAGCACTTGTTGTTAACCTAATTAATTGTTTATAGGAGAACTTAAATTAAAATAAATGAAATTAGTTAAAATAGTACTTGTAACACTAGTAGTACTTGTATCTTGCAAATCAGCGAAATACCCTAGTTTAGAAAACGGATTGTATGCAGACATCCAAACCAATCGAGGCGATATTTTAGTGAAGTTTTTTTACGATAAAGTTCCAATGACAGTAGCAAATTTTGTTGCATTAAGTGAGGGAACACATCCCAAAATGACCGATTCATTAAAAGGAATACCATTTTATGATGGGACAAAATTTCATAGAGTTATTAAAGACTTTATGATACAAGGAGGCGATAAAACAGGAACAGGTTCTGGAGATGCAGGGTATACCTTTGCAGATGAATTTCCTATGGATGAAGAAGGTAAGTTATTGTATAAACACGACGAACCAGGAATGTTGTCTATGGCAAATTACTCAAGACCTGTTACAAATTCGAGTCAGTTTTTTATAACACATAAAGCTACACCTTGGTTAGATGGAGGACATTCTGTTTTTGGTCGTGTTTTACAAGGTCAAGCTATAGTGGATACTATTCAGAAAAATGACTATATAAAGCATATCGAAATTTTAAGAATAGGAGAGGGTGCGGCTAAATTTAATGCACCAGTAGTCTTTGAACAAGAACTAGCAAACGTTGAAGAGAAAGAAGCAGAACGAAAGAAGAAACTAGAAGAGTTAAAACAAAAGTATCAAGAAGAACAAGGAATTCATAAAGCCATTACCACTGATTCTGGATTGAAAATTTTATCCTTACAAGAAGGAGATGGAAAAAAAGTAAATCCAGCACTACCAACAACAGCACACTACACATTGTATTTGGCAGACGGAAGAAAAATAGATTCTAGTTTAGACAAAGGAGAGGCTTTTGTTTTTACAGTTGATGATGAGAATTTTCCATTAATAGCAGGGTGGAAAGAAGGAGTAAAGACAATGAGAGAAGGAGATAAGGTTAGATTGTTTATCCCTTCTTATTTAGGGTATGGTGATCGTAGAATAGGTCCAATACCTCCAAAGTCAGATTTAATTTTTGAAATAGAAGTTTTAAAAGTAGGAAAGTAGTTTTGATAGAAAGTATTATAGAAAAAGATAAAGCGCTTTTAATTTATCTTAACAATTTAGGTAGTGAACAATGGGATGGTTTTTGGTTAACAATAACCAATCAATTTACTTGGACACCGCTGTTTGTTTTCGTGCTATTTTTAGTATTTAAACAGTTTGGGTGGAAAAAAGGATTGTTTACGGTATTATTTATAGCAATTATTGTTGCTTTTTCTGACCAATTCACAAATTTGATTAAAAACACAACAGAAAGAATCAGACCTTGCAATACAGAAGGTTTAAAAGAGTATTTAAGGAATTTTACATACAAGCCTAGAGGATATAGCTTTTGGTCTGGTCACGCTTCGTTATCTACTACAATAACTACTTTTATGATTTGGTTGTTGAGAAAGCACTTTAAGCTAATTTACTTGATGATTTTATTCCCTTTAATTTTTGGGTATAGTAGGCTGTATTTAGGAGTACATTTTCCTGTTGATGTAACTACGGGGTATGTTTCAGGAGTTATTTTAGGAACCCTATTTTATTTTGGATACTTAGCTTTAGAAAAGAAAATTGGCTTGGGAAAAGAATAGTGACGAAAGAGAGGAAACGGTATTGTCATTTAATCAATAAAAAAAAGCTTACAAAATTGTAAGCTTTTTTTCTTTAATCCCCTAAAAAAAAATCCGAAGCTTTCGCTTCGGACTTGCGGAGAAAGAGGGATTCGAACCCCCGGTCCTGTTACAGACAACGGTTTTCAAGACCGCCGCATTCGACCACTCTGCCATTTCTCCTGAGTGCCTCATCAGGTATTTCCTGATTGCGGGTGCAAATATATGACCTTTTTTCAATTCAAAAAAAGTTTTTCACTACTTTTTTTAATAAAATTGATGCTTTAAAAGTGTTGTGAAGCGTAACGCTTTTGCAATCAATAAGTTTGGGGTAAAATAAAAATCAAAAAAAATAAAAATTAAAAATAAATAGAATTCATAACGGGGTATAATAACGGATTAGCCCATAATTATAAGAATGAAAATTATCGTTTTTAGTAAATAAATTCTACCTTCGTCCTACTAAAGAACAAGGTATGTTTAATTCATTCGGAAATATTTTAAAGCTAACTACGTTTGGTGAGTCTCATGGAGTAGCAATTGGAGGGGTAATTGATGGATTCCCTGCGGGAGTGAAAGTCGATTTTGACGCTATTCAACAAGAATTAGATCGACGTAAGCCGGGACAATCTAAAATAGTAACACAACGTAAAGAACCAGATACGGTAGAGTTTTTGTCGGGTATTTTTGAAGGGGTGACTACAGGAGCCTCAATAGGCTTTATAATAAAGAATACTAATCAAAAAAGTAAAGACTACAACCATAATACAGATGTATACCGTCCTTCACATGCCGATTATACGTATGACAAAAAATACGGAATAAGAGATCATAGAGGTGGTGGAAGAACATCTGCAAGAGAAACCGCTAATTGGGTTGTAGCAGGAGCGCTGGCAAAGCAATTAATCAATCACATTAACATAAATGCATTTACGTCATCTGTAGGAGACGTTTTTATGGTAAAGCCATATCAAGATTTAGATTTTTCTAAAATTGAAAGTAACATTGTCCGTTGTCCTGATGAAGCATCAGCAGAAAAGATGATTGATAAGATTCATGAAATACGTAAAGCAGGTGATACTATCGGAGGAACAATAACCTGCGTAGCTCAAAATGTACCTGTAGGGTTAGGAGAACCTATTTTTCATAAGTTACATGCAGAATTAGGAAAAGCAATGCTTTCTATTAATGCAGTAAAAGGTTTTGAGTTTGGAAGTGGTTTTTGTGGCGCAAAAATGCAAGGATCAGAACACAACGATATTTTTAATCCAGATGGAACGACACAAACTAATTTGTCAGGAGGTATTCAAGGAGGAATTTCTAACGGAATGGATATTTACTTTAGAGTAGCATTTAAACCAGTAGCTACAATAATGCAAAACCAAGCTACGACAAACTCAAAAGGAGAAGCTACCGAGATTCACGGAAAAGGAAGACACGATCCTTGTGTAGTGCCGAGAGCTGTGCCTATTGTTGAAGCATTAACAGCTTTAGTGCTCGCAGATTTTTGGTTGATGAATAAAACTAGAAAAGTTTAAAAAAATAAAAAGCCCAGATACATGTATCTGGGCTTTTAAATATCTTAAAAATACGATTCTTTCTAGTAAAGAGTTAACATTGCATTTTTATCGTTATTGTTAAATGTAGTAGCAGGCCCACAAGATTGCATAATAGAAGTATTGTCAGATCCAGTTGGAGTACCCGCAATATGAATAGCTCCTACACCAGCGCTTCCTTCATTAACATTTTGTCCACAGCTTTCACGTGTTTGATAATCTGTATGACGGAAACCAATACAGTGTCCAATTTCATGAGCCATAGTTCCAGCAAGTTCGCTAGAAGTAGGTGCGATAGATAATTCAAACCATCTACTGTTAATACCAAAACCTTTAGCAGGATCTCCTCTTCTAGTTGGGAAACCAGCAGCTCTACCTAAAGTGATAAACCCACCACTTTCTAATTCGTAAAACTCATTAACTTCAATATCAGCTTTAGATTTACCCTTACCACCATAAGAAACTCTTTGGTAAGTTAACTGAGAACCTAAATTGTTTAACATAACAATTGTTTTGTCTAAAGCATCAGAACCTAAAGTTCCTAAATCAGGAGAAACACTTACTGTAATGACTCTAGGTAACCCTGTTACCAAGTTCGTAGTTCGGTAATGTTCAGTGTTTGGAATGTTCGCTCCTTCACCCAACTCATCAATTTGAGCAAAAGTAAAGAACATGTCTTCTACAGCAATTCCTTTTTCTCCCATAAAGGTCGTTACTTTGGCTGAAGAAGTTTCGAAATAAGCAGCTTGTAGTTTTGAAACTATTTCGGGCGTAATTTCGTTAGTTTCGTTGTTTGGAATAGTCTCTTCTGAAGAGTTACATGCAGTAAATAAAATAACTGCAAAAGCCAAAAGGCTTAATAGTTGTGAATTTAAATTTTTCATTTTTTTGAAAGGATTTTTATTAAAAAATTTCAACGAATGTATGTTTTTATAATGGAATATGCAAAAAAAGTGTTTTATTTGCGTTAATAATATATTTTTATGAGGCTGTTTTTTCTTTTTGTTTTCGGAATATTTGTAACGTTTAAAATGTACTCACAAGTTGATTTTCCTGATTATATTAAAAAAATAGAACCTCAAAAAAATCAGGAAAAAGAGTTGAAAAAAAAATATTATTTAATTCATAAAAAAGAGCTGATTTTCAATGAGAAAGAAGTGCGTGTGGTACGAAAATTAGACGAGAACTTTTTGATAATAACCAGAAAAGAAAGTCCGTATTCTTTTAAAGGAAAGTTATTTGATATAAATAATAGTTGGAAACAATCGTATAGAGTCTCTCGGTTGTCAAAGAAAAAGAATAAAGAGGTAAAGGTTGTTGTTAAAACAATCAATTCAAAACGATTCTTAGATGAAGCAAAAGAAAAAAATATAAATATTGAAGTACAGCATCAATATAAAAATATTCTAACTCTAAACGTATCTTCAACTGAGATAAGTAAATTAACCTCTATGTATCAGGTAGTTTATATAGATATTCAAATAGCTCCTCACCCAGAAAAAATACCGATTGAAAAAGTAGATTTCAGTGTCAACGAGATATATAAACTTCAAAATGATTTCAAAATGATCAATGGAGAAGGAATGATTGTTTCTGTAAAAGAATTGTTATTTGATGTTGAAGATATTGATCTAAGAAACAGAGTAAAACTATACGGAAAGGAAGCAGAAGATGTTTCCAGTCATGCAACCTCAATGGCTACCATAATAGGAGGAGCAGGAAATAGTACGTACAACTCCAAAGGAGTTGCTCATCATAGTTATTTGTCATCTTCAGACTTTAGTACGCTATTACCTGATAATGACACTTACTATGTTGATAATCATATATATGTTCAAAACCATTCTTACGGAACAGAAATAGAAAATTTTTATGGAGCTGAAGCGAATGCATATGATCAAAGCACAATTGACGTTCCTGAATTGCTTCATGTATTTTCTTCAGGTAATACAGGAGAAGCAACAGCTAACGAGGGAGCTTATCAAGGAATAACGGGATATGCCAATATGACGGGTAATTATAAAATGGCTAAAAACGTTTTAGTGGTTGGAGGAGTGAATAAAGAACTAGTAGTAAATACGAGAAGTTCAAAAGGGCCTGCTTATGACGGTAGGGTAAAACCAGAATTGGTAGCGCACGGTCCAGATGGAACATCAGATGCAGCCGCGATAGTCTCTGGTTTGGCAACGTTACTACAGCATAAATATAAAGAGAAAACAAACAATTTTCCATCTTCGGCATTATTAAAATCCCTATTAATTGCAGGAGCTGATGATGTCGGTCCAAAAGGAATTGACTTTAAAAGTGGTTACGGTAATGTAAACGGTTTTCAAAGCATGAGCATTTTAGAAAACGGAAGATATATTAATGATGAAGTCTCAGGGAATGAAATAAAAGAATATTCAATTCCTATCAATACGACAGCAAAAGAAATACGAGTGGCGTTGGTTTGGAATGATGTTCCTGCAAATGTTAATGAAGATAAGGCATTGGTAAACGATTTAGATTTAGAAATAAGTAACAGTGTAAATTCGTGGTTGCCTTGGGTATTGGATGTGTCACCCTCTCAAAGTTCATTAGAAAAAGAAGCTACACAAGGAGAAGATCACTTAAATAATGTAGAGTTAATTACAATTGAAAATCCTACGACAGGCACATATAGTATTAAAGTAAAAGCAAATTCATTAGCAACTGCGACGCAAACATTTTCCATCGCTTATTTTTATAAGTCCAAAGATACCTTTACATGGAAGTATCCTAATAAAGAAGATAAATTACCAACAGAAACAGATCAATACGTACGATGGACTAATAATTTAGACTTTCCTGTAAGTAAAATAGAGTATGCTATTAACAATGGAAGTTGGACAGAAATAACAAACGCTACAAATATAACAAAACCATTTTTACGTTGGTATACTCCTGACGGTAATGGAGTAGCCCAACTAAGGGCTTTGGTAAATGGAGTATATTATACTTCTGAAGAATTTGCCATCTCTAAGGTTGTTACACCTGCGGTTGATTTTAACTGTGATGAAAATATTCAATTTAGTTGGGAACCGGTTCCAAATGCAACCACATATAATGTGCAACTGCTAGATGATACTTATATGTATACAAATTCAATAGTAAACGAAACGAATATTGTAATTCCAAAAAGTACGTTTAAAACACCTTATGTGTCAGTAACACCAGTTTTTAATGGAGGAGTAGGAGTTAAAGGACAAACAATAAACTACAATTCACAAGGGGTCAACTGTTATTACAAGAATTTTTTAGCCTTTGTAAAAAATGAAAATGTAGTAGATGTTCGATTGAGTTTAAGTACTTTGACCAATGTAGCTTCAGTGGTCTTTGAAAACACACGTAATGGAGAAACAGAAGTAATTCAAACATTTGTAAATCCCAGTTTGCAGGAGCTTCAAACGGAAGATGATAAGGTTTTAGGAGGAGAAAATGAATACAGAGCTACAATTATTCTTGATGATGGAACAAAAATTTATACCGATAGTGTAAAAATAGAGTTCCCTTTTAATAATACCCTAAAAATCTATCCAAACCCTGTAATAGCTTCCGAAGGAATGTTTGTGTATTCAAGAGGAAACAACTTAGATATAGAAATTGTAGATGTTACAGGAAGAATAATCTACACCAATACAATTCAAAAAATAAGACAAACCATTCCTATACCAAATTTTAAAACAGGTTTATTGTTTGTGCGTATACTAAAAGATGGACAGCAAATAGCAGTAAAGAAAATACTCGTAAAACCGTAAGTTTTTTAATAAGTAAGATTAAGGTTAAAACTTTTGTGTTATTTTTTGTAATTTTACAAAGTCACTTCGGATGATTTCGTTACTCTATCGAAATTGTATCGAGAAGTTTATACAAACCTGTTCTCGATAAAGTCATTCTAAAGACAATTTTATAATATTTTATTTAGAAATGATTATGGACTACATTAAAGGACGTGGTGCACAACACAACACACACAATAAATTTATACAACATCAACACCAGGTGTTGGATGACTTCTTGAACTATTGCGAAGTAGAAAATGAATCAGCAGACAATAATAAAACAACCTATTTAGAAATTTATCCTAAAACAATTTTAAATAAAGTAACCAGTCCAGATATTGGATTTTCTTACTCAATGAATCCATATCAAGGTTGCGAACACGGCTGTATCTATTGTTATGCACGTAACTCGCACGAATATTGGGGGTATTCAGCTGGATTAGACTTTGAACGAAAAATACTGTACAAAGCCAATGCGCCAGAATTGTTAGAGAAAAAATTACGAAGCCGTAATTGGCAACCACAAAATATTATGTTTTCAGGGAATACAGACTGTTATCAACCGATAGAAAAGAAACTTGAAATTACCCGAAAAATGCTACAAGTACTATTAAAGTTAAAGCATCCCGTAAGCATGATAACAAAAAATGCGCTAATACTTCGTGACTTAGATATTTTAAAAGAAATGGCAGCGATGAACCTAGTGAGAGTGAGTATATCCATCACATCGTTATCAGAAGAAACAAGAAGAGCGGTCGAGCCAAGAACAGCAACAATTAAAAAAAGATTAGAAACAGTTAAGGTGTTAGTAGAAAATAATATTCCAGTAAATGTTATGATGGCACCAATTATACCTTCAATTAACAGTCATGAAATATTACCATTAGTAAAAAAAGTAAGCGAATTAGGAGCAACATCAGTTGCATATACAATAGTACGTTTGAATGGAGCGATAGGAGAAATTTTCACCAATTGGGTAAGAAAAACGTATCCCGATAGAGCAAACAAAATACTGCACCAAATAGAAGACACACATAAAGGCTCGTTGAATGATTCACGTTATGGAAGTAGAATGAGAGGAGAAGGAAAAATAGCAGAGCAAATAAATACACAGTTCAAGCTAGCAAGAAAACTATATTTAAAAAACCAATCACTCCCTCCACTAGATTATACCAAATTTGATAAATACCAAACGAATCAAACAACACTGTTCTAAATAAAATATTGTCAAAACATTTTTCATACAATATATATAATGTATTTCAAATAATATGATTTGTTGGTATGGGCGTTTCACTTTATTGTTTGTTTCCGCTGCGCTATACCATAATAAAGTGTCGGGCTTTCCGCTGTATCTTTTGCTTAGTCTGCTAAAGGCAGCCTAAGTAAAAGGATGCCGCTTCAATCCCTAACGCGGGTTATCAGTCGTTAGTCTAATAGTCGTTAGTTATAAATAAAGTAGTAGTTTTCAATAATCAATTAGTTGGTAACTTTTAAGTAGTTTATTTTTATACTATAAAATAAAAGTACTTTTACCCGATACCCAATACTCAATACTCAACTGCCAAAAGCTAACCACCAACTACAAAAAGTGAAAAAACTTTCAGATATAAAGAGTTAGATTATAGCGGGTTAAAAAATAGTTTTAAAAAAAGATAAAAAAAGTCATT
>NZ_JAZDVY010000010.1:0-124875 GCF_036350695.1 Tenacibaculum sp. FZY0031
TTTACAACAATGACTTTTTTTATCTTTTTTTAAAACTATTTTTTAACCCGCTATAATCTAACTCTTTATATCTGAAAATTTTTTCTAACCAATCAAAACAATACCTACTCTTGTGCTCTAAACACCCGCTTTAAATACTATCATTAACACGGAAGTGACTTATATATGTAGTACAACATAGACTAAAGTAAGTTACGCTAATACATAATTTGATTACTTTTTCTTGAGTTTTCGTTTCTTACGCATCTGAGCAAACATCTCTTTGTATTCCGTAACATCTACATATCCCCTACTTTTTGATACTATTTTTAAATAGTCTTTCTGTAATTTAGGTGCTTGGTACTCTAAGTTCTCCTCTATATATGCTCGCTGAATGATATCTTCAACTAAATAGTCTTCGTTTTCCGTTTCAGGTTTATACTCTGATTTTAATGATAGCTTAAATAAGTTTGCTGTGGTATTGTACCAAAAAGCTTTCCAACCACTTCTTAATTCTTTTACATTATCAAAGGCTGTTTTTCCTGTTTGACGATGAATTAGCTTTAACAAAATTCTTCCTTCTGTTCTTGTTAACTTCTTTAAGGGGGCTGTTAATTCTTCTTCTAAATACTTTTGAATTCTTTTTACATATTTTCTTTTTTTACTTTTTGATGTTATTCTAGCTAATCGTGAATTTACACTATCTACTCTTTTTGCTGCTAAGATTGCATAAGGGTACGCTTTGAATACCTTTTTTCGTAGCCAGTAATAATAAAGGATGTCTTTTTTTTCTTTAAACTTATGTTTTGGGAGTATGGTTACTTCATTTAATTTTATCATTAAGCTATCTCCTTCTTTAATCAATATATACTCATCATTAAAGTTTGGTAATGTATCTTTAATTTGAGCGTTTGTGATTGTTACAAACAATATTGAATATAAGTATAGTAATTTTTTCATTTGATTTTTTATAAATAAAGGGATTCCAAATGTATCATTTCTCTTTTTAAAACAAAAAAACTCATGAAGTATTTCATGAGTTTTTATTTATTTTTTTAATTTCTTATTATTCTGCCATAATTGTAGCTGCTACTTGTTTGTAGGTTCCGTTTTCTAATTTTTCACGGATTGCAGAAAAAGCTACAATTGTTTCATTTACATCTTCAATTGTATGACGTGCTGTTGGAATTAACCTCAATATTATTAATCCCTTTGGTATTACGGGATATACAACAATTGAGCAAAATACTCCATGATTTTCTCTTAAATCATTCACCATTGCCATGGCTTCAGGAATTTCTCCTTTTAAGTATACTGGTGTAATACAGGTTTGTGTTGTTCCTAAATCAAAACCTGCTTCGCGCAAACCTGATTGTAATGCATTGGTTATTTTCCAAAGGTTTTCTTTTAGTTCAGGCATGGTACGAATCATATCCAAACGTTTTAATGCTCCTTTTACCATTGGCATTGGTAGTGATTTAGCAAACATTTGTGATCGCATGTTATATTGCAGGTATTGAACCACATCTTTGTCTCCTGCAAAGAACGCTCCTATTCCTGCCATAGATTTAGCAAATGTTGCAAAATACACATCAATTCCGTCTTGCACTCCTTGTTCAAATCCTGTTCCTCTTCCTCCTTCTCCTAATGTTCCGAATCCGTGAGCATCATCTACTAATAAGCGGAAATTGTATTTTTCTTTCAAGGCTACTATTTCTGCTAAGCGTCCTTGCTCTCCTCGCATACCAAATACTCCTTCAGAAACTAACAAAATTCCGCCTCCTGTTTTTTCTGCCATTTTGGTAGCACGCTTTAAGTTTTTCTCACAGCTTTCTATATCGTTGTGACGGTATACAAAACGTTTTCCGGCGTGTAAACGAACTCCATCAATAATACATGCATGTGTATCCATGTCATATACTATGATATCATCTTTCCCTACTAAAGCATCAATTGCAGAGAC
Source organism: Tenacibaculum sp. FZY0031 (assembly GCF_036350695.1). Lineage (NCBI taxonomy): Bacteria > Pseudomonadati > Bacteroidota > Flavobacteriia > Flavobacteriales > Flavobacteriaceae > Tenacibaculum > Tenacibaculum sp. FZY0031. The sequence continues at coordinate 1,943 of NZ_JAZDVY010000010.1, forward strand.
CATTCCTTGGTATCCAAAGTTTACTAAATATGCAGCTTCTTTTCCTACAAACTCAGCACATTCTTGCTCTAACTGTTCATGGTATTTTGTGTGTCCTGACATCATACGAGCTCCCATAGGGTAGGCCATTCCATCTGTAGCGGCTGATTCTCCATCTACCTTTAATACTTCTGGATGATTTGCTAATCCTAAGTAGTCATTGATACTCCAAGTTATTACTTTTTTCCCATTGAAAGACATACGGTTAGAAATTGGTCCTTCTAATTTAGGAAACACATAATACCCTTCTGCTTTATCTGCCCATTTTCCTAAAGGTCCCTTATCTCCTTTAATTCTTTCAAATAAATCTTTAACCATTGTTATTTTTGATTTTTATAGGTTGCGAAAGTAGTGCTTTTTGACAGATTTTCAAAAATTACCGAGTGTTTCGTTTTCAATAAATAACAAAAACACTCTTTTGTCAAACCTACAAAGTTCGTTCGTTTTTAGGATAAAATATTTGATTTTAATTCTTCTATAAATGGTTGTTTATACAATCTCTTACCCAAAGCTTTATGAATTGCATTTGCTACTGCTCCTCCTGCTGGTGGTAAACCTGGTTCTCCTAAACCCGTTGGAGCTAATTCATTTTCTACAAAGTACACATCAACTTTTGGCGTTTCATTTATTCTTATCAGTCGATAATTATCAAAATTTCTACTTGATGGTGCTCCTTCATTAAAAGTTAAATTCCCATACATTGCATGTCCAATACCATCAATTATCCCCCCTTGAACTTGATTGATTGCTCCTGTTGGATTTACAACGATGCCACAATCGACTGCTGCGACGACTTTGGTTACCACCGGTACTCCTTCTTTTAGTTCTACTTCTGCTACTTCTGCTACATGAGTATTGTGACTGTAATACGCTGAAAATCCTTGATAAACTCCTTCTTTTGATTTTCCCCAGTTTCCTTTTTTTGCAGCTAGTCGAATTGCATCTTGCATTCTTTTTCCTGAATACTGGATATTCTCATCTTTTGTTTCTTTTACATTTTCTAATAAGTCTAAACGTAGTTGCACTGGATCAATGTCTAGTTCTTGTGCTAATTCATCAAAAAATGATTGTTCTGCATATCCTAAAAAGTTCGTGTATGGCGCTCTCCATGCTCCTGTACTAATGTTACTTTTGTAATTTCCTGTAGATACTTTATAATTTGGAATACATCCCGCTGGAAAGAAATGTGGAATTAATCCATACATATTATCATTAATTGCTGCTTCTTTTAAATGATACCCTGTTACTTTTCCATCTTTAATTGATGCTGCTATTTTATATTTAATAGCTGGTCGGTAAATCCCTGCTGTCATATCTTCTTCTCTTGTTGAAACCATTTTTACTGGTTTCTTAATTTTATCAGATATTTCAAGAGCTTCATATACAAAGTCTCCATACAACCTTCTTCCAAATCCACCTCCCATTCTAGTCATTTCTACATGTACCTGTTCTAAATTACGACCTAACATTTCTGATGCTACTTGAGCTGCATATTCTGGTGTTTGTACAGGTCCTATTAAATGTACTTTTTCTGATGTTACATTCGCAAAAAAGTTCATTGGCTCCATACAGTTATGTGGTAAGAAAGGAGAATGATAGGTACGTTCTATAACTTTATCTGCTTCTGAAAATGCTTTTTTAACGTCTCCATCTTCTCTTCTTACATCAAGTTTATCTCCATCTAGTAAGCTTACTAATTTTTCATCGTGAAACTTTGTGTTTTCAAGTTCAGTCCCTACTTTCCATGTCGCTTTGATGGCTTTTGCCCCTTTGATTGCTACCCATGTGTTTTTAGCTATTACTACTACTTTATCTGATTTTGGTAATTTGAAAGTCCAGTTATTTTTACCGGATTCAATAAAATTCCTTGCTTTTTCTCCGATAGTAACCACCTCGATAACTCCAGCAATTTTTTTAGCTTCAGATGCATCAAATGATTCCAATTCTTCACCAAAAGAAGGTGGTCTTACTACTGCTGCATAAACCATCCCATCCTCTTTGTAATCTAATCCAAACAAAGGTTTTCCTGTTACTATGTTACCGACATCTACATTGGTAGCATTGTTACCTATAATAGAAAATTCTGAAGGTTTCTTTAAGGTTACTTTTTCTGGTACTTCTAAAGTTGCTGCTTCTTTAACTACTTCTCCGTATCCTAATTTGTCTCCATTAGCATTGGTTATTGTTCCTTTTGAAGCTGAACAAGTACTAGCTTCTACTCCCCATTTTACTGCTGCCGCATTTATTAGCATTTGCTTTGTTGTTGCTCCAGTTTGTCTCAAAGCTGTCCATCCGTGACGAATAGACTGACTTCCTCCAGCTAATTGACGTGTATAGTTTTTTGTGTCTAGTGGGGCTTGTACTACATGTACTTTATCCCAATCTATATCTAATTCTTCGGCGATAATCATCGGCATCGAAGTTTTTACACCTTGACCTATTTCTGGATTTGGTGAGTAAATAGTTACATAACCTTCATCAGATATTTTTATAAACGCATTAAAATCGTTGAAATTTAAGTTTTCAACATCCACAGATGGTTTTACATTTGGCTTACATGCGGTGAATAAATTAAAGCCAATCATGATGCCTCCACTGGCTAGCGCAGAGGCTCTTAAAAAATTTCTTCTACTAAACGTTACTTTGTTTTCTTGTGTGCTCATGATTGAAAAATTTTAAGACATTTTTTCGGCAGCTAAAGCAACTGCCTTTTCTATTCTATTATAAGCTGCACAACGACAAATGTTTCCTTGCATGGCTTCTCTTATCTCTTCTTTTGAGGGGCTTGGATTTTCTTTTAGAAATGATGCAGCCGTCATAATTTGACCTGCTTGACAGTATCCGCATTGCGGAACGTCTACTTCTTTCCAAGCTTCTTGAAGCGGATGCTCTCCTTCTGCAGACAATCCTTCTATTGTAGTTATTTCTTCTTTTTCAATCATAGAGACTTGTAGTTGACAACTTCTCATTGCTGTTCCGTCTACATGAACAGTACAGGCTCCGCATTGTGCTATTCCACAGCCGAACTTAGTTCCTACCATATTGAGTTCATCTCGTAAAACCCACAACAATGGCGTATCAGCATCTGCAGTAAAGGATACCGACTTTCCGTTAATTTTTAATGTATAATTTGGCATTTTAAAAGTCGTTTTTAGAATTCATGTAAGTTACAAAAAATTATGAAGTCTTCATTCTTCTTTAAATTAATTGTGTTTTTTGTATTTTAGTTTATCAACTAAAAACAACTCTCATGTATACTAAGAGAAATTATTCACTCAAGGACATGCTGTCTTGGACTAGGCGCTATATTTATATTTTTATTATTTTATCACTTATTCCTGTATTACTTTACACCGGACTACGTTGGTATTGGCTTCATCTACCTTGGTTACCTATTGGTTTAGTGGGTACTGCTTTGGCCTTTATTATTTCATTTAAAAACAATGCTTCTTATGATAGGCTATGGGAAGCCCGTAAAATTTGGGGAGGTATTGTAAATGCTTCTCGATCATTTGCCATAATGACTAACGATTTTATAACCAATGAACGCGCATCTGTTAAACTTTCAAAAGAAGAACTTTTTAAAATTAAAAAGCAGTTAATTATGCGTCATGTTGCTTGGATGACTGCTTTACGACATTCACTAAGAGCACCAAAACCATGGGAAATTTCTAACTTTAACAAATCTGATCGAGAATATATTGATACGCGTTTCAATGTAAAAGAACGGGTAAATAGCCTTGATGAAGAGTTGACAGGCTATGTAATAGACAAGGACAAAGCGTTTGTTTTAAACCAACGCAACAAGCAAGGTGCTTGTTTAAAATTACAATCAAATCAATTAAGGGAACTGAAAGAGAAAGGGTATTTATGGGAATTCGCCTTTTTAGAGATGGAAAAGATGCTAGTTGAGTTTTTTGCTTTACAAGGAAAAGCTGAACGCATAAAAAACTTTCCATACCCCAGACAGTTTGCTACTTTAAACCGATTTTTCATTTGGATTTTCGTTATTTTATTACCTTATGGAATGATGCACGAATTTGATAAAATAGGAAAACAAGTTGTTGATCTTACTCAAAACTGGAAACCTTATCCTGAGGAAGGTTTTCATCATTTAATTGAATTGATAGGCGAACACTTTGTATGGTTTACAATTCCATTTAGTGTAGTTATTTCTTGGATTTTTCATACAATGGAACGTATTGGAGAAGTTTCAGAGAACCCCTTTGAAGGTACTCCTAACGATATCCCTATTACCACCATGTCTCGAGCTATTGAAATTGACATTCGTCAAATCATAGAAGACGACCCTAACGACATTCCAGCGCCAATAGAAGCTGTTAAAGATGTACAGATGTAACCAACAAAAAAGCCTGAGAAATCAGGCTTTTTATTTTTATTTATTCTGTAAAAAGGTAGTTACCTTCTTTTCTATTCTTTCCAGCACATTTTCTGTATTTGCTTTTACAAAAGTTTCTCCTGTAATTTGCTCATACAATTCAATATATCTATTAGAGATTTCATTGATTTTTTTATCGGACATTTCAGGAATTTGCTGTCCTTCTTTTCCTTGAAAACCATTTTCAATTAACCACTGACGTACAAACTCTTTTGATAATTGTTTTTGCTTCTCTCCTTTTTCTTGACGTTCTGCATATCCATCAGCATAAAAATAACGAGAAGAATCTGGTGTATGGATTTCATCAATCAATACAATTTTACCATCTTTAGTTTTCCCAAACTCATATTTGGTATCTACTAAAATCAATCCTCTTTTAGCAGCTAATTCGGTTCCTCTTTGAAATAACTTTCTTGTGTAGTCTTCTAATACTAAATAGTCTTCTTCTGAAACAATTCCTTTTGCTAAAATAGCTTCACGAGAAATATCTTCATCGTGTTCTCCATTATCTGCCTTCGTTGACGGTGTAATGATTGGTTTTGGAAATTTGTCATTCTCTTGCATTCCTTCAGGCATTGCTACTCCACAAAGCATTCTCTTTCCTGCTGCATATTCACGGGCTGCATGCCCCGATAAATATCCGCGAATGACCATTTCTACTTTAAAAGGTTCGCATAAGTGTCCTACTGCTACATTTTCATCCGGAGTTGCTAATAACCAATTTGGGACAATATCTGCTGTATCGTTCATCATTTTGGTTGCAATTTGATTTAGAATTTGCCCTTTGAAAGGAATTTGACGTGGTAAAATCACATCAAATGCAGAAAGACGATCTGAAGCAATCATTACCAATAAATCATCATTAATATTATAGACTTCTCTTACTTTTCCTTTGTAAACTGTCTTTTGCCCTGGAAACTGAAAATTCGTTTCGTTAATTGTATTCATTAGTATATTGTTGTGTTGTTGTGGCGCAAATGTAATCTTTTAGACAGATTATTCATCAATCTTTTTAAAACGTTTTATCTGTTTTAAATTATCAGCTATTGGAGTGGCACTAATTGTCTTTTCTCCAGGAACGAAATAGAAAAAATAAGCGGAGTTTTGCCCTACTTTTTTAACATTTAACTTTGAATTATCTTTAAAAACTAAGGTATAGTTTGGTTTTATTTCTTTTTCTGACACTTTACTCCTAATTCCTAAGGCCATTCCTAATCGCATAGAAACGAATAGCATAAAAAACATAAACATTAATCCAAGCATCGGGTTTTTCTTACTTCTTAACCTTTCGTATTTTTTGTCCCATTTTTCAATATCGTATATTTTTTGATACCATTTTTTTTCTCTTAAGTATGCATAAATTTTAAACATCCAATTAGAAAAATACAAATACATTAATGCAAATAACACAGCTAAAATTAATGCCATCAACCAGTTATTAGCCAATAAACTTACTGGAGAAATTAAAGCATCTAATATAGTCGTATAGTTTAAATAGGTTACTCCAAAAACCCCATAAAAAATGGCATCACTAACTAATCCTAAAATAATTAAATATAAATAACCGATATAAAAATAATCTTGAAGACCTAGTTTATCTTTATCAATTTTTATCATTCTGTTTCTATACTTTTATAGGCTGAGATAATTTTCTTAACCAATCTATGGCGGATTACATCTTTGTCATCTAAATACACTTGTGCAATTCCATCAATATCTTTTAACGCTAATAACGATTCTTTAAGCCCTGACACTTGTCTTCTAGGTAAATCTATCTGACCTGGATCGCCCGTAATGATAAACTTTGCATGCATTCCCATACGTGTTAAAAACATCTTCATTTGTGAATGCGTGGTATTTTGTGCTTCATCTAAAATTACAAAAGCGTTGTCTAAAGTACGACCGCGCATGAATGCTAAGGGGGCAATTTGTATGACTCCTTTTTCGAGATGTGATTCTAGTTTTTCATGTGGAATCATATCTCTTAAAGCATCGTACAAAGGTTGCATGTATGGATCTAACTTCTCTTTTAAATCTCCTGGAAGAAATCCTAAGTTTTCACCCGACTCAACAGCTGGTCTTGTTAATATAATTCGTCTTACTTCTTTTTCTTTTAATGCTTTTACCGCCAGAGCAACTGCTGTGTATGTTTTACCAGTACCAGCGGGGCCTACAGCAAATAACATATCGTTTTTTTGCATTAGCTCCACCATTTTACGCTGATTGGCTGTTTGTGCTTTAATTAACTTTCCACTAACACCATGTACTAACACGTCTTTAGCATTCCCCGATTTTCGTATTTCTTCTTCCTTGCCAGTTGATGTTAAAATTCGCTCAATACTATTTTCATCTAACTTGTTGTATCTGTTAAAGTATTTGATAAGCATCTCTAGCCGCTTTTCAAATTCATTTAACAATTCAGGTTCACCAAAAATTTTAAGTTTATTTCCTCTAGCAACTATTTTTATTTTAGGAAAGAAGCTTTTTAACTGAGTAATAGTGCTGTTTTGAGCTCCAAAAAAATCGTTTGGGTTGATTTCTGTTAATTCAATTACGCGTTCGTTCAAATGATAAAAGTTTTAATATTATTCACACTAAAAATAATGATTATTTTTCTTGAATTACGTAGTTTTGTTTAAAATTTCAGCATAATTTTTCACAAATTAATTAACAAACACCTAAATTAATGTCTCTTATTACATTAACTACTGATTTTGGAACGAAAGACCACTTTGTAGGGGCTGTAAAAGGAGCTATTTATTCTGAGTTACCTGATGCCAAGATTGTTGATATTACGCATGAAATTTCTCCTTTTAACATTACTGAAACTGCTTATATTTTAAAGAATGCTTATAAGAGCTTTCCTGATAAAACAATTCATGTTATTGGGGTCGATTCAGAATTAAGTGTAGATAATAAACACATTGCACTAGAACTAGACAATCATTATTTTATTTGTCCTGATAACGGGCTAATTTCAATGATTGCTTCTGAAATCAAACCTACTAAAATTGTTGAAATTAATATTCACGATCGTATTGAGAGTAGTTTTCCAGTATTGGATGTTTTTGTACAAGTTGCTTCTCATATTGCTCGTGGTGGTAGTTTGAGTGTTATTGGTAGAGAGATTGAAACTTATAAAAAGATTGTTGAAATTAAGCCGAAAATAAACGAGCAGCAAACTATCATTGCAGGTGGTGTTATTTACATTGATAACTATGGAAATGTAATTACGAACATTAGCAAAAAACAATTCAATACCATTGGAAAAGGTCGTGATTATAAAGTTACAGCTAGACGCTATACTTTTTCTAAAATTTACAACCGATATAACGAAATTGTTGATTTTTCGGTTACTGATAAAAGACAATACGATGGTGAAAAGTTAGCTATTTTTAATTCTGCTGGCTTTTTAGAAATTGCTATTTACCGAAGCAATTTAGAAACGGTTGGTGGAGCTTCTACCTTACTGGGTTTAGAATATCGTGACACCATTACTGTTGAATTTGAAAATCCTGTTAAACCAGAGTTTATCCCTATAAATTAAAATGTATGTTTGTACGAATTGTAAAAATGAGCTTTCAGCCAGAAAAAATTGAAGTATTTTTAAACAACTTTAACGCCAAAAAAGAATTTATACGAAAATCACCTGGTTGCCGTTTATTAGAATTGTACAGAGACAAAACAAACTCAAACATATTTTTCACTTATAGTTACTGGGAAACTGAGCAAGATTTAGAAAACTACAGAAAATCTGATTTATTTAAAGGTGTTTGGGCACAAACCAAAGTATTATTTAACGACAAGCCTCTTGCTTGGAGTGTGGATAAAGTTGAATCGTTACCTTAGTCCATAGGCGTTAGACAATAGTCTTATAAAAATAATTAAACATTATAAACAACTAAACAGTTATACATTGTTACCACTACTAAAGAAAGAATTTAACTCATTTTTTGCCTCTCCTATTGCCTATTTGGTAATTGGGGTATTTTTACTTGTAAATGGTTTATTTTTATGGGTATTTAAAGATAATTTCAATATTTTAAATGCGGGTTTTGCCGATTTAAATAGCTTTTTTTATTTGGCTCCATGGTTGTTCTTATTTCTAATTCCTGCCATCACGATGAAAAGTTTTGCTGATGAGTTTAATAGTGGAACCATTGAGATTTTAAAAACCAAACCGCTTACCGATGGGCAAATTGTATTAGGTAAGTTTTTTGCTGCTCTTTTATTAGTTGTTATCGCATTAATCCCTACCTTAACCTATGCTTATACTGTGTATCAATTAGGAAGTCCGGTTGGGAATTTAGATCTAGGTGGTACTATAGGTTCTTATTTAGGGTTGTTATTTTTAGCAGCAACCTATACCGCAGTTGGATTGTTTACTTCTACCCTATCCAAAAATCAAATTGTGGCGTTTATTCTAAGTGTGTTTATCACTTTTGCTTTATTTTATGGTTTTGACGCTGTAGGCTCTTCTTTAGGAAACTCAGGATACACCTTACAACAATTTGGTATTAACGAACACTTTAAAAGTATTAGCCGTGGTGTGGTAGACACTCGTGATGTAATCTATTTTATCAGTGTTACTGTCTTCTTTTTATTCATCACTAAACAACAGTTAAAAAATGAATAAGAAAATACAACATACCGCATTCGCTTTCATAGTATTATTTATTGTTAACTACTTGGCTAACGTTGTTTACCAACGTTTTGATTTAACACAAGACAAACGTTATACCTTATCTGAAGTAAGTGAACGTCTTATTGATAAAATTGATACCCCACTAACGATTCATGTATTCTTAGAAGGTGATTTTCCTGCGGAATTTAAACGTTTACAAATAGAAACACGCCAGTTTTTAGAAGAATTACAAGCTAAAAATTCTAATATTCGTTTCCGTTTTATCAACCCTGATAATATTCGTGAACGTTTGGTAAAAAGAGGAATGATGCCTAGCCAGTTAACTGTAGAAGAAGATGGAAAGTTATCTGAAGCTATTATTTTTCCTTGGGCTGAAATTACGTATGGTAAAAAAGTAGAGTTAATTTCTTTACTTCCTAACTCAATTGCTAAGACTCAAGAAGCTCAGCTACAAAATGCTGTTGAAAAATTAGAGTATTCTTTTGCGAATGCACTACATAGTATTACTTTAAAAGAAAGACAAAAAATAGCGGTATTAGCTGGTAATGGTGAACTACAAGATATTTATCAATATAGTTTGTTAAGTGAAATTGGTAAAAAATATCGTTTGGCTAAGTTTACATTAGATAGTGTTGCTAATAATCCGCAAAAAACTTTAAAAGACTTAAGAGCATACGATTTAGCAATTATTGCTAAACCTACTGAGCGCTTTACCGAAGAGGAAAAGCTTACCGTCGATCAATTTATTGCCAATGGTGGTAAAAGTTTATGGATGTTAGATAATAACTATGCGGATACCGATAGTTTGTATAATGAAGGAAAAATGTTGGCTTTTCCTCGTGATTTGAATTTAACGGACTTATTGTTTGGGTATCAAGTTCGTGTAAACAATAAATTGATACAGGATTTATATGCTGCTAAAATTCCGTTAGCTACAGGAAATGTAGGTAATCAAACACAGTTTCAACACTTAAATTGGTTTTATCATCCACTAGTTAATGGTAATCCTAACCACCCGATTACTAAAAATGTTGCACCTGTTCGTTTTCGTTTTACTACTCAAATAGATACGTTAAAAGGAAACTTAAAAAAGACTCCGTTATTAGTAACTTCTGTACTTACCAAACAAACAGGAACTCCCAACTTTATTGAATTACAAAGTATTGCGAAAGAACCTAAAGAAAATGAATTTGCTTCTGGTCCGCAATTATTAGCCGTTCTTATAGAAGGAAACATTCCTTCTGCCTATAAAAATAGAATAAAACCTTTTAACACTCCTGATTTTAAAGCTGAGAGTACAAACAATAAAATGATTGTAATTGCTGATGGTGATGTAGGTAGAAATCAGATTTTAAAAGGAAAACCTCACGATTTATCACTGGATAAATGGACAGGAGAACAGTTTGGTAATAAAGAGTTTTTAATTAATGCGATTGATTATTTATTAGATGATTCTGGATTGATTCAACTGCGTAATAAAACCATTCAAATGAATTTATTGGATAAGCAACGTGCTTTTGCTGAAAAACGTTCTTGGCAATTTATCAATATTGGTATTCCGTTAGTTTTGTTAGCCCTGTTTGGTATTGGGTTTAATTACTGGAGGAAGAAGAAGTATCAATAATTGGCTGTTGGCTGTTGGCTGTTGGCTGTTGGCTGTTGGCTGTTGGCTGTTGGCTAAAACTAATAAATGCTCAATAAATTGTTGTGTATAAACTGATAACTCAATACTTTTTGAAGTTTTTTACTACTAATTATTTTGTAAACTAATGGTTTTGAATCATCAAATTCAGGAATTGGTTTTCCTAGAGTTTTTCTAGCATTTATATAAAATTCTTGTCTGGTTGGATGGTCATTTGCACAAGCATTAAATACTTCTCCAAAAACATTTTGTTCTACAATTTCTTGTATAATTGCGATACAGTCCTCACGGTGAATCATGTTTACATAGCCTTTTGGATGTGGTATTTTTCTATTAGCAAACCAGTTTCCTGGTTGCCTTTCCCCTCCAAATAATCCAGCAAAACGAAGTATAGTTGTTTGAAACTTATTATTATTTCTAAATAGGTTTTCTATTTCTACTAGCGGAGAATCTACAGTTTTATCTTCTTCAATCATTTCCTTATTTAAACTAGGATACACCGAGGTAGAGCTAATGAAGATAACCTTAATTATGTTTGACTTTTCTATTGAAGAAATCAACTTTTTAAAGTTTTCTACTTCTTTAGAGGTTATCGCAATTATCAATACATCAGCATCTAAAAATTCTGATGAAATATGTTCCTTTGAAATATCAACTAAATAAGGGGCTATTGCAACCGATTCTAATTCTTGAAGTTTATCTTTAGAAGTTGTTGAACCTTTAACGGTATATCCATTCTTAACTAATGCTATTCCTAGTTCTTTTCCTAGCCATCCACAGCCTAAAACACTAACATTTTTCATCACAACAATTATCGTCTTTTACAAGTTTACATGAAATCACTGCCAATAAAGCTCCTATAATTGGTGCTAGTATATACAGCCATAAATGCTCTAAGTGACCAGAAACTAATGCGGGTGCTATAGAGCGTGCTGGGTTCATAGAGGCTTTTGTTATAGGGCCTGCAAACATCGCTTCCAACAATACTACTCCACCAATAGCGATCCCTGCCATTACTCCTACTTCTTTACTTCCTGTAGATACGTTTATGATCGTTAGCATTAAAAAGAAAGTTAATAGCAGTTCTAAAATAAAGGCTCGCCAAGGTACTACTGAGGGTAGTGTTGCTCCATAGAACTCACTCGTGGGAAATAAAATCCAAAGTATTGCACTTGCTAGTATAGCGCCTAACAATTGCGCTATAATATAGTTAGGTACTTCTTTCCATGAAAACTTTTTAGCATAGGCAAAAGCGATGGTTACGGCCGGATTAAAATGTGCTCCAGAAATTTCTCCAAAAGCATAAATCATAGCCATTACTATCAATCCCCAAGTAATTGCCACTCCAATATGTGTTAGATCTGCACCGTTGGTAACTTCATTTACTGTCATTGCTCCTGTTCCGCAGAAAATTAAAGCAAAGGTTCCTATACTTTCAGCTATGTATTTTTTCATTTTAGGAATTTCTATCTACTAATTTTTCTTTAAATAATTCTATTTGTCTTCTATGCCTTAGTATGTGTACGATAGCATGTTCAAAAAGTTGTTCTACATCATATTTCTGTCCCCACCTAACCTGTACTTTCTTGTGAGGTTCTAATTCTTCTAATTGTATATTGGGATAATCATTAAAGAGTTGTTCATTATAAGCAAACATTGTATCCAATGCCTCATTATACTCCAGAACAGAACTTAATATCTCTTTTTCTTTATACTTTACCTCTTCTCCTAACCATTTTCTTATTTCAATAGCATAGGTATATCCAGCCCTAACTACATGCGTTATTATAGTTTGAATGGACCTACAATCTTCATCATTAGTTTCACTATCCACTATTTGAATTAGTGCATTTGAATTTACATCCTTAATAACTGCTTTAAACTCGGTTATTGATTTTTCATACTCATCTAACAAAGCCCCAATAGCTCCGTTATTTCTATGTGTTCCTTTTTTTGTCATTCGTAACTTTGGTTGCAAATATCTATTAAAAACAACTCTTAGGTATTTTAAGTTTTTGTTAACATTAATCCCAAGAATTCCTCGTAATTTTAACAAAACTAATTAAAAAACAAATCTATCAACATGAAAAAAATACTTTTAAGCTTGTTTGTTGTTGCTTTATCAACAAATATCAATGCACAATTAAAGACTCCAGCCCCTAGTCCTACTGCTAAGTTAGAGCAAACTGTAGGTTTAACAGATGTATCAATTGAATATTCTCGTCCGAGTATGAAAGGAAGAGCTATTTTTGGTGATTTAGTTCCTTATGGAAAAGTATGGAGAACTGGTGCAAACGCAAACACAAAAGTTACTTTTAGTGACGATGTTACTATTGACGGTAAAACCTTAAAAAAAGGAACCTACGCTTTATATACTAAACCAGGAAAAGATTCTTGGGAAGTACTATTTTATTCTGACGCCAACAACTGGGGTACTCCAAGAAAATGGGATGATGCTAAAGTTGCTGTATCTACTACTGCCAAAGTTGAAGCTATGCCTATGAAAATTGAAACGTTTACAATGAGTATTGACGACTTAACAAACGATTCTGCTGTGTTAGGAATTTTATGGGAGAATGCTTATGTAGGTGTAAAGTTTAATACTCCTACTGATAAAGCAGTAGAAAAAAGTATTGCGCAAGTGATGGGGGGACCTTCTGCTAATGATTATTTTTCTTCAGCGGTGTATTATTTACAAGAAGGAAAAGACATTAACAAAGCAAAAAACTGGATTAACAAAGCGGTTGACATGACTAAAGACCAACCTCGTTTTTGGTACTTACGTCAACAGTCGTTAATCTTAGCTAAAGCTGGTGACAAAAAAGGAGCAGTTAAAGCAGCTAAAGCTTCATTAGCTGGTGCTGAAAAAGCTGAAAATGCTGATTATGTAAAAATGAACAAAGAGTTTCTTGCTGAAATGAAGTAATTCTTTATACTAAATTACAAGATAAAAAAACTCGCAAATAGCGAGTTTTTTTATCTTATACTTCCTCAAAGCTTTCTTTTTATGTAACAAATGATACTCTTTTTCTACCAATACCTTACCAAAGAATTATACTATGAAAAATTTATATCATAAAAAATCATTGATATTATTATCAATAGGAATTTTAACCATTGCCTCTTCACAAATACTTACTCGCTATGTAAAAGTATCAGACCTAACACATGGCTTGAGTATTGGTATTGGGATTGGTTTGCTGATTATGGCGATTGCCAATAGTAACCTGCAAGCTAAAAAAGCAGGCGAATAACTAGTTTTGAATTAAAAACTAGTTATTTTATAATTCCTAAGTGAATAATACGTCCTCCTGATTGATTTACAGGGTTTACACTCTTCCCTACTACAATCCCTCTTTCTGGTGCGTGGTATTTCTTAATTCTATTACCAAACACATCCCGTAATGTAGCGATATGATCTCCTTCTTCCACTATATCTCTTAAATCTACATGTACTGTAAGCAATCCTCCTTCTTGAGTATATAACCAATACGATTTTTTACAAACTACGGTATTTCTTTTCGAGGTTTCGTACTCATCATCGGTAATTCCTAAATATGCCAATACATTGTGCACGCCTGCTACTCCACTTTTAATAATTTTCTTTTGAAAGCTATGTGGATTACCAACTTCGATAGTTATAGATGGAATTCCTAGTTCTTCAGCAGCTCCACGTAAAGTACCATCAGATGGAGGGGTATGCACTATAATTTCAGCATCTTGTAATAAGGCTAATTTTTCGGTGACTTTATTGTTCATATCACTTCTGATGTAAAATGAATTCACTCTACCAAAACTAGCTGTATGTAGGTCTAACAAATAATCAAACTTCTTTACTACCAAATTCAAAAAACGATTGGCATATACTTCACTGGTATTTCCATTATCTTTTCCTGGCATTATTCTGTTAATGTCTACCCCATCGCTAAAAACTCTTGTTCCTCGAACAAACGAAGGTACATTCACCACAGGAATTCCTACAATTGTTCCTTTTAAATTTTCTGTATCCAAATCTTTAAACAATCGTTGAATAACTGATATTCCGTTTAATTCATTTCCATGAACTGCAGCTGTAAGCCCTAATACAATACCATCTTCTTTTCCTCTGGCTACCATAACAGGAATACACGTGGGAATTCCCATTGCGTTAGATGTTACTTTTAACCAGTAATTTTTAATAGAATTTTTTGGTGTTTGATTCACATCAAACTCGGTAATATATTCAATTTGGTGTCCCATACTCATTTTAATATAATTCGTTTAACAGCGTGCTATCGTTATTTAATGAGGTAAATAGTTTCTTTTTAAACTTTTTATTTGAATTTATTAAACTAATACACATTTTGTCGATAGCAATAGTAGAGAGTACGGTTTGAATAAATGTTTCTATTAAATCGTCTATTCCTAAACCTAGCTTGTTATAATCTCTTCTGTCCATAATTAACAAACGATTAGTATCTGAGGTCCATTCATTTTCACCTAACTTAACCGATAAGTTTGTTCCTAACATTTGCCAAGAATCTTTACTACTTTTTAAGTCGTTTTCCAATGGTAACAATGCTCTTCTCGAGTACATACACAATGGTTTTATTCCATCTTTTGTACTACTAATCATCATACGAATGTCTGACACAAATGTTTCTCCTTTAGCATTTGGCATTGTACCAACGTGATAATATTTGCCTTTTGTGCTTACTGAACTCCAATTATAGTTACCTATTAAACTCTGTACAATAAAACGTTCATATTCGATTTCTAACTTCATAAACTCTTCTAGTTCTTGTTCGTTAACAATCGTAAAAACTCCTTGTCCTGCATTACTATAAGGTATTTTTATAACTGCTTGCCCTCCCATTTTTTTTACCCACAACGGAATTTCATTCTTGCTAACATCCCAAATAGTATCTGGGATATTTATTTTCATTCCATATTCTTCTAATTCCGTGTTGTAAATATCATATGCTTTGGCAGCTACCATTTTATTTCTTCCTCCAGCCAAACAAGTAATAATCGGATTTAAAATCTTTGTTTTACTATTAATTGGGAATCTATTCCATGGCTTTTGAGTTACATATCTAAAAATACCTCGTAACGGAATCCATTCTTCTTCTTGTTTTAGATAAAAGATTTCATTTTCTATTTTTATATGATCGTTATCTTTGTTTGAATAATAAGGTACAAGAAAAACATCTTCTTTAAAAACATCAGCTATAACGGCTGCATACCCTGATGTTTCCATATAGTTTTTATCATAAAGTACCGCTAATCTACCATCTTTAACAAGTTTTCGCTTTTTCTCTAAGATAGGCTTAAACGTTCTTTCAATTAACAAGCGATATACTCCGTCTTCTTTATTATCATCTAACAAAGGCATTGATTTTTGGCCTGATGGACATGAATTATTTTCTATAATAACCATGTTTTTATCTCCATCTGCTGATGTTGAATTGATTAAATCTGCTCCTCCCCATAAAAAGTACTTACATTCATACGATAAAATTTCTCTAAGTTTATCCGCATTTACTTTTGGATGTAAGTGACAATACCTAGCAATAATTCGTTCCTTATCTAAATTTAAAAAAAAGTTTACCATTGGATGAATTGTGGCATTCAGCACCTTAGGATACCAATGATTCTCGTTGTTAAATGTATTAGGTTTTATAAGCTCTATTGTTTTCATTAGTCTTTTAAAAATTTATTATCTCTTGTAAATAGTTATTTATATACAATTAAAAATAACAAAAAAACAGACGATCTTGCTTTTACCCTCGTTAATTTATAAACATATTTTTTTTGGGGGTATTTAAGAGTAAAAAACGCTTACCAATGGTAAGCGTTTTTCTTCAAATGATATATGCCTTAATTTACTTTTTTTGTAAAAAATATAATTGCGCTAGTTCTCCTGTTATTTCTTTACCTTCAATATCTAGTTTCTGTATAGCTCCTTCAATAACTTTTAACTTATATGATTCTTTTTCTTCATTTAGCAACGTAATAACAGTTCCTGCAATATCCCATTTAAAACGTCCTTCTACTGTCTCTTCTTCCCCTTCTCCTATATACTTTGTAGTCATGGTATAAGTTCCATTATCTTTTAACTGAATGGTGGTTTTAATTCCTTCGCAATCTGCACACGGTAATACTCCTTCATATTTTCCACTCCAGTCTAAAGAGTTTTTTGCATTATGCTCGTCAACAATCACCGTCTTTATTGGATTTGTATTTACATTACCCTCTGTTTTATTTGATACTATTATGATCAACACAGGTTGTGAAGTATACCTAGTTTCTCCACCTTCAGTAACAGAATAGTCAAAATTAATTTCTTCTCCTGCTTTGGTAAGAGATATTGGTTGAAGCTCAATTGATTTATTACTAGCTTTAACAGTAACAGCAATTACGTATTCTTTTTCAAAATCAATTGCTGTTGGCTTACCGTCTTTTCCCATAAGTGCTGCCGCTCCAAAATACTTTTCAAATTCCTCTCTACTATTTATTTTGTTAGGTAGTTCATCTACATCGTTTTTAATAAAATATTTTGACGCAACTTTATAAGTCACTGTTACAGGTTCTTTCATTTCATTAACTTCTTCTTTACTCTCCTTTAGTTTCTGATTCTTAAAATTGCATCCTACGAATAGAGAAAGAACTAATAATAAGGTTCCTAAAAATTTTAATGCTCGCATTTTTTATCTTACTTTAACTTAACAATTAAAACACTTTGTTCTCTGCTGTTTTTAGTATACATACTGGATTTATTTATAAACAGACAAATATTGTACCAATAAATTGAGCTTCTTTCCTTTTTAAAACTTGTCTTAAGTTATTTCTAAATCAATTCAATTTTACTTGTGTTTTCTTAGAAATCAAACCTGTAATTTGCTTTTAAAGCTAGCCCCCAGTTTTTACGTGATATATCTTGATTATAATTATCTGAAACTACTAAGTATATATAAGATAATGGCTTGTATTCCCATTGCAAACGGCTATTGATATTAAAATTATCAAACTGAGTATTGTACTGTACATAAGTAGTCCAATTTAATCGGTTAGAAAAGAATATTTCTCCAGTAAAACGGGCTAAATGAAAGGTTTCTTTTCCTAACTCCTTTAAATTTATTCTGTTTCTTTCATACCGAACCTGCAAACGTGCTAAGGGCATTAATCTATATTCTGCATTCATACTAATACCGTTTTTATAACCATTATAATAACTCCCATAACTTATATTTCCTCCATATTGGAACTTTTTATTATAAGCTGAGGCATATCCAAAACCAGCATCGAAATACTTATACTTTCCTGCTGTAATGGCTTTTCCGTTATTTAAAGGATCAAATGCATATTTTAGATTTACATATTCATGACGAAATCCACCGTACAAAAACGATTGATCTTTAAACACCAAATCATTATTTAACACCGTAGTTGATTGACTAACATTTCCTTGATCATCCCAATAGGTATCGTTAGACAAATTTAAATAACGATGGTGATCAAAGAATTTAGCATTTTTATAAAATTTGGTCAAACGAATGCGTCCACTGGCTTGTGTATACCCTTCACGTATAACTTCATCTAAAACGGCGTCATAGTTATATAAACGAGGTACGAAACCAACATCAGTAATATAGTTTTTCTCAACTTTTCTGATTCCAGCATACGCAGAAACATTAATATTATTGTACCAAACTTCTGTATTGTAAAATTTATTTTTTCCAGAAACATTACTTGTTGAACTACTCGAAAAATTTGCTAATCCTGTCCATTTATTATTTTTCGATTGATAATTTACATTAATTCCAGTAATTCTATTATAATCATCCATAAAAGAAAAACCATCTGTCTCTTGTCTATTAACGTAATACCCTGTTGCTGTGAAAAATTTGGATAGTTGTTGTTGTACCACCAACGCTCCATAATTCTGAGCAGGATTATCGTTTTTGGCTTTGGTGGCAACATTCAGTATTCCTAATCGTGTTTTTTTAGTCATATTTCCAGACAATTTTATTCCAAAAGATAGTTCGCTATCCGCACCAATACGTCTTGAATAAAAAGGATTTACACCACTAACTCCTAAGCTTGTGAATAAATCACTATTTTCTAAAAAGAAGTTTCGTCGTTCAGGAAAAAATATGGAGAACCTACTTAAGTTTGTAACTTGCCTATCTACATCTATTTGTGAAAAATCAGGGTTTATAGTAGCATCTAACTTTAAAGAAGAACTTACATTAAATTGTACATCTACACTTGGTTTAACCATGGTATCTTCTACATTACCAATTACATCCTTTGAATAATTTGTAGTTACTGATGGTGTAACAACAAATCTGGATGATTTATTTTTCGACAACTTTTCTACTTCGAACACTTTGGTAAATCGTAAATCAAATTGCGTATAATTACGATCTATTAATGTGCTCGTTGTCCATTCATTTAATTTAATATTTCTCGTGTGAAACATGACTCCCCATTCGGCAGAATCAACCTTATAGCCTAGTGCCTTTAAAGGAATTTCTATTTCAACTATTTTTAACTTTCCTTTTACAGATGTTCTTGCATTCCAAACAGTATTCCAACTAGTACTTACTTTAAAACCATCACCATTTCTGGATACCAATGCATCTACTAAAGCACCTCCCATATTGACGATAAAAAAATAACCTGATTGTTGTTGATTGTAGGTATCTAAAAGTATCGCAAAAGAATCGCTATCAGCTCCTGATGTTCCAATATCATCCCGTTTTAAAGACCCAATTTGAACAACATCAGTTGTATCTTGATATACAGCACTTATATATAACTTTTTACCGTTATGAAACATTTTTACCTCAGTTTTGTTAGACGCTAAATCTCCATTATTAGGTATATAATTAAGAAATTCTCCTTCAGGAATTAATTTGTTCCATATAGGTTCATTTAATTTTCCGTCTAATTGAATACTACTATCACTAAAAATTATTTTGCTTGTTTTTACATCAGACTGGGCTTGAACATAAAACATTTTAAAAACTAACATTAAAAAAAATACAATTCTCTTCATTTACTTAAATTAAAAATTAACAGCGTGCTCCTTATTTTTAAGCACATTTAGCAAACAAAACTATTTTAGAGATCTACTTGTATTTTAAAAAGTAGACTAACAAGCTGCTTTTATTGTCGGAAAGTTATATTTAAAAGAAACCTAGTTTGGTCTATGATTTTTTTACTACTAACTACAAAAAACAAGCTTTGAGCTACTTTTTATCTGCCTTTTTTTTAAAATTGTATTTTAGCGCACACATGAGTATTTTAAAAAACATCCTACATTTTTTTAAGCTTCCGACAGTAAAACAGTTTTTGTTTTGGTTGGGAGTGTACCTCTATTTTATTGGTACTGTAAACATGAATTATTACAGTGGTTATCCTGAAGTTTTAGAACATTATGCTATTTATGTTTTATGTCAGTTTATTGTCGCTTACACTTGCCTTAACTTTTTAATTCCTAATTTTTTAGTCCCCAAAAAAAATATTCAATTTACAATATCTCTTTTGCTTTTATTAGTTGGTGTGTTTATCTTTTTTGTTGGGTTTCATGAATATTATCACATTCCTAAATATTTTAAGTCTAGTAATAACAACGTATATGATTCTAGTAAGATGTTTTGGGAAAAATTATTGGATCTCCGAGTATTTCTGGGAAAATCTACAATCATTTTAACTCCTACTATACTACTGGTTATCGCTAAGTTTTACAAAGATCAACAAGCTTACTTACAACTTAATGAGCAAAAAATGTATACAGAACTATCTGTTTTAAAGCACCAATTGAATCCGCATTTTTTATTCAATACGTTAAATAATTTATATGCTTTATCAATAGAAAAATCAGATGAAGCTCCTGAGGTAATTGCTAAGCTTTCAGAAATGTTAGATTATATGTTGTATGGATGTAACGACAAATACGTTTCATTAAATAAAGAAATTGAACTAATAGAAAACTATCTCGCTTTGGAAAAAGTTAGGTATGATGAGCGTGTAGATATTAGTTTTAATAAAGAAGTAACATCCGATGTTACAATTGCTCCTTTGATTCTTTTAACATTTATAGAAAATGCTTTTAAACATGGGGTTTCTCAAGAATTAAAGAAAGCTTTTATACATATAAATATTTCTGTAAAAGAAGAGTTTATAAGGTTTCATATAGTAAATTCAAAAGCAAAAAATAGTATCGCTGGAAATAAAAAGAGTATTGGACTAACCAACGTAAAAAAGCAATTGGAATTATTATACCTTACTAACTATTCTTTAGACATTAAGGAAGATACTTATACCTTTAACTTGTTTTTAAAATTACCTGTAAAATGATGTACAAATGTTTGATTGTTGATGATGAAAAATTAGCGAGAGGTCTCATAAAGACACACTTATCTCAATTAGATGATTTTGTACTAGTTGCTTCTTGCAGTAGTGCTATTGAAGCCAGTAATATACTTCAAAAAGAAACTATCGATTTATTGTTTTTAGATATTGAAATGCCTGTTTTAAAAGGCACTGATTTTTTTAAAAACCTTGTGCACAAACCTAAAGTTATTTTTACCACAGCTTATAGAGATTATGCTGTTGAAGGGTTTGAATTAAATGCAATCGACTATATTTTAAAACCCATAACTTTTCAACGCTTCTTTAATGCCATACAAAAGTTTAAGGCTTCACAAAAAGAACCAATTATTAGTCCTTCAACGGTTTCTATTCCCAAAAGTAAAAGCTCTTTTATTTATATAAGAAAAGACCGAAAGCAGGTAAAAGTTCATTTCGATTCTATTTTGTATATAGAAAGTCTAAAAGACTACATTCAAATACATTCAGAAAAAGAAAAGCATATTACCAAATTTAGTCTATCCGCTTTTGAAGAAAAGTTAGATCAGCGATTTATCAGGATACATCGCTCATACATTGTTAATATAGATAAAATTACTGCATATACTAAAAACGACATTGAAATAGAGAAAATTGAAATCCCTATTGGTGAAAACTTTCGAAACAATCTAACTTTTATGGATTCATAATTAATTACAGTTGTTAAAATTTCCTCAAAAAACAACCTTTAACATTCACAAATAATTTAGTAATTTCGGCTTTCTAATTTATGTAAATGAAAGTTTGTATCGCCGAAAAACCAAGTGTAGCCCGTGAGATTGCTAATATCTTAGGAGCCAATACCAAACGAGATGGATATTTCGAAGGGAATGGCTATGCTGTTACGTATACATTCGGTCATTTATGTACCCTTTTAGAGCCTAAAGATTACAAACCACACTGGAAAAGCTGGGACTTGAACAACCTTCCCATGCTTCCTGAACGTTTCGATACGAAAGTAACTAATGATAGTGGTATTCAGAAACAGTTCAAAATTGTTAAGTCTTTATTTGAAAAAGCCGATGTGGTTATCAACTGTGGGGATGCTGGACAAGAAGGAGAACTCATTCAACGATGGGTTATCAATCAAGCAAATTACAAAGGTAAAATCCAACGATTATGGATTTCCTCCCTAACGGAAGAGGCTATTAAAGAAGGGTTTGAAAACCTAAAAGACAACGACGATTATAACAATTTATATTATGCGGGGTTTTCTCGTGCTATAGGTGATTGGCTATTAGGATTAAATGCTACTCGTTTGTACACTGTAAAATTTGGTGGTTACAAACAAGTGTTGTCTATTGGTAGAGTACAAACTCCTACCCTGGCTATGTTGGTGGATCGTTATAAAGAAATTCAAAACTTTAAACCTGAACCTTATTGGGAGTTACAAACTCAATATCGTGAAACCTTATTTAGTTGTGAAGAAGGTCGTTTTCTTAAAAAAGAAGAAGGACAAGCTTTTGCTGATAAAGTAAAAGAAAGTGATTTTGAGATAACCTCGGTTACGAAGAAAAAAGGAAAAGAATACGCACCAAAACTTTTCGACTTAACGGGCTTACAGGTGTACTGTAACAACAAATTTGGATTTTCAGCAGATGAAACCTTAAAAATTGTTCAGAAACTATATGAAATGAAAGTGGTTACCTACCCAAGAGTAGATACTACTTTTTTACCGAATGATATTTATCCTAAAGTCCCGAATATTTTAAAAGGGCTAAAACAATATGCTTCGTTAACACAACCTTTATTAGGAAAGAAAATACGTAAATCGAGTAAAGTTTTTAACGATAAAAAAGTGACCGATCACCATGCTATTATCCCTACAGGAATAGAAATTAACCTGCAATACAATCAGCAACAAGTATATGATATTATTGTAAAACGATTTATTGCCGTGTTTTATCCTGATAGTGATATTTCTAAAACAGAAGTTAAAGGAGAAGCAGATAAAGTTCCTTTTAGAACTTCAGGAAAAGAAATACTTACCAAAGGTTGGCGAATTGTTTTTGACTATGGAAATGACTCTAAAAAAACAGAAGAAAAAGATGTACTTCCTACTTTTGAAAAGGGAGAAAAAGGTCCGCACGAACCTTCTTTTTTAGAAAAGGAAACTAAACCTCCTCGAAACTATACCGAAGCGAGTTTGCTACGTGCTATGGAAACTGCTGGAAAGCAAGTAGATGACGATGAGATGCGCGAATTGATGAAGGAAAATGGTATTGGACGACCATCTACACGTGCAAGTATTATTGAAACCTTATTTAGAAGAAAATATATTGAACGTCAAAAAAAATTAATTCTTCCTACCCAAACAGGCATCGATTTGATTGATCTAATTGACAATGAATTGTTAAAGTCTGCTGAATTAACGGGGCTTTGGGAAAAGCGTTTGAAAGAAATTGAACGTGGAGAATATCATGCAGCTACGTTTATCAATCAGATGAAAAGAATGGTGGACGATTTAGTCTACGAAGTTCGTTCGAGCTCTAAAACGAAACGAATTTCTCATGAGGTTCAAAAAACGAAACAACCACCTAAAAAAACAACTTCTAAAAAGAAAACTGTCGTTGGTAAAGAATGTCCAAAATGCAAAAAAGGGCATTTATTAAAAGGAAGTACTGCTTATGGGTGTTCTGCCTATAAAAACGGTTGTGATTTTACACTTCCTTTTGAGTTTATGGATAAAAAAATATCTGAAAACCAACTAATTCGTTTACTTGATAAAGGATACACAACGAATTTAAAAGGCTTCAAACAAGAAAATAAAAAAGTAGAAGGCTTGGTTCGTTTTGACAATCATTTCAATTTAAAGTTTGAACCTAAAAAAACGAGTTCTAATACTATTTCAAACGATAGCGAGAAACGTAAGTTCAACGAAGCTAAATCTCAATCAGACACTCTCGCTTGTCCTAAATGCAACAAAGGAATTGTTTTAAAAGGAAAGTCTGCCTATGGATGTTCTAATTACAAAAATGGTTGTGATTTTGTGTTTACTTTTGAAAACATCAAAAAAATGGCTAACGGACAACCGTTAACCAAAGAGTTAGTATCTAAAATATTGACTTCTAAGTAAGCTCTTTATAATAGTATTCTATTAATTTCTCTGGATTTTTAATGGTGTTTTTTATCCATTTAAAGTAGAGTATCTTCTTTTCTTCTTCTGAAAGTTGCCAATGTATATCTGTTCTTTTCAAGCGTGTAGTTACATCTTGTAGGGTAATAGCTGCTGCTACTGAAATATTTAAGCTTTCGGTAAAACCAACCATCGGAATTTTTAAAAATCCATCTGCTTCTTGTTTGATATAATCTGAAATCCCATCTTTTTCAGCTCCAAAAACAAATGCTGATTGTTTTGTCACATCAAAATCGGGCAAAATACAAGAATCAGTATGTGGAGTGGTTCCTATAATTTGATACCCATTTGCTCGTAAATCTTCTAAACAGGCTTTGGTATTGTCTCCGTCTTCTTTATACCGATGAATGTCTAACCATTTCTGGCTTCCTTTTGCTACATGCCTTGATACTTTATTGGTAAATTTATTCTCAATTGCATATACATCTTGTATGCCAAAGATATCACAGCTTCTTACCACCGCACTGGCATTGTGTGGTTGGTAAATATCTTCTAACACTACCGTAAAATGACGCGTGCGTTCATTTAAAACCTTATAAAAGGTTTCTTTTCTTTTCTCAGTAATATAGCCTTCTAAATAGGCTAATAATCCATCATCTATCATGCAACAAACATAGTGAATTTTCCTATTTTTAGTCGCAGGGCGACAGCCTAGTATTTATTTTCTTAAACTTGCAACAAAATTTATATTTATGAAAAAACGATTGGTTGTATTAACAGGGGCAGGAATTAGTGCCGAAAGCGGTATTAAAACTTTTAGAGATGCTGATGGTTTGTGGGAAGGTCATGATATTTATGAAGTGGCTTCTCCACAAGGATTTCATGCAAACCCTGAATTGGTGTTAGATTTTTATAATCAACGAAGAAGACAACTTTTAGAAGTTTCTCCTAATAAAGCACATCATAACCTAGTTTCTTTAGAAAATAATTTTGAAGTTGATATTATTACGCAAAACGTAGATGATTTACACGAAAGAGCAGGAAACAAAAATGTAATACACCTACATGGCGAACTATTAAAAGCTCGCAGTACTAAAAACAAACATCTTGTTTATAATTGGAATAAAGATATTGTTATGGGTGATGTATGTGAAGAAAATGCTCAATTACGCCCGCATATTGTTTGGTTTGGTGAAGATGTTCCGTTATTGGAAAAAGCGGCTGAAATAACCTTACAAGCAGATATTTTAGTAATTATAGGAACCTCGATGCAGGTATATCCCGCAGCTAGTTTGATTAACTATGTACCACACAATACACCTATTTATTTTATAGATCCTAAGCCTGCTGTAAACAAAAACGCCTTCCATAACTTAACTATTATTGAAGACGTTGCTAGTTCTGGTACAGATACGTTAATTACGCTGCTAAAATAAGCTTGGTATCGAGCATTATACATTTGATGTTAATTGATTAAAATACTCGTACAGTTCTCCTTTAGAAATAGTACTTCCTTTTTCAATTAAATCAAAAATTTCAACATTTCTTTCTTCTTGATAGTTTTTTGAACCTCGTAAAAATTCAAGTGCTTCATCATTTGGGTTTTTTAGTAACCATTCAAACCCATCTTGCTCTAAAACATTGACCTCTTTATTAATTTTTATCACAATACGATGTATTATTTTTTCTTCGCATTTAAATAGGTTTACTAAATTTGGAGAAAAATGTTCTAAGTACTCTGTTTTCGTTAATACATCATCCCAAACAACATCGCTAAACACATTCATTTCATCTTCTGCTACATGTGGTTTCTCTTTTTTTAGTTCATCCCATTCTTTTTTATCAATGTTTTGTGATGCTAAAAAACGTGCAAATTCTTCGTGTAATCCTTCAAACTGCTCTTTTGTAAGTTGTCTATATTTCAAAAATCTAAATTTTAATAATTAATTAACCCTAATTATTTTCAGTCTCTTTACTTAGGGCGATTATCTTGTTTTACTTCATTCCTCTATGAGGGTTTCTTGAGGCAATTTTAATAATAAATTAGGATTAGGGCAATTTTGCTTGTAAAAATCTAAGGTCTTTTTTGAAGACACGCCTGGGTAATCTCCTTTATAATCTTCAATATCTATTATTAACTGAAAATGCAAATGCGGAGCGTAGTCTCCGTTTACAGAACTATCCCCTAGAGTTCCAATCTTCTCTCCTTGTTTGACTTTTTTACCAACAGATATGCCTGCTAAAGACGCTAATGATAAATGACCGTACAATGAATAAAACTCATTTCCTTCAATTGAATGTTTTATAATAATTGTAGGTCCGTAATCACCGTAATTTACATTGTTTTTAAAACTATGAATTTCACCTTCTAATACTGCTAAAATACCTGTGCCTGCATCACACCATAAATCGATTCCCAAATGAATATTTCGTTGATTTTCTTCTGATAATTTATTGAAATGTTCACTTCTACTATAAATATCTCTTATTTCTAAGTAGCCTCCAAAAGCAACTGTTTTTTTATGTTTTAATAAATAACTTTCTAAATATGCTTCCCATTCTTTTGATGAAGCAACATCAAAGGTTAGCTCTTTATTAGAGGCTGCTATTGAAATTGGTTTGTATTCATTAAAAGATATACTTGTGTCAACTACAGGTAATGGTTGCTGAGATATACTTCTTAAAAAATCTGTCATAAAATAGTTTATATAAAAATAAGAGTAATCAAAAATAGTTGATTACTCTTAAAATAAGGGGAATTAGAGGTATTAATTAAATTTTACCTCTGATATAGTTTATTATCTTGAAACGGTTCCTGTGATGGTTACCAAAGGACCAGCTCCTAAATCAATAGCTACATGTTCTTGAGCATCATCAGCTACTGTTTTAGCTAATGGTTTTAATGTAAAGGGTGCTGGGCTATTGTCTGGATTCGGCTCAACTGTAATTACAATAGTTGCACCTCTTAAATCTGTTGGAAAGGTTAGCCCGTCTGGAGCATTCATAAGGAAATCTTCTCCTGGAAAGAATCCATCAGCTCCATTAGGTGCTGGCAAATCTATAGGTCCACTAAAACCATCAAACTCATCTGTTGCTGCAAGTTTTGTAAACTTACCTGTAGTTACTGGTACTCCATTGATTACAGCCCATCCTTCATATTTCCATCCTTCATCTAACTCTGGTAATCCTAAACCTACTTGCGGTGGCATTCCTGGATCTAAAAACCAAACACCACTTCTTTCATTTGTATTTTCTCCATCTGTTGGAGTTGCTAAAATAAATTTACCCCAAGAGCTACTAAAATCTCCAACAATATTAGAGTTTATTGAAGCTGTATTTCCTGAAAAATTTCCTGCTAAAATTTTAGTATCTGAAGGTGCTGGATCTGAATCGTTTGTCGGTTCAATGGTTAAAACAAAAGTAGATGCTACTGATAACATATCTGAATCAATCACAAAAGAATTTTGCGATAATGTCCCTGAATCATTTACATTAAACGTTCCTGTTGACACTGGCCTATCTCCTACGATTATCCAACCTTCATACACATAGTCTGCTCCTAAATTTTCTAACCCACTTACATTTAAACTTAAGTTTGATGTCTTTGGTGTATTGTCATCGTCATCGCTACAAGCCGTAAAAGTTAATGCGCTCACTGCCGCCAGTGTTAAAAATATTTTTTTCATTGTTTTTGTAATTTTGAATTTATACAAAAACAAAGTTACCTGCACATTTTCTATTAAAATGTTAGCTAGCTTACATTTATGCTACTTTTTTAAGTAATCGTATTTCTTTTCTGTTAAAATCAATCACTTTTTCTTGTTTTAGCTCGTTCATTAAGGTATTTAATGTAGGCCTTGAAGTTCCTATTAGAGTGGCAATATCTTTTTGTGTATAGGGATGTTCAATTACTTGATCTCCTGTTTTTTCACACTCATGTCCATATTCTTCACACAGTTCTTTAAAAAACTCTAACAAACGAGTACGTGTATCTTTAAATAGTAATAATTGAAGTCTTCTTTCTAACTTTTTCATTCGCAACCCAATAAATTTGTATATCTTAAAACTTACAGATACATTATCTCGCATTAATGAATACATAGTATCTCTAGATACTGGGCAAATTTCTGTTGTATTATCTATCGATTGGGCAAATTCATTTCGTTTTTCGACTCCCAAAATGGCTTTTTCTCCAAATATTTCGCCTTTGGTTAATATGGCCTTAATTACCTCTTCTCCATCTTCTGTATAATAGCCAATTTTAACTTTCCCCCTATCTATTAGGTAAATTTTGTTTGCGGTGTCTTCCTCAAAATAGATATAGTCTTTCTTTTTATATCTATTTAAGGTGTGGTTTTCCTTGAAAGCAGGATATTTATGCGGGCATAATATTTTAAACAAGTTAACATCCTCTAAATACCAAAGTGCACTCATCGTTTTGACTTTTAAGTTTTAGGTCGAAAAAACTAAAAAACATTACAAAAAAAGCTCTGGAAAATTCCAGAGCTTTCGAGTTTTATTATTAAAAATACCTCTTAGGCATTTTGTTTCTTTATTAAGTTTAAGGCTGAGCCTTCTTTAAACCATTTTATCTGCCCTTCGTTATAAGTATGATTTGCAATAATCGTATCTTTTGATCCATTTGCATGAACCACTTCAATAGTTAATGGTTTGTTTGGAGCAAACTCATGTAGGTCTAAAAAGTTGAATGTATCGTCTTCTTGAATTAAATCGTAATCTGCTTCGTTAGCAAATGTTAGCCCTAACATTCCTTGTTTTTTCAAGTTTGTTTCATGAATACGTGCAAATGATTTTACTAATACAGCAGCCACTCCTAGGTGACGAGGCTCCATAGCTGCATGTTCACGCGAAGACCCTTCTCCATAGTTATGATCACCTACTACAATTGTTTTAATTCCTTTCGCTTTATATTCGCGTTGTACTTTAGGCACTGCATCATACTCACCTGTTAATTGATTTTTAACAAAATTTGTTTGCATATTAAACGCATTTACTGCCCCAATTAACATGTTGTTAGAGATATTATCTAAGTGTCCACGATAACGTAACCAAGGACCTGCCATAGATATATGGTCTGTCGTACATTTTCCGTATGCTTTGATTAATAATTTAGCATCTTTAATAGTATCTCCTAGAGGTTCAAACGGTGTTAATAGTTCCAAACGTTCAGAATTAGGGCTTACTACTACTTCTATACCACTTCCGTCTTCTTCAGGTGCAATATATCCATTATCATCAACTTCAAATCCTTTTGGAGGCAATTCCCAACCTGTTGGTTCATCTAACATGACCTCTTCTCCATTCTCATTAATTAATTTATCTGTCAACGGATTAAAATCTAAACGTCCAGCAATTGCAATAGCAGCAGTCAATTCTGGTGAAGCTACGAAGGCATGTGTATTTGGATTTCCATCTGCACGTTTGGCAAAATTTCTATTAAATGAATGCACAATAGAATTTTTAGGAGCATTTTTAGGGTCTTCATAACGTCCCCACTGACCAATACATGGTCCGCATGCATTGGTAAATATCTTAGCGTCTAAATTTTCAAAAACTTGTAAAATCCCATCTCTTTCCGCGGTGTACCGTACTTGTTCTGACCCTGGGTTGATTCCAAACTCTGCTTTTGTTTTTAACCCTTTATCTATAGCTTGTTGTGCTATAGAAGCCGCTCGTGATAAATCTTCATATGAAGAGTTTGTACAAGATCCTATTAGTCCCCATTCAACTTGTAATGGCCAATCATTTGCTTGTGCTTTCTCCGTCATTTCTTTTCCTACTGGAGTAGATAAATCTGGAGTGAAAGGTCCGTTTAATAATGGTCCTAATTCTGATAAATTAATCTCAATTACCTGATCAAAATATTGCTCAGGATTTGCATATACTTCAGCATCTGCCGTTAAATATTCTTTAATTTCGTTTGCAGCATCTGCCACATCGTTTCTATCTGTAGCACGTAAATAACGTTCCATAGAGGCATCGTAGCCAAAAGTAGAAGTTGTAGCTCCAATTTCTGCCCCCATATTACAAATAGTTCCTTTACCTGTACATGACATCGCCGTGGCTCCTGGTCCGAAATATTCAACAATCGCACCTGTTCCCCCTTTTACGGTTAAAATTTCTGCCACTTTTAAAATTACGTCTTTTGGTGCTGTCCAACCAGATAACTTCCCTGTTAACTTTACCCCTATTAATTTAGGGAATTTTAATTCCCAAGGCATCCCTGCCATAACATCTACTGCATCAGCACCACCAACACCGATGGCTACCATTCCTAATCCTCCTGCATTTACGGTATGAGAATCGGTACCAATCATCATTCCTCCAGGAAAGGCGTAATTTTCCAGAACTACTTGGTGAATAATACCAGCTCCAGGTTTCCAAAAACCAATTCCATATTTATTAGAAACTGATTCTAAGAAATTGAATACTTCATTTGAGTTATTTAACGCGGTTTGTAAATCTGTCGAGGCACCAACTTTTGCCTGAATTAAGTGATCACAATGTACTGTTGTAGGTACAGCCACTTTGTTTTTACCTGCTTGCATAAATTGTAACAACGCCATTTGAGCTGTTGCATCTTGACATGCTATACGGTCTGGAGCAAAATCTACATAATCCTTTCCTCTTTCAAATGCTTCCGTAGGTTTTCCATCCCAAAGGTGTGTGTATAAAATTTTCTCTGCTAATGTTAAAGGTTTACCTGTAATCTCGCGAGCAGCATCTACTCGTTCAACTACTTTATTGTATACCTCTTTTATCATATTAATATCAAAAGCCATATATGTAATTTTTTTGTTGCTCTACGAATTTACCAAAAAAAAACAGGATAGAAATGGAGTAACCATATAATTATGCTACGTTAAAATAAGTTTTTTCTATGATGGAGACTTGCTCTTGAATAAATGAAAAATAGTAAAGCCCGTGTTTTTATACACGGGCTTGTATTATAAGAGTAAAAAAATTACCATTTATGAAGTTACTAATTGCTTTTGAGACGGTTTAAACTTCGTTAAAACAATACCATCAACTGCTTTTTCATATTCTTCCATAGTAGGAGTTCTTCCTAAAATAGTAGATAGTACTACTACTGGGGTAGATGATAATAACGATTCTCCTTTTTTCTCTCCAGAATCTTTTACAACTCTTCCTTGGAATAAACGTGTTGATGTAGCCATTACTGTATCTCCTGGCTCAGCTTTTTCTTGGTTCCCCATACATAAGTTACATCCAGGGCGCTCTAAGTATAACATATTTTCATACTTTGTACGTGCCAATCCTTTAGGTGCATTATCATCAAATTCAAATCCTGAATATTTCTGTAATACTTCCCAATCTCCTTCAGCCTTTAACTCATCTACAATATTGTATGTTGGTGGAGCTACTACTAATGGAGCGTTGAACGCTACTTTACCCTCTTGTGCTTCAATATTTTTTAACATTTGAGCTAAGATTTTCATATCTCCTTTATGCACCATACAAGAACCTACGAAACCTAAATCTACTTTTTTAGTTCCTCCATAGAATGATAAAGGACGAATGGTATCGTGAGTATAACGCTTAGAAACGTCTTCATTATTTACATCAGGGTCTGCAATCATTGGCTCAGCAATTTCATCTAAATCAATCACAACCTCTGCATGGTATTTTGCATCTGCATCTGGTTTTAATGCTGGTTTAATTCCTGTTTTAACCTCTTGAATTCTAGTATTCGCTTTATCAACTAATCCTTTTAATACTTGCTTTTCGTTATCCATTCCCTTATCAATCATGATTTGGATACGATCTCTAGCAATCTCTAATGATTCAATTAATGTTTCATCTTCAGAAATACAAATAGAAGCTTTTGCTTTCATTTCTGCAGTCCAGTCAGTAAATGTAAAGGCTTGATCGGCAGTTAAAGTACCAATATGTACTTCAATCACTCTTCCTTGGAACACATTCTCTCCATCAAACTGCTTTAACATTTGTTGTTGTGTTGCGTGAACAACATCACGGAAATCCATGAAGCTTCTCATGTTCCCTTTAAAGGTTACTTTAACTGACTGTGGAATAGGCATTGTTGCTTCACCTGTTGCTAACGCTAATGCTACGGTACCAGAATCGGCACCAAAGGCAACACCTTTTGACATACGGGTATGTGAATCTCCTCCAATAATAATATCCCAATCACTTACTGTAATGTCATTTAATACTTTATGAATTACATCGGTCATAGCTGGATATTGTCCTTTAGGATCACGCCCTGTAATTAAGCCAAAGTCGTTCATAAACTTCATCAATCTAGGAATGTTTGCTTTTGACTTATCATCCCACACAGAAGCTGTATGACAACCAGATTGGTAAGCTCCATCAACTATTGGAGAAATAACGGTAGCAGCCATCATTTCTAATTCTTGAGAAGTCATTAATCCTGTCGTATCTTGTGATCCAACAATATTAACTTCTACACGGACATCAGAACCTGCATGTAATGTTTTACCTGGAGTAGTTCCTACTGCATTTTTATTGAATATTTTTTCAACCGCAGTTAAGCCTTGTCCTTCAACAGAAATTTCTTTAGAAGTAGCATATACTTGAGGAACTTCGATTCCTAATACTTTGGCTGCAAATGTTTGTAATTTCTTACCAAAAACAACTGCATAAGAACCTCCAGCTTTGATAAACTCCATTTTTTGCGGAGTTAATGCTGTAGAGATATCTTTTAATTCAGTAGCTCCGTTGTATAATTTTTTAGTCTTTGTGTTAATTGTAAGAACTGTTCCTGTTTCTACGGAATATTCTTGCTTTAAAACTGGCTCTACATCTTCATCGACTATTGTATTTCCTGCAGCATCTTTTTGTTTTACCCAGTTTTTAAGATCTATACCAATACCTCCGGTTACCCCAACTGTAGTTAAGAAAATTGGAGAAATTCCATTAGTACCTGCAATTACTGGTGCAATATTGATAAAGGGAACGTATGGACTTGATTCAATACCTGTCCATAAAGCCACGTTATTAACACCTGACATTCTTGAAGATCCTACTCCCATAGTTCCTTTTTCAGCGACTAACATCACACGTTTGTCTGGATGTTGTTCTTTCAATGCTAACAGCTCATTTTGCATGTCTTTATTGTGCTCAAAAATTGACTGTCCGTGTAATTCACGATCAGATCTTGAGTGTGCATCAGCACCTGGTGATAATAAGTCTGTTGAAATATCTCCTACACCCGCAATATAAGTAACAACTTTAATCTCTTCTTCTACTTCAGGAAGTTTTGTAAAAAACTCTGCTTGTGCATAGCTTTCTATAAGTTCTTTGGCTATTTTGCTTCCTGCTTTATAAGCCTCTTCTAAACGTTCAGTGTCTGCTTCATATAAGAACACTTGTGTTTTTAACACTTTTGCTGCTGCTTCAGCAATTGCAGCATCGCTACCTAATGCTAAATCGAGTAAAACTTCTACAGAAGCTCCCCCTTTCATGTGTCCTAACTGCTCCAAAGCAAACGATGGACTTATTTCTTCTACTACAAATTCACCAAGAATAATTTCTTTTAAAAAGGTTGCTTTTACTCCTGCAGCACTTGTTGTACCTGGTAAAACATTATAAATAAAGAAATTAAGAGAATCTTTTCTGTGAGGGTTGTTTTCATCTTTAATTTGTGAGATGATTTCAGTTAACAATTCACTTCCATCGATTGGTTTTGGGTGAAGCCCTTGACCTTTTCTTACTTCAATTTCCTTTAGGTAATCTGAGTATGTGTTCATAAAAAGTTTTGTTTAAAATATTTTGAAGGAAATAGTAAAAATTTACTATCTATTAAAACTGGTTGTTACAGCTTTATCCCGTTAATTTTTGCCTAGCAAAAGTAATATTTTAACCTTAATTTTAAAAATAAACAACAAAACAGCCAAAAAACCAAATTAATTTAATTTAAAAGTCTACTTTTTAAAAATATCTCAAAAAAACAAGCGTAAAAACCCCTAAAAATTATCAAATTGATAATTTACCATTTTCGAAAGAATTTAAAAAAATGCTATAATGATTCTAAATAGGAAAAAAAGCAGACCCATAAGCTGGATTCTGTTCCTTAAAATAAGGTTCTTATCATTTATCTAGTTCTGAAATTACTCTCAGAATCAATCTGCCTACCCCTTAGAATCGCGCGAGTAGCGCTCGAGCTCTAATGTACATGGCATTGCACCGCATAGAGTTTACCTGGTTTCACTACAGCATTACCTGTACATTCTTTCTGTTGCACTTGTCCTCGGTTTACACCGGACGGATGTTATCCGCTATGCTACTCTATGGTGTCCAGACTTTCCTACTTATATTTTCTATAAGTCGATAAGATAGGTCTGCTATTATTAGGTTATAACTAAAAGTTCACACCTCTATTCATAAAAAAACCCACTCAAAAGAATTGAGTGGGAAAATTGCTATGAAAAAGAAAAAGTGTCTAGAACGTCTCCTAGACACTGCAAATATATAACTGTTTTTCGTTTTAAAAAAATTTTATCTGAAAAAAATTATCATTTTTATGATTTTTTTAAGAAAACATATCTTTCACTTTCTCAAAGAAAGATTTGTCTGATTTCTGCGGATTTGGGCTAAAGTTCTCATCTTCTTGCATTTCCTCAAAAAACTTACGTTGATCTTTCGTTAACTCTTGTGGTGTCCATACATTTATATGAATTAAGAAATCTCCGTGACCATAACGTTCAATACTTGGTAACCCTTTTCCTTTTAATCGTAAAATCTTACCAGATTGGGTTCCTGGTTCTATTTTAATCTTTACTTTTCCAGTAACCGTTTCTATTTCTTTTGATACTCCTAAAACTGCTTCTGAAAAGTTGATATATAAATCATAGTGAATGTTGCTTCCTTCTCGCTTTAACCTTTCGTGTGGTACTTCTTCAATCAACACTAATAAATCGCCAGGAATTGAGTTTTTACCTGGAGCTTCATTTCCTTTGCCTCCTACTTTTAATTGTACCCCTTCGGTTACTCCTTCTGGAATATTGATAGAAACCGTTTCTTCTTTTACTACCATTCCTTGTGCATCGGCACCATTAGGCTTTTTGTCTAGCATCTCTCCTGCTCCATGGCAAGTACTACAAGTAGTAGCCGTTTGCATTCTTCCTAAAATAGTATTGGTAACACGCATTTGTTGCCCACTACCGTTACATGTTGAACATGTTTTATAGCTTACTCCTTCGGCTTGAACTTTTCGACGAACTTTTACCTTCTTTTCAACACCTTTAGCAATTTCTTCTAAGGTTAATTTTACACGAATACGTAAGTTACTTCCTTTTACACGTGCTTGACGGTGACCGCCACCTCCGAAACCTCCGAAACCACCTCCGAAAGCTCCTCCGAAAATATCTCCGAACTGGCTAAATATGTCATCCATATTCATACCACCTCCTCCGAAGCCTCCATGACCTCCTTCAAAAGCAGCATGACCGTACTGATCGTAACGAGCTTTTTTATTGTCATCACTTAATACTTCATACGCTTCAGCGGCTAATTTAAATTTTTCTTCAGCTTCTTTATCATCAGGATTTTTATCTGGATGGTGTTTAATTGCCATCTTACGATATGCCTTTTTGATTTCAGCTTTTGAGGCCGATTTTGATATTCCTAATATTTCGTAATAATCTTGTTTTGCCATAACTTTCAATGTTCAATTATTAGTAAGTATTTGGTTTAAGAACTAATAATTGTATTAATGATGATTGTTTTACGCTTGCCCCATTACTACTTTAGGGTGACGAATAATTTTATCTCCTAACTTATATCCTTTCTCTACACAATCTATAATCTTTCCTTTTAAATCATCTGAAGGTGCTGGTATTTGTGTTATTGCATCGTGAACTTCTGCATCAAAATCATCTCCTGCTTTTACTTCTATTTCGGTTAACCCTTTTTGAGTTAGGGTATTTTTAAACTTATGATTAATAAGTTCCATACCTTTTAGTAGCTCTGAGTCTTCTGTTTTTTTAATTTCTGCCAAACCTCTGTCGAAGTCATCCATAATTGGCAGTAAAGCTGTCATTAATTCTTGACTTGCTGTTTTAAAAAGTTCAATACGTTCTTTTGAAGTACGTTTTTTGTAGTTTTCAAACTCTGCAAATAATCGCAAGTACTTGTCCTTCTCTACTTGAATTAATTCTTCTGCTGTTGGCGCTTCCTTAGCCTCAAGTTCTTTATTTTCTTGAGTTTCTTCTTGATTCTCTCCTAAATCGCCATTTTTAATAGCGTCGTTAATTTCGTCTTCTTTTGTATATTGATCTTTACTCATTGTAAATCGTTTCATGTATTTAACACTTTTTGATTAGCAAGAATACTGCCAATAAAAAAAATGTGTCATAATGACACCGTAATGTAACTTTACCAAAAAACTTATAGTATGAGAGTAAAAAAACACATTTATCTTTTGTTCAAAGATTTCAAAATTATATATTTAAGAAATTTTTTATTAATTAATTTATAACACAAAAAAGTCCCTCATTATGAAACAGAATTTTTTAAACATTTCAGGAGTTAGTATTCTTTCAAAAAACCAACAAAAAAACTTAACTGGTGGTGCAGCAATTGACCTAAGTAAGTGTGGATGTGACTGCTCTGGAAGCGTTACTGGTCCTATTTATTGTGAGCAATATTTTGCTTGTACACAAGAGTATACTTGTAATGAAGAAATGTAGAAATTAAAACATAAGAAAAAGCTGTTATCGGACATTTCCGGTAACAGCTTTTTTATTTCTTCTACTTAACTAGTTTGGTAACGCCTTAACTATTTTAGCCTTGGTAGGTACAATAAATTCTGCTTCTTTAAGGAACTTTATATTAGCTAGTTTTGCCTCCCCAATTTGTTCTTCATAACCATTTTTTAACGACCACATATGAAATGTCCAATTTGTAGCAATTGGTATTGAATTTACTTGCTTAATTTGATTGTACTTAATAGCATGAGGTTCTTTTTCTGCTTTTTCTTTTCCTTTTCCAAAGGTTACAATATAGGCTGCTCCTTCCAGTACATTGGTTTCTGTATTTTTATATATTACATACCAATCGTCTGGGGCATCACCAGTTCCTGATGCAAAAGTTAATTTTCCTGTTGTTAATTTCTCTTTCCCCCATTTGTTCTTTTCAAAATCAGACCAAATAGTCCCTTGGTCATTTAATTTATATGGCAAACCTAAAAAATAGGCCCAAGTAAAAATATCGAAACGAGCTGTTCCCATATCTTTTTCCTCTACACCTAATGAATATACTTCTTCACCGTCAAAAATAATAAGTGAGCCATCTTCTTTTTCTATTTTTATTTTTCCTCCTCCTGGTTCTTGTGTGATAACTCCTTTTAAATGTTTTTTCCCTCCAAAAGTAATATCGATAGTATATTTAAGGTATTTCTGACTCATAAACGCGTCTTTTTTATGAGTCTTTTCTATTGAAGATGTAAACGTTTGAGAGTTTTCTTGTGCTGAGAAAATTGTTATTTGAAGTAATAACATTACAAGTATGATTCTTGTTTTCATAATATTGATTAAAATTAAACACCTTAGTCGAAACAAGTTTCTTTTAATTACACCATATTTTAAAACTTTTCACCATAAAAAAATCCCGAATCTAATGATTCGAGATTTCTATTTGTATTTTATTTTAACTTGCTAACTATCAACTCTTTCAATCTTTGCTCCGATAGATTTTAAACGTGCTTCGATATCTTCATACCCACGATCTATCTGTTCTATATTATTAATAATACTTGTACCTTTAGCAGACAATGCTGCTATTAATAATGAGATCCCTGCTCGAATGTCTGGTGAAGTCATTTTGGTTGCCTTTAGCTGTGATTTAAAATCATGACCTATAACCGTGGCTCTATGTGGATCACATAATATTACTTTTGCTCCCATATCAATTAGCTTGTCGACGAAGAACAAACGACTTTCAAACATTTTTTGATGAATCAATACTGTTCCTTTAGCTTGTGTAGCCACTACTAAAACAATACTTAACAAATCGGGGGTAAACCCAGGCCATGGCGCATCTGCTACAGTTAGTACTGATCCATCAATATAACTTTGAATTTCGTAGCTTTCTTGCTCTGGTATGTATATGTCATCTCCTTTTCTTTCTAACTGAATTCCAAGTTTTCTAAACACATTAGGAATTTGTCCTAAATCGTCCCAACTTACATTTTTGATTGTCAATTCAGAACGTGTCATTGCAGCCATACCTATCCAACTACCAATCTCAATCATATCTGGCAATATCGTATGTTCACAGCCTTGTAAGGTTTCTACTCCTTCAATTGTAAGTAAATTAGAGCCTACTCCTGAAATTTTCGCTCCCATTGAGTTCAGCATTTTTGATAATTGCTGAATATAAGGCTCACAAGCTGCATTGTATATCGTAGTAGTTCCTTTAGCCAATACAGCAGCCATAATAATGTTTGCCGTACCGGTTACAGAGGCTTCATCTAGTAACATCTCCGCTCCTACTAAGCCTGTTTCTGTTTCTACACCGTAGAAGTATTCTTCACGATTATAACGGAATTTTGCTCCTAAATTGATAAACCCTTCAAAATGAGTATCTAAGCGACGACGCCCAATTTTGTCTCCTCCAGGACGCGGAATATATCCTTTTCCAAAGCGAGCTAATAACGGACCAACAATCATAATAGAACCTCGTAAAGAGCTACCATCTCTTTTAAAGTCTGACGATTCAAGGTATTGTAAATTAACAGCATCGGCTTGAAAGCTATACGAGTTTTTAGACAGTTTTTCTATTTTAACTCCTAATTCTCCTAAAATAAAAATCAGTTTATTAACATCAATAATATCAGGAACGTTATTTATGATTACTTTTTCTGACGTTAGTAGCACCGCACATATCACCTGTAATGCTTCATTTTTTGCTCCTTGTGGTGTTATTGTTCCTTTTAATTTGTGACCTCCTTCAATTTTAAATGATGCCATTTACTTTTTTCTGTATTTAGTATTTGTTTTCCCTTTTGATTTGTGTTGCCCTTGACCACTACGTTTTCTTAACAAGCTTTTGCTATCTGTTAAGTCTTCATCAATGTCTCGAATATCTATTTTTCCTTCAGACAGCTCATATAAATGATCAAAAATAACACTGTCTTCAACGGTATCTTTATTCCAATTTAAATAGCATTTTTTCATGTGATTAGCAATCGTAAACACGAGTGCTTCTTTCATATCTCCTTCTTCCCATGTCAAGGCTACATCAATCATGGTTTGAATATTTGTACCATAAAAACGATACTTTGATGCTGATTTAGGGTATGGTAATCGCTCAGGTGATTCCTGTAGTTCTTCTTTTGATGGTGTTTCGTATGGAGAATCTACATCTAACTGAAAATCTGCCATTATATGTAACTGATCCCAAAGTTTGTGCTTAAAGTCTGGCACATCACGCAAGTGAGGTTGTAAATTTCCCATTACATCAATAATAGCTTTAGCCATTGTATTTCTTTCTTCTTTATCTTCTAAAGCGATGCAATGGTTCACTAACTTTTGTATATGCCTCCCATATTCTGGGATGATTAATTTGGATCTTTTCGAATTGTATTCTAAATCAAACGTCATTTCTCTATATTTTATCTATGCAAAATAGGTAATTATTATGAATTAACTACCCGATTACTTTCAATTTTGCAAATTGTAACAATAATTTCTTTTTACCTACGGTACTAAACTCTATTTCTGCTTTTTTATTGGGGCCTTTCCCTTCTATAGCTAGTACTTTTCCTGTACCAAAACGGTTATGCTCTACTACATTTCCTACGGTGATTTCTCCATCAAACAAATTCATTTTCGGACTCATTTCTGAGACTTTTTTCATTTTACTTTTTGGAGGAACACTAGTTGGCTTTTCCTTCTTCGCTAAAAATTCTTTTCTCTTTTTTTGAATTGGTTTTTGAAAACGTATTTTCCTTGGTGAATCCTCTTCAAACAAGCTAGCATCTATAAACCTGTTTACCGAAGGTTCAGGTACTTTTGGTGTTAAATACTCTAAATACTGCTCATCTATTTCTTCTAAAAACCTACTTGGTTCACCATCGGTTAATTTCCCCCAGCGATAACGTGTTTGCGCGTACGTTAAGTACGCTCCTTTTTCTGCCCTTGTTAACGCCACATAAAATAGACGACGTTCCTCTTCTAGTTCACTACGAGTATTCATACTCATTGCCGATGGAAATAAACTTTCTTCTAATCCAACAATGTATACATAAGGAAATTCTAACCCTTTAGATAAGTGGATTGTCATTAACGAAACTCGGGCTTCTTCATCTTGTTTGTCTGAATCAAAATCTGTAGCTAGTGCTACATCTTCTAAAAATGACGTTAACGATGCATCCTCTCCTGTTTCAATTTTATCGGTAATAAAATCTTTTATTCCGTTTAAAAGTTCTTGAACATTTTCAACTT
Source organism: Tenacibaculum sp. FZY0031 (assembly GCF_036350695.1). Classification (NCBI taxonomy): domain Bacteria; kingdom Pseudomonadati; phylum Bacteroidota; class Flavobacteriia; order Flavobacteriales; family Flavobacteriaceae; genus Tenacibaculum; species Tenacibaculum sp. FZY0031. The sequence goes on from NZ_JAZDVY010000010.1 coordinate 42,611, forward strand.
TATTAACTCCTTCTGGAGTTCCATCTTTTTGTAAATCTTTTACTAATTGGGTTTGTTTAACTACCAAATCAGCAATTTCAAAAGCGTTTTTTGTTTGTGCTTCAATTTGAAAACGCTGAATCATGTTTACAAAATTCTGCAACTTTGTTTTGGTTCCAGAGTTAAGATTGATATCTACTGTGCTGATATTTTTTAAAATATCAAACATTGATTTTTTATAATGATTCGCTGCAATGGTTAATTTATCTAACGTTGTAGCTCCAATTCCTCTGGCTGGGTAATTAATGATACGTTTTAATGCTTCCTCGTCATTCGGGTTGATTAAAATTCGTAAATACGATAGCAAGTCTTTAATTTCTTTACGTTGGTAGAATGAAATACCTCCGTAAATTTTATACTTAATATCTTTTTTTCGCAGTGCATCTTCTATAGCTCTTGATTGTGCATTGGTACGGTATAAAATAGCAAATTGATCGCTTGTTAACTGATGATTCATTTGGTTTTCCCAAATAGATTGTGCTACGAAGCGTCCTTCTTCTCCATCAGAAATTGTACGCATTACCTTTACACTATCTCCCGCGTCGTTGGCTGTCCAAATTTCTTTATCTAGCTTCGTTTTATTCTTATCAATTACACTATTTGCAGCGCGTACGATGTTACTTGTTGAACGATAATTTTGTTCTAACTTGAATGTTTTCACATCTGGATAATCCTTCTGGAAGTTCAAGATGTTTTGAATATTCGCCCCACGGAATCCGTAAATACTTTGCGAATCATCTCCTACCACACAAATATTCTGAAATCGATCTGCTAATGCACGTACAATTAAATACTGCGAATGGTTCGTATCTTGATACTCATCTACCAAAATATATCGGAAACGATCTTGATACTTTGCCAACACATCTGGAAAACGTGCTAATAATTCATTAGTACGCAATAGCAAATCGTCAAAATCCATAGCTCCTGACTTAAAACATCTATCTACATATTCTTTATAGATATCACCTGTTCTTGGTCTGCTTGCTTCTAAGTCGGCTTGTTGTAAATCGGAGTTATTAAAATAGGCCCTAACCGTAATTAAACTGTTTTTAAAAGACGATATTCTACTTAAGATTTGCTTTGGCTTATATCGGTCTTTATCTAAATTCATTTCTTTGATAATCGCCGTTATCAACCGAACAGAATCTTGTGTATCGTAAATGGTAAAATTTGACGGATAGCCTAATCGATCAGCTTCAGATCGTAAAATACGTGCAAAAACCGAGTGAAATGTTCCCATCCAAAGATTTTTAGCTTCGCTATACCCTACTACTTTACCAATACGATCTTTCATTTCACGGGCAGCTTTGTTGGTAAACGTTAACGATAAAATGTTAAATGCATCTACACCTTGCTCCATTAAATAAGCAATTTTATAGGTCAACACTCTCGTTTTACCCGATCCTGCTCCTGCTATAATTATCATTGGACCGTCTTTTTGTAAAACAGCCGCTCTCTGTGGTTCGTTAAGTTGCTCTAAATAAGTACTCAATGGAAATTAAATTGAAAGTATTTTAAAAATGGAAAATTAACCAATCTTTTAGGTTTTTTAAAGATTCTCCCCTTTTTTTTATTCACTAATTTTTAGTGCTATAAATTCAAGTTTAAACCCGAATTAACAAATATTCGCCTTAAAACCCTTATTTTTAAATATTCGTTTTAAAACCCGAATTATTTGGAGTTTTCAATTTGAAAGCTTATTTTTACTAAAAATTAAATACATGACAAGTGTAATTACTGGTGATATTGTTAATTCTCGTGGTGTTTCTGCTGAAACATGGCTCCCTTTACTGAAAAAATCTTTCAATACTGTTGGAGAAACTCCAAAAACATGGGAGCTTTTTCGTGGAGATAGTTTTCAAATTGAAATTGAAAACATTGCGGATGCGCTACTTTTCGTCATTGAATTAAAAACTAACATTAAGAAAATAAAAGATTTAGACATTCGTTTAGCTATTGGCATAGGTGATAAAAGTTTTGATAGCGAAAAAATTACCGAAGCCAATGGTGACGCTTTTGTAAATTCTGGTTATGCATTTGATCATTTACTAAAAAAGCAGAATTTAGCCTTGAATACTCCATGGAAAGATATTAATGAAGAATTTGAAGTTTCTTTAGGGTTAAGCTTGTTAATAATGGACAATTGGACAACTAACTCTGCTGCTTTTGTAAATATGTCTATACAAAACCCCGAGTGCACTCAAAAAGTAATTGCTAAAAAGTTAGCTATTTCAGAAAGTAGTGCTAGCGAACGAAGAAAACGTGCTGGTTATGATGAGATTATGAAGTTAGAAAAGCGCTATAGAAAACTCATGAATCAGAAAATAAATAATCTATGATACTGTTTTTAAAACTACTTATTGCTCATTTATTGGGTGATTTTGTCTTCCAACCTAAAAATTGGGTAAAAGATAAAGAGAAAAAGAAAATACAGTCTACCAAACTTTATGCTCATATAGGTATTCATGCTGTGTTATTATTTTTATTCCTACAGTTTAACCCTATTTATTGGAGTGTGTTTTTACTGGTAGTTATTTCTCATTACTTAGTTGATCTTGGAAAATTATACCTTCAAAAAAAGAAAAGCAAGCGTTTATTTTTCTTTTTAGATCAGATACTACATATATTCTTCTTAGGCTTAGCCACGTACATGTACGCTCCTTTTAACATTAGTATCAACGCTATTTTAACTCAACAAAACTTATTACTTTTTGCTTGTTTAATTTTTGTTACTTATACCTCTTCGATTATTATAAATACCTTAATTTCTAAATGGAATCCTGAAAAGGGTAATAAATCAACAGAACAATCGTTAGCCAATGCAGGTAGGTACATTGGTTTTTTAGAACGTATATTAATTTTTGTTTTTATCGCAATTAACCAGTGGGCAGGTGTTGGTTTTTTACTTGCAGCCAAATCTATATTTAGGTTTGGAGATTTAACGGCATCCAAAGATAGAAAGCTTACTGAATATGTACTGATTGGAACTTTACTAAGTTTTGGATTGGCTATTTTAACAGGACTCGTATATTCGCATTATGGAAGATAAAATTATTGAAGGGCTTGCGTATGCCCTACCTGCATTAGTAACTGGCGGTGTAGCTTACTTAATTTTAGGCCGCTTTATTGAACAAAACAATAAAGAAAAAACCTTTAAAGCTTTGGTTGAAAAAAAACGTGAAAGTTTGCCTACTAAACTACAAGCTTATGAACGCATGTTGTTATTTTGTGAGCGTATCAATCCCTCAAAATTATTATTAAGAGTAAACCCAATAGGAAATGATACCGATAACTATTTACAACTTTTAATTGGTAATATAGAACAAGAGTTTGAACATAATTTAGTACAGCAGTTATATATTTCTGATGATAGTTGGAAAGCTGTTTTAGCTGCTAAATTAGCTATTATAGCTAAACTTCGAAATACAGCAGAGAGTTCTGAAACTGCTAAAGATTTACGTGAAAATGTATTAATTGACTACTCGCAACAGGAAAGTCCAGCAAACACAGCTATTTCCTTTTTAAAACAGGAAGTTAAAAAACTTATATGATAAAAAAAGCCTCTAATTAGAGGCTTTTTTAATTTGTAACATATGTTCTTTTATATTGGGTTCTTGATCCTTTTATATAATTAGGAATATCGTTTCTGCTTATCTTTCTTATACTCAAAGGCTTACCGTTTATCACCAGATAACCATTATCTTTTCCTAAAAGATTAGAAAATGTTAGGTAATTTTTATCAGACCAACCTCCATATTGTTTTTGTAATTTATACGTTTCTGAGTTTTTCTTTTTATTCGCATAAATTAACACAGCCCTATTATTATTAGTACTGTACATTCTTATATGCAAGCCATGATTTTTATCATTCTTAATTAAAGCTAAATAAATTTTTGAACCACTTTTAAATTCTCCTAACCAATAGGTTCTTTGAGAAAAGCTAATTGTACTTATAAATACAAATAAAATAAAAGAATCGTTTTTTTCATCATTAATCAGTTTAAGTTACTAACTTAAACATTTTATTCAAGCAAACTAAAAAACATAACTTATTTAGTTAAAAAAACTTACACTCCTATTTACTCCTTTTTTTATCTTTTTTCACTATTTTTCTACAGGTAATTCTAACCTACTTGCCCACTCTGTCCAAGAACCGTCGTAAACACTATAATTCGTATTTCCTGCTTCTTCAGCTCCCAAAGCAAGTATGCATGCCGTAATTCCTGATCCACAAGAAAAAATCATTGCTTCTTTACTTGGAGTTATTTCAGAAAATATAATCTGAAGTTCTTCTTTCGATTTCATTTTACCTGCCACTTGTAACTCTGTATAAGGCAAACTTTTAGAATTTGGAATATGCCCCCCTCTTAAGTCTTGTCTTGGTTCTGGTACTGTCGCGTTAAATCTTCCTTTGGAACGAGCATCTAGTATAATTTGTTTATCACGAGAAGCTTTCAATACTTCCTCTGTTACACTAATTTTACTTCTATTAATGGTGGCTTTGAAATTTCCTACAGACAATGTTCTTTCTTTTTTAGACTCAACCATATAACCTGCCTCTTTCCAAGCAGGCAATCCTCCATTTAAAACTGTAATATTTTCAAATCCAAATGTTCTAAACAACCACCAAACTCTTGGAGACGAATACACTCCCAAATCGTCGTAAACAACAATACAACTATCATTATTAATTCCTAGTTTTTGAACCTCCTTTTCAAAATATTTTTCTGACGGAATCGTATTAGGATATTCCGCTTCTCCATCTAAGAAAACATTCTTTAAATCAAAGAAAACAGCATTTTGAATCTGCTGTTTCTCTTTTTTATCATTTGCTTGAGTTCCTACTTTCTGAATCGTTGCATCAAGAACTATTAAGTTATCTGCCTTCAAGTTTTCACATAACCATTCAACCGAAACTATGGGAGTATTTACTGTAAGCATATAACTTTATTTAACTTCATTGTAATGTTCATCCCAGTTATGCGGATGTGGTTTTCCTAACTTCCCTACAGACTTCGCCACCAAAGTTGATACGGTTGCATCACCTGTTACATTGATAACCGTTCTACACATATCTAATGGTCTATCTACTGCAAATATTAATGCTAAACCTATGGCTAATTTGTCTGCTGGAAAACCAACAGATTCTAATACGATTACTAACATTACCATTCCTGCTCCGGGCACAGCTGCTGAACCAATTGAGGCTAACAAAGCTGTTAAAATAATGGTCAGCTGATCTCCAAAAGTTAAATCGAATCCTAAAGCCTGCGATATAAAAACGGCAGCTACTGCTTGATACAAACTTGTACCATCCATATTAATAGTAGCTCCTACAGGCAATACAAAACTCGACACTTCTTTGTCTACTCCAATATGTTCTTCAACTCTTTCCATCGTAACAGGTAAGGTAGCTGCACTAGAACTCGTTGAAAATGCTAATAACTGTGCTGGACTAATTTGTTGTAAAAACCACAGTGGGTTTTTCTTTGTAAATACGCTTATTAAAATCATGTAAAGTGCTATCATTAACAACAATCCTCCTATAACAGTTAATCCGTATTTTAACAATGCTAGTAATAAATCTGGATCATTAGAAGACACTACTACATTTGCTAACAATGCGAATACAGCATAAGGAGCGGTTAACATAATAAGATCTACCATTTTCAATACAACTTCGTTTAATGAATCAAAGAAGTTTTTTAATGGTTTTGCATTTTTCTCTCCTACTAATAACATTGAAATTCCTAAGAAAATAGTAAAGAAAATTACTTGCAACATTGCTTTATTATTACTCATAGCCTGCATAGCATTATCAGGAACCATATCTTCTAAAAACTGTAGCGGTCCGCTTTCTTTTTGTTTGCTGGCTTCTGCAATTTTTGCTTGAACCCCTTCACTATTTGCATAGTCTGCTGTTAGTTTCGCTATCGTATCTTCTGATATTCCTTCTCCAGGTTGTACAATATTAACTAGCATTAACCCTATTGTTATCGCTATTACAGTGGTACCTATATAAATTAATATAGTACGCAAACCAATATTCTTAAACTTTGAAATATCTTTTAAATCAGAGATTCCTTTTACCAAAGAAGCAATAATTAATGGTACAGCTATTAGTTTTAATAGTTTTACGAAAATAGTTCCCAAAGGTTTTATCCAGTCAGATACGAACGATACTCCTCCATCTATAAAAGTCATTCCTAACCCAAATAAAATACCTAAAACCATTCCTATTAAAATTTGCCAGTGTAATGCAAGTTTCTTCATACAATATATTAATCTATTAGTTTTTTACTGGCCGTAAGGTATAAAGAATTATTTAAAAAAAAAGTGACCTTGAGTTTGTATCTTGTGTCCCATTAATTAGAAACTTAGTACTAACCTTATAAAATAAAAAAATGACGGGAATTTTAGATTTATTAAATAGCGATACTGGTAAAGCAATTATATCTGGTGTTGCTGGCTCTACAGGACAAGACACTAACAAAACTAGTAGTGTTTTAACAATGGCATTACCTGTTTTAATGAAAGCAATGCAGCGAAATGCTGCTACACCTCAAGGTGCTGAAAGTTTAAAAAGCGCATTAAATAAGCATGATGGTGGAATCTTAGATAATTTGGGGGACTTATTTAATGGTGGTGTTAACTCTGATGTTTTACAAGATGGGGGTAAAATTTTAGGTCATGTTTTAGGAAGTAAACAACAAGGAGTAGAAAAAGTTATTGGTCAGAAAGCCGGTATGGACACCAGTGCTGTTGCTGATATTTTAAAAACGGCTGCTCCCATTTTAATGGGATTACTGGGGAAGCAGTCTCGACAAGAAAACATAAATAATGCTGGTGATTTGAATGGCCTTTTAGGCGGTTTACTTGGCGGTAATTCAGCTCAAAAAGAACAGAGCTTCTTAGAACAAATATTAGATGCTGATGGTGATGGTAGTATTGTTGATGATGTAGCGGGAATGATTTTAGGAAATGCTGGTAACAGCCAACAAAAGTCTGGAGGACTCTTAGGAGGGCTTTTAGGCGGAGTATTTGGGAAAAAATAACTTTGTTGATTTATATAATGTAATGAAGGGGCAAACATTTGTTTGCCCTTTTTCTTTTAATTACTTTTGCCTCCATATTAGGATTTATGGAGAAACTTAAACAACGTTGGGGTATAGAAAGTAATTGGGCATTAGCTGCTATTTTTATTGTTTTTGCTATAAACGGTTCTTTTGCTGCTTGGGTTGCCAAACCTGTTACCAATTTATTAGGATTATCTCCTGATACCATGACTCCTTGGCTATATTATCCTTTAAGAATTTTACTTATATTTCCCATATACCAAACTACTTTACCTCTAGTTGGATGGCTTTTTGGTCAATTTAAGTTCTTTTGGGAATTTGAAAAAAAGTTCTTAAGCCGTTTAGGACTGAGTTTTTTATTTAAAAAAGCCAACTAATCTTCACTATCCTTAAAACCAGTTATTTACCTGTTTTTTTTCTCTAAAGTATTTTTTATTTTTACATTATTATTCCTTGGCTAAATAATAAATAATTCCTCTCTTTTACTTCCCTAGTTTTAAAATAGAATTACCAACTAAACTTTTTTCTATATGAAAACTTTATGTAAAGAGATATTGGCTCTCACAATTATATGTTATGTATTTTTAATTTTTCAATCGTGTAAAAAAGATAAAAAGCAAACTCATAGTACCACCCAAATAAAAAAAGAAGTTCTAAAAAAGAAACAAGTAATTGAAATTGTTACAGAAAGTATGGATTTTCAAATGTCCGATACCATAGCTTCTGGATGGAATACATTTCGTTATATTAACAAATCTCCGCAAACCCATTTTTTTCTAATTGATAAGTATCCTGAGGGGAAAAACTTAGAAAATTGGATGAATTGGGCTTAATCCTAAAGGGCTAATTGAACCTGCGCCTTCTGATGTCACTTTTTTAGGTGGAGTTAACGATATGCCTACGGGTAATAAAGCTTATTTTACTGCTATCTTAAATAAAGGTATCTACGGATTAATTGCTGAAGTTCCCAATCCTTCCGAAAAAAACTTATTTATAACTTTTGACGTATATTAAAAAAAAGCACCCTTAGTTTACTCTTTTTATTATTTCATTAATATTGATTGGTATCGGCAAGTGTACACCTTCTTCAAGAAAACGTTTATGAACCGCTTCTTTTAAAGCACATTTCGTCTTAAATTCTTGGAATGGTTCATTTAACCACACATAAGCACGCATGTGAATATGGTCTGGATATACATCAATAACACGAACATCTACTTGATGCACATCACTCATTACTTGATCTGGTGTACGATAGTCAATAACTGTTGGTAACTTTACAGCTTCTTCTTGTATAATTCTTCGTGCTAAATCAATGTCTGCTTTTAACCCTATTTTAAAGTTGTTAAAACTCAATACATGAGAGTCTTCTATAGTATGGTTTAAAATAGAATCGGTACTAATTACAGAGTTGGGTATTATTAACCGTTTGTTTTCAAAGTTATTTATTACGGTATGCCTCAATGTTATGTCTTCAACAATACCAACTCTTGTATCATCTAACTTAATATAATCTCCTACTCTAAATGGGCGGAATATGACTATGAAAGCTCCAGCTATTAAGTTCGATAGTGCTGCTTGTGCAGCAAAACCTATAATAGCGGCTAAAATACCGGCTCCAGAAAAAATTAAGGTTGCTTTACTTCTAAAAGCAGGTACCGTCATAATTACATAAATGACACTTAAGAGTCCAATTACAAACGATACGGAATTACGCAAAAACTGGATACTCGTTCTCCCAAAACGATCTTCTTTCTTACTTTTAATCAGTTGCCAAATAATAGCTCTAACCAATCTTGAAATAGCCCAAGATACTAAGAACACAACTATAATGTATCCTAAAGCTCCAAAAAAGGTATTTAAGTTAAACCGGTATGGAAAAAATTTATCCATTAAAACAATGCTGTTTGGCTTTCGTCATCTTTATCTTTTTTCTTTTTTTGAAGTGCTCTTTCTAATGCCCTTTTTGCTTTGTCTTCTTTAGACTCTACAAATTCTTTAGGCTTTGCTTCTTCTACTTCTAAAGCTAATGCTTCTTCTTTAATTTCTTCTTCATCATTTACCTCAATATCCTCTACTTTTTCTTCTTCTGGCTCTTCATAAGGCAACGATTCTAACAAATTAACTGTTCTTATTTTATCGGTGGTTAATTGGTTTCCTTGAGCCTTAATTCCTTTAACTGCTATAAAGTCTTCAAAATTAACCACTATGGTATCTAAACTTCTTTTTGAAAAAATTACCTCTGCCATAGGACGGTAATCTGTAGCTATGATTTCTAGCTTTGATTTTTCGTCTTCTGATATAAAAAGTTCTTCTTTATCGGGTGTTTCTACTAAGAATCGTTTTACGAAATAACGTTCTTTAATTCCGTCGAAATAAATTGCTGAAATAGGCTTGTTAGGTTTCCATTTTTCTAACACAATCATATCGTTTTCAAAGTGCATCGCTAAATCTGGTGATACTGCTTTAATTTTTCCTGACTGTGTAGCTATTAAAATTTTATCTTCTGCTTTAAACTCACCTAACAATTCTCCTCTACCATCAACATTTAAACGTTGTACTGTATCGTCAAACCAAATTTTTCTAGGCTTTAAAGTTGAAACTCCCGCTTCTTTAAACTCTACTTTTTTAATCGAGTACTTGGTTACTAAGTTACCTCTAACACTACGTCCTTTTATCGCTAAATCGGCAAAATCAATGTCCCATTTTAGTTTTTTCACGCTTCCTACTGCTCGGAGTAAAATAGTAACTACCTCAGCTTCTCCATTAGAGTTTGCTGTAAAATACAATACTTTTGATTTGGCATCACCGTTGGCTAAGTTATACTCTTTATCGCGAGTTACTGATGTAACGTTAAAACGCTTCATATATGAAGGTCCTTTAGCACCATCACGATATATCATGTTGTAAACGGTACGTTTATCTTTTTTCTTGAATATAGCAACATGAATAATTCCTTTTCCTACAAAGGTTTTAGAGTCTACTTTAGTTACCAACATTGAGCCATCTTCTCTAAACACTATTACATCATCAATATCTGCACAGTCGGTAACATATTCGTCTTTTCGTAACGAGGTTCCTATAAATCCTTCTTCTCTATTTACATAGAGTTTTGAGTTACGCATTACCACTTTGGTTGCCACGATATCATCAAAAATTCGGATTTCGGTTTTACGTTCTTTGCCTTTTCCGTATTTTACTTTTAGCTCTTTAAAATAGTCTATTGCAAAATCGATTAAATTGTCTAAATGATGCTTAACCTCCGCTATTTTTTCTTCTAAGCCTTCAATAAATTGTTTTGCTTTATCGATATCGAACTTCGATATTTTCTTTATCCTTATTTCAGTTAAACGAACAATATCTTCTTCTGTTACTTCTCTTTTTAGATGTTTTGTATGGGGTTTTAACCCTATATCAATTGCTTCAATTACTCCTTCCCAAGTTTCTACTTCTTCAATATCACGGTAAATTCTGTTTTCTATAAAAATACGTTCTAAAGAAGCAAAATGCCATTGTTCTTCTAATTCGTATAATTGTATTTCTAATTCACGCTTTAATAATTCTACTGTAAAATCTGTTGATTTTTTCAATACCTCGTTTACACCAACAAATACTGGCTTGTTGTCTTCAATAATACAACATAGAGGAGAAATTGAATTTTCACAACTGGTAAAAGCATATAAAGCATCAATTGTTTTGTCTGGTGATACATTAGCTGGTAAATGTACTAAGATTTCAACATTGGCTGCTGTGTTATCTTCAATACGTTTAATCTTAATTTTTCCCTTTTCATTAGCTTTTAAAATACTATCAATTAACGATGATGTAGTAGTACCAAAAGGCACTTCAGTAATTACTAATGTTTTCTTATCGAGAGCCGATATTTTTGCTCTTACTCTTACTTTTCCACCTCGTTTCCCTTCGTTATAGTTGGTAACATCGGCTATTCCACCTGTTAAAAAATCGGGCACAAGTGTAAAACTCCTTCCTTTTAAATATTTTACAGAGGCATCGATTAACTCGTTAAAGTTATGGGGTAATATTTTAGTAGACAATCCTACCGCAATACCTTCTGCTCCTTGTGCTAATAGTAAAGGGAACTTTACAGGTAAGTTAATAGGTTCTTTTTTTCGTCCATCATACGAAGCTTGCCATTCGGTAGTTTTAGCATTGAAAACAACATCTAACGCAAATTTAGACAACCGTGCTTCGATATAACGCGAGGCGGCTGCACGGTCTCCTGTTAAAATATTTCCCCAGTTACCTTGCATGTCGATTAACAGTTCTTTTTGCCCCATTTGCACCATAGCATCGGCAATCGAAGCATCTCCATGAGGGTGATACTGCATTGTATGTCCAACAATGTTTGCTACTTTGTTGTAGCGTCCATCATCTAAATCTTTCATTGAATGCATGATACGGCGCTGCACAGGCTTAAACCCATCTTCCATTGAGGGTACTGCACGTTCTAAAATTACATACGAAGCATAATCTAAAAACCACTCTTTATACATTCCTGTAACCTTGGTTATGGTCTCTGTATTTTCAAGGGGTTGGTTTAGTTCTTCGTCGTGTTCGTAATTGTTATTTTCTTCACTCATGTATGAATGTTTAAACGTTTATTCGTTAAACAATTTATTATTAATTCTAATTAAAAACTTACTCTGTTAGGTAATACTTTACAGTTACAAGTTCTAGTGAACTTGGAAAGCCAACAGCCCTATTTTCTTCTAAGTCTAAAGTTACTGTACAACTTGAATTTGCGTTTAAAGTAGTACACGGTACCTTCAATAGGTTAGCGTAATTCGTTGTATACACTACATCGTCGCTTGATAAAGTAAAATAAGGAATCCCTTGTACAGAGTAATTGTTTGGATTATTTAATTTTATCTCAAACTCTAATCTTGAGGTGTTGTTTCCTGTATCTGAAGTATATTCAAAGCGTAATACTTCATACGTAAATCCTTCTAGTAAAGGTGGTTCTATATTTACAGGTTCTGTAATTAACACAGCATCACATGGCACCTCCTGCTCTACATCATAACGATATATATGGTCTCCTACTGTATAAAACTGCGGGATGGTAACTGTTTTCATACACTCTTCTTCTTCTTTGTTAGAGGAACAACTAATAAAAAATATAATCCCAATTATAATATACAATTGATATAACTTCGATGCTTTCATATAATTTCTTTTTAAACCTCTTCTACAATATCTAACTCAACCTTTAAGTTGTTAATGATAAACTTTTGTCTGTTCGGCGTATTTTTACCCATATAGAATTCTAACATTTGTTCTATCGACATTTCTTTGTCTAACATTACAGGGTCTAAACGAATATCATCTCCAATAAAATGGACAAATTCGTTAGGAGAAATTTCTCCTAACCCCTTAAATCGAGTAATTTCCGGTTTTCCTCTTAGTTTGTTTATCGCAGCTTGCTTTTCTTCTTCTGAATAACAATAAATGGTTTCTTTTTTATTTCGTACTCTAAATAACGGAGTTTCTAAAATATACAGGTGTCCATCTTTAATTACTTCTGGGAAGAATTGTAAAAAAAAGGTTATTAATAACAAGCGAATATGCATACCATCAACATCGGCATCGGTAGCAATTACGATATTGTTATAACGTAAATCTTCCAGTCCGTCTTCAATGTTTAAGGCTGCTTGTAATAGGTTAAACTCTTCATTCTCGTACACTATCTTTTTAGACAACCCATATGAGTTTAGTGGCTTTCCTTTTAAACTAAATACTGCTTGTGTGTTTACATTACGTGATTTAGTGATGGATCCACTTGCCGAATCTCCCTCTGTAATAAACAAGGTCGTATCTAAATATCCATCTTTTTTAGTGTCTCCAAAATGTATACGACAATCGCGTAGTTTTTTGTTGTGTAAACTTGCTTTTTTTGCACGTTCACGAGCTAATTTTCGTATTCCTGATAATTCTTTACGCTCTTTTTCTGCCTGTAGTATCTTCTTTTGAAGTTTGTCGGCTACTTCAGTGTTTTTATGTAAGTAATTATCTAACTGTGTTTTTACAAAGTCGTTGATGTAGGTTCTAACAGTTGGCAGGTCTCCTCCCATTTCTGTAGAACCTAATTTCGTTTTTGTTTGACTTTCAAAAACAGGCTCCATTACCTTGATAGAGATTGCACCAATAATTGATTTACGCACATCGGAAGCATCGAAATTTTTCCCAAAAAATTCTCGAACTGTTTTTACTACCGCTTCTCTAAACGCGTTTAAGTGCGTTCCTCCTTGGGTGGTATTTTGTCCGTTTACAAATGAATGGTATTCTTCTGAATACTGTGTTCTACTGTGTGTTATTGCGACTTCAATATCATTGCCTCGTAAATGGATTATTGGATACAACATATCTTCTTTGTTGTTGTTATCTTCCAATAAGTCTTTTAACCCGTTTTCTGAATAAAATTTCTCTCCATTAAAAACGATGGTTAACCCTGGATTTAGGTACACATAGTTTTTTAATAGTTTAGAAATATACTCAGGACGATACTTATAATTTTTAAAGATGGTTTCATCTGCAATAAAGGTTACTTTGGTACCTCTACGACGTGATGTTTCATCTAGTATTTCTTGATTGGTTAAGTTTCCTTTTTCAAATTCGGCAGAAGCCGATTTACCATCCCGATTCGATTCTACTCTAAAATAGGTTGACAACGCATTTACTGCTTTGGTACCTACTCCGTTTAAACCAACTGATTTTTTAAAGGCTTTAGAATCGTATTTTCCTCCTGTGTTCATCTTCGAAACTACGTCCACTACTTTCCCTAGCGGAATACCACGTCCGTAATCTCGCACAATTACTTTATTTCCTTGTACAGAAACTTCTATGGTTTTACCTCCTCCCATGACAAATTCGTCAATGGAGTTATCTAAAACCTCTTTTACCAAAATGTAAATTCCGTCATCTGGTGATGATCCGTCCCCCAGTTTACCAATATACATCCCTGGTCGCATACGGATATGTTCTTTCCAATCGAGCGAGCGTATATTGTCTTCGGTATATTGTGTTTCTTGCGTCATAAAAAAATCGTGTGAATTGAAGTCCGTGCTAAAATAGTACTTCGCCCGAAAAAATAAAAAACTCTGTTAATATAGTTATCAACAGAGTTCGTTTTATTTCTTTTTTAATGCTTTCTTCTCCCATTTACAGAGCAATCTGCCAAATCTCCTCACTTTTTTCTCTGTACTTTCTTTTATCGTTGCTTTGCATTGTGATAATCCTCTACAGTTTTTTTTAAAGTGGTATTTGGTGCTTGCTACACTACTACAGATATACACTTTTTTGTCTTCTACTTTTTGAAATGCCACTAACACACCTACTGATAGTAGCATTATTATGACTTTTTTCATTTGTTATTTAGTTTGGTTGTTTTCTATATTGCCAGGGTGTCGTTACATTGGGTAATGACCACATACCTATTTTAAGTTGTTTTGCTTTGTTTTCTAACAGGGCATATTCTTTACTTTTTGAATATTTTTTAAAGTGCATTGCCAACCCTTTTTTAACTAAGCTTTTATTAATGTTTTGATGGTTATCAAAATATATTTCGGCGATTAAACGGTTCCAATGCCACTTCCCTTTGTTAACTATTTTAACTGTTTTTCCAAATATTTTGTTGGATACAAATTGTTTTGCTTTGGTGCTATAAGCTTGTCCTTTTTCTGGACAATCAATATGTTCTAGCCTTATGTGTATTGGTTTGTTTTGATATAACACCTTTACGGTATCTCCGTCTACTACCCCAATTACTCTTGCACTAAATTCTTTCGGTACTTTTGCCCCTATTACAGTTATTAATAAAAATAATAGTATTGTTTTTAGGTACATAGTTTACTTGGTAAGAATAAAATCGTTGATAACATCATTTATATGAATAGGTAAATCGGCTCTTTTTATTTGAAACTTCTTTACATTCATTTCTTTTAACCATTTTTTCCAATACTCTTTTATTACATCTTCTTCGTAAGGGTTCTTTTTATCCGGGTTTACTCCCAAAACTAATACTTCTACATTTTGTAAATTTTTATGTAAAGGTAAAAAACCATAATCTTTTGATTGAAACTTCTCTTTCCAATTACCTTTATTTAGTTTGAAACTTCTTATTGTTTTTGGTACTAAGTACGATGTTCTGTTTTGTTCTCTTGTAAGGTTATCTTTATGGTACACATACCCATCTGTTAAAACCACTACCACATTCTTATATCCTTCTTCCACACAATAATCTTGGATCTTATTTTTAAAGAAACCTCTTATATCTGACCCAACATATTTATCATCTGTAATAGCGGTTTCATAAATATTATTACATATTTCTGTATACTTCTTTGCGGTTTTTAGAATTTCGTCTTTGGTTGCATTGGTTTTATCAAACTGTGTTTTGAGTGTTGCTATTTTCTGATTTAATTCACTATCTGATGGTGCCGGCTCAACAAACAGTTGTATTTTATCATTAATTTTATTTGTTCTCTTTCCTCTAATATGGTTTTCAAAAGTCTTCGCGACAGACTCTATGTAACCTAAATCTCTTTGATAAAACTCCATTGAAGGTTCTGGATACTTCTTTGGATTTATTCTATCTGACAAATCTAATACGATACTAATATTTAAATTTTCTTTGCTCTTTTTTTTACTTGTACTACTTATTTCTTTTGATACTTCTGCTACTGGGTCTTTTTCTTTTTTATTTGAACAAGAGTATGTAAGTATTATATATAGAGTTACTATTATAAGTTTATATGCTTTCATTTTTCGTTATTTTAATTGAGATTTATAAATTATTCCTTCCGTGTTTTCATCTGTTAAATCATATTTTGTCAGGTGTTCTTTTTCTACTTCATCACATTTAGAAAGTAATTCATCTCTTCTTTTTAAATCTAAAAAATTGTCTGTTATAGCTAAATACCATCCTTTTACATATTCTGCATGGTAGGTTAAGTAACGTTTATTAGGGAATACAAAGCCATCAATTGTTCTTTGTAAATTAGCTATTCTTGCTTCTATTCCTGAGATTTCTTCTTTTACACCGTTTAATTTTTCTATGGCTTCAACTATTGATTTTTGTAGGTTAACAATCGTTTCTCTTTTACTTCTTATAAAGGCTTTTATTTTATCAATGTTCTCATATTCCTTCATAATAAAATCAAACACCAGTCCCCAAATTATATATACGACAAAGCCTGCAAAGATGATTCCCCAAAACTCTACTTTACTAAAGGCTATTGACAAATCGAACTCTGGTGAATCTGGTGTTTTATTATAATCATAAATCTTCATTTCTATCTGATACGCTAGTATGGCATCGAATATAAAAGTGATAATAAATAATGCTCCTATTTTTACATATGACAACCAATTTTTATGTTTTTGAAACATATGTATTAAATATCCTAAACCCATAAAAGCGAATGGTATGGTAGCTATAAAAATCGCTTCTAACACTCCATGTTCTAAAGCTTTAGAAAATGATTTTCCATCAAAAATTGCCGCTGATAACTCGCTATTTTCAAAGTTTTTAAAAAAAGCTGAATATGAGGCTGATATGTAAAAAACTAATAAGTAGAATGTTATTGGAATAAGTACTATTAACCCTAAATAAAATTGGGCTTTTGGCTTTTTATCTACTTCTTCTACATACTTCTCCGGATTCTCTCTAACTTCAACTATTTGATGTTCACACTCTTCAATCTTTTCTTCATCTGTTTTAATGTTTTCTTCTAAGATTGCTTTTGCTGTTTGTCTTTTCTTTAACTCAATTCCTTCTCTTCCTTTTTCTTGTATATGAGGATCTTTTAGTTTTTTTTGTAGCTCTTCATCTTCTGCGCATTTTCTCTTGTAATCCATATACACATTATTTAAACAAGCTCTGAATACTTTGTGATTTCCTGAGGCTTGCTTAGATGATCCATAACCACTTTCGAAAAAAGTTAGTTTGACATCTTTTTTTTCTTCCTTTACTACTACTTTTTCTACTGGGTCTTTCTCCCTTGTAGTAAATATTTTTTTTAAGGCTTCCATATTTGTTAGTTGATTAGGTTAGTTGTTTTAACAATGTTGTTTTAGGAGTATATTTTTTTGCATTCTCTATCAAAAAACTGGTCAATTCTTCTAGATTCTCTTCCAAAAACCCGAACTTTAAACAATACTTTTTTAGAGTTATCATTTCATCTTCTGTTACTTTTCCATCTGCCCAAATCATTACTGCTAAATCGTATAAGTATTCAACTTTAAGCTCCAAGCTTTCGGGTACTAAGCTTTCTTGTTGGGTTGATAGTAGAATGTTATCTAACTCTTGTTTAGATATATTTCTCTCTTCTGCAAATTTGTATAGCATTTGTGTTTCTAACACATCAAAATCATTATCAGCAAAAGCCATTTCATATAGTCTTAAAAAGTGACTTTTAAGTTCGGTAGTTATTTCATTCATTTTTTTAATATTTAACGTTATACATGTCTTTATTTTTAGACACTTGTTTTTTTATTGTTCGTTGTTTTTTTATGCTTGAGCTATACCCATAAAATATGAGCAGTAGAAATAAGATTCCGCAGAGAACATCTAAAAGAACCCAATATGATTTTACATAAAAATAGATGGGAAATATGGGGTTAAATAATAATGTTATTGGTATAAATAATAACCTCCAATGCTTCTTTATTTTCTGATTAAAAACTACCAATAAGCCTCCTATAAAAACAATTATTCTTAAAACATTGTAATATTCAATTGGTAGTGCTGTTACTGCTAAAAACAATGCTATGGCACAAATAATATTTACTGTTTTTTGTATTCCTACTTTCATTTGATTATAGTTTAACTACGAGTATATTTACTTTCTTTTTATTAACAGTGCTACAAAAACACTAACTATAGCAAAGACAATTCCTAGGCAGCCTATTCCTTCTTTTTTAGTGTGTCTTTTTCTATACTGCAACCCTTTTATACCCGTTCTTATAGAGTACCCTTTGGAGCTTACTGCTCCTATTTTAGTTCGTAAGCTTGGAGAAATGCCCGATTTACTAATATTCAGTCCAAAACCTTTTCCTAGTTTTATTCGTCTGTAAAATTGAAATCCCATTAGTTCTTATCTATTCTTACCCCACAATTAGGGCAGTTACTACAATTACTCTTTTCTTCTTTTACTTTATCTATTAAAGCTGAACTTATAATTCCTGTAGGTAATGCCACAAAGCCAATCCCTATAACTCCTATTAAAGCGCTAAAGAATTTTCCTAAGGGAGTTACAGGATACATATCTGCTACTCCTACAGTGGTAAGCGTTCCTAACGACCACCAAAAGGCTTCTATAATACTTGAAAACTTATCGGGTTGTGCTTCGTTTTCTGCATAAAAGATTAAAGTAGACGAGAGCATTACTAATATTAATGCTATAAAGGCTGTTATTAAGAGTTCTGGCTTGGTTTCTTTTAGTATTAAATTAATTGTTTTAAAGGATTTTGAATACCTACCAAGTTTAAATATTCGTACCAACCTTAACAGCCTCAACACTCTTAAAACTCGTAAATCAAACGGAAAAATTAGTGGTAAATAAAAAGGTAATATTGACAGTAAGTCTAAAATCCCGTAACCAGAGAAAACGTAAGAACTCCACCCTTTATTACTTTGCTTTTCTGCAATTACAATTCTTGTTATAAATTCTATTGAAAAAACCAGAATAGAGAATCCTTCTATAAACTGAAAAAACTGTGTATAATTAACTCTTAACGTTTTAAAAGACTCTAGTACTAAACAGATTATATTTATAATGATTAAACCATAAATAAACCTTGATAAAAACAGGTTGTAATTGAATACTTTTAATGCTCTTGTACTCATAGCTCATTTAACAATTACATTCCGATCTGTCTACATATGTTTTATTTCCATTGCTATTCTTATAATAGCATCCTCCTTTGGGTCCTGTCCATAATTGCTTTCCATTATGAACCCCACACTTCCATTCAGTTTTTGTTTCTTGCTCTTCTATTCCATCCGTATCGGTAGAACATTCTGTTAATAATACTGAAATAAAAATGAGACCTACAATTTGTATTTTTTTTATCATTATGTTTTAGTTTGGTTATACCCCAAAGCTAAACCTACTAAAAAACAAAACCTTACGGATATCCGTAAGGTTTCTAACTACTACAATATAGAATTTTAATCTCCTATAAATAATTATTTATGTTAAATCAACTGTGTCAGCATATGGAGCATTATTTTGTACCGATTTAATACCGTTATCTCTTGCTGAAGTTGTGGTATACATTTCACTTTTACCTATGACTTCTCCATTTTGCGCTTTTAGTGTAAAGTAGTATTGCTCATTTGAAGCTTCTTTTCTTTCATAGTTATCATCATCAGGTGCATTTGTTTTTACAGAATCTATACCGTTTTTACATCCTTGTTTACTAGCGTAGCCTTCACTGGTTAAAATAACTTCTCCATTTCCTGCTTTCAGGTTAAACATGAATTCATTATCCGTTCTCTTTTTGATTTCAAATTTTGGGTTTCCCATTTTCTATGTTTTTTAATTAGTATTATATCAAAACTATACTTTCTAATACAGAAAACTCTACGGAAACCCACATCTAAGCTTTTTTTATTCTACCAAAAGTACACCGCTCACATGAACAAACCCTATTACTTTTGTTCGCTTTACCCTCACTTTAATCCATTTTGCTTGAGTGGCTAATATGGTTAGTTTTTCTCCAAAGTCTAATTGTTGAATTACATAATAAGAAGTACTTGGGCCACTTCTTAAATTTAAAAGGTTTTTGTTTACCAATAATGTTTTTAGGTAATATGGCTCTTCTTTTAACAATGTACTATTGGTTTTACGTCCGTCAAAAATAGTTTGTTTGGTTTGTGGCTTCTTTGAGTAGCTTTTATAAGAGTTGGTATAACTTTTTGTGCTACTTCTCTTTCCGCAAACACCGCAAGAGCCTCCACTGTTACAATATTTACAATACTTACAGTTTTTACATGCTCTACAGTTTACAGAGCCAGTACACCTAGCTTTAGGTGGAACATAACAGCCTACTAAAGCTTTGTTATATAAATTTTCTTTAGAATTGTTTTTCTTTGTTACAACTACCGTAGCAACTATTACTATTAATAATGATGTAATTAGGAATACTTTTTCATATTTCTGATTCATAATATTGAAGGGATTAAGTTTATTATATCAAATCTAATTTCTATAAAACAGAAAACCCTACGGAAATCCGTAGGGTTTAATTAATATAATAGTCGTTTTGCTATTTCCTCTTCTTCTAACACTTCTCCATTCTTTAGCAGCATCTGTTTTTTCTTACTAATCGGGTTTAAATAAAGTTCATAACCATAAGTACAGTTTTTAACCCGATATTTTAATGCTTTTACTCCTGCTAACAGTCCTTTTCTTTTTGTTTCTTCATATACGTAATGTGAACAGGATTTTCTAAATATACAGCATGCTGGCTTATCCTTTGGTTTAAACTTCCAATACGCCTTTATAGAAAGAAGTAACAAATGTTTCATTATTCTTTACTAAAAACAATCATTTGCCTGTATGCTGTATATCCTGGCTGAGAACCTATTCCAAAACAACCTGAATCAGGGAGAACATGAGTTTCTACGCTTTCTAATCGAACATATCGCCAACCTTGATCGTTGTAATTACTAATAATAGCTTCTAATTGTTGTGCTACTTTTGCTGAGTTTCCTTTATTTCTATCAATAGACGGTGTAAAGGGTATTACTTTATATTCCATAATTTATAAATTAGCTTTTGTGACACTCTTCACTACAATGTTTACAGCCATCAGCTTTTGCATAATATTCTTTTGCTTTTAAAACTGCTGAATGGCAAGAAGAATGATAGCCTAAGTCTTTTTTGGAAAGAACAAAAGGCAACCAATTACATCCTTCTTTATGTACTTCATGATCTCCATTTGGTTGTGCTGTATTATTTACATAATATTTTGGCATTTTCTATATTTTTTTGGTTAATATCATTACAAACCTACCTTGATAAAAACACAAAACCCTACGGTTTCCCGTAAGGTTAGTGAGTTACTCTAAAGTTGTTCCGTCTTCAAAAATTATTTTCTCAGGTTTCCACTTTACTTTCATGTCCTTTAGCTCTTTGTTTTTAAGAGCTTTATCACTATCACTAAACTGATTGTAATCTGTTTGTGCTTCGTAATTAACAGTAGTATCTGCTGTAAGCACTTTATCATAAACCAAGTTTATCGTCTTTATTTCTTCATCAAATAAATTTGAAAAAATAAGACTCCCTTTCACTGCTCTTATATTTTTATTCGATTTATTTTGAATTACAAACTTATAGGTGATATAGTCTTCATATTTGTACTTGTAAAAACCCTTTTCAAAACAAGAAATCACTACACTTTCTGATAATCTATTAATCCTCTCTAACTCTTCTTTTTTTGCTTTCTCTGCTAAGAATTTCTGCTCTTTCTCTAGTTTTTCTTCTTTTTCTTTCCATCTTTTCCCTTTTTCTAAAATTTCTCTGTAGGTTAGACCTTCTACTTTTTCTCCTTCTAGTTTTAATCTTAACATTGACCCCACCAACATTCCAAGTTCAGTTGAATCAATTTCTGATTGAACCGCCTTGATGTCTTCTGCTGCTCTTTCTTCATTAAATTTTTTATCAAGAGGGGAAGAACACGAAACAATAGCTAATAATATTACCGATACAATAAACACTTTTCTCATTTTTTATTTTTTTTATTAATATTACTGCAAACTTATCCTCCTTAAAGCACAAAACTTTGAGAGTTTCCGTAGGCTTTGCTATTATATTAAGGCTATGCAAAATGGCTTCCATAATTAAAACTTTGTTAGATGCTATATTGATTTTCTTAACTTTTAAAAGAGTAATAAGAAGATTACTGGTGAAGCCCCTGCCCTTTCTGCTGGTAACTATCGTGTTAGGGTTAAAACGCAGGCAACAGGAAACTCTGAACGCTTTTTAAAGGATATTATGGTAGGTGATTCTACCTTTAGTCTTACTGTTGCTTAAGTAACAACAGTACTGTTATGTAACAGACAACAGTAGTGTTTGATGTTTCAAACAAAATTTTATAACGTAAAAAGTACGAGCTATATGCTCGTACTTTTTTATGTTATATACTCTTTTTGTTATGTTTTTTAATGGGTATGAGGTATTTACTAGT
The DNA here is from genome assembly GCF_036350695.1 of Tenacibaculum sp. FZY0031. NCBI lineage: Bacteria > Pseudomonadati > Bacteroidota > Flavobacteriia > Flavobacteriales > Flavobacteriaceae > Tenacibaculum > Tenacibaculum sp. FZY0031. Next base: position 64,942 of record NZ_JAZDVY010000010.1, read on the forward strand.
ATAACTAACAAAATTCTCAATGTTTTATATGGTGTTTTTATTGTTCTTCGTTATGACGCCATTGCGAGCCTTTCGACTTAAGTTTATCTTGCGCGAAGTCGAAAAGCTCAAGGCAGGCTAAAGCGAAGCAATCTTTGCCTTTGGAGTTCTCTACAGAAAGATTACTTACTCATATCCATCTTGTAATGACGATAAAAAAAAGTCTTATATTCTTTTTCTTGATAAAAAGAAACAAAAATCAAGACTTACAATAAAATCGTAAGAAAATACTACGACACCTACCTCTGATAAAAAGAAACTCGCTATCGCTCAAACAACTTTTTATCTTACATCCATCGCTGCTGTCTTGATTTTCAAAAATTTTCTTGAAGGTCATAAAACATATACTCATCATTATAAATGAAACGTGGCAATTTTTATGTTTGTCGAATAGTTCTCGATAGCTCTGCTGAGCGTAGCCGAAGTACAATTTTTACTTCGTTATCACTCAATAAAAATCACTCGAACTGACAGTGATTGTAATATGAAGAATAAGTGTAACTCTTTTGAGATTCTTCCTCATACCTCGTTCGGAATAACGGTTTACTGTTTGTTAACGTCATTTCGACCAAAGGGAGAAACCGTAAGGTTCAGCGTAGCTAAATCTTAAGAGTATTTGTTTCTCTTTATATTGAGACTCCTCTCTATCGCTCGGAATGACAGTTATTTTAGATGAGTCCAAAATCTTTAGTAATGGCTATGAGTTGTGTAGGGTTATTGGCGTTAAAGTTTTCTTTTAATAGTTTTAAGCGCTTTTCTACCGAACTAACACTACTGGGTTTTATGTCTTTGTTTTTTAATGCTTCGCTAATTTCTTTTTGATCTAAGCCTTCTGCTAAATGTTTTAATAAAAACACGTCGTAGTCTGTAACTTCAAAAGCTTCTTTATCTCGTAAGGCATGTGCTAATTGTGGTGTTATAAAAAACTCACCGTTAAACACACTTTGTACTGCTTTTTTTAGCTCTCTTTGTCCGTGGTTAGATTTCCATACATACGCATTTACCTCTAACTCATTACATAGTTGCTGAATTCTGTAGGGTTTGTCTTCTACAGAAAATACGACTGTTTTTAAAGTAGGCTGTAGTTTTTTTGCCTCGGCTATAAGTGCTTCACCTGATTCTAATCGTTGCTCATGTATATTATCTTTAAATGATAAATCGCTTACTAATAAATCAAATGGTTCTTTATCTAACCATGCTTTTTTAAGTTTTAAAAAAGCCTCATCGCAATATTGTGCATATTCAACATTAGGAATTTGCATGTTTTCTAAGGCTACTTTTATTCCGCTTGACATAAAATCAGCATCTTCTGCTATCAATACTTTTTTGAACATAACTACTTTTTAAATTGAAACTTTGCTTGAAATCCTTTTTCTTGCTTTGATTCAAAAGTAATAAACCCTCCTACTGATTTAATACGGATTTCCATATTTTGTAAACCATTTTTTACAGAGAGGTTTTCTACACCTATTCCATTGTCTTGATACGCTATTGATAATTTATTTTTTTCTACTGAAAAAGTGATAAGCACCAAAGTTGCTTCGCTGTATTTTTTCATGTTTACCAAGAGCTCTTGTAAGGCTCTATATACTACTATTTGTTTTTCTTTAGCTAACTGGTTTATGTTTGCTTCTTGTAATCCTTTATGGATTACTTTACAACGATCGTTCGTAAAATCTAAAAACAGTTGTTTTAAGAAACTCTCAAAGTGCTCTCCTGTGAGTACAGGACTGTTTTCGTGAGAAATATCTCTGGTTTGTGCATATATTTTCTCTACTCTCGTGAGCAACCTTTCATCTGTTATTGATGTATTTTGTAGTGTATTCATTACCGCGTATACATCGTTTGCCAATTCATCGTGTATTTTTTTAGCTAAGCGGGTTTCTGTGTTGTAAACTTCTATGGCTTTTTCTTTTTTATTTTTTTCTCTTTTATAAAAGAAATAGACTATTGAGGATAGAATGGTAAGAATAACTGTAAAAATCCAGAGTTGTTTTTGTGATTTTTGTTGTTCTGTTTTAATTTCTGCCTTTAATTTCTGCTCTTTTAACAGATCAAAGTTATATATCGTTTTTACTAATTTATTTCTGGACTTTCTTCTAGCATCAATTATACTGTCTTTTAAATGACTTCTTTCAATTGCATACTTTCTTACCTCATTTCCTTTTACTAGTTTAATTAGCTTATCTATTGCTTCTATTCTATCATTAGGTCTTTCTCTTTCCCTTGATAAATTATACATTTTTTGAGCATAAAATAGAGATTTATCAGAGTTTTGATTATTAAAATAATCAGATAGATATGAATAATTAGTTATTAAACCTGCATAATTATTTATACTATCTTTTAACCTTTGAACTTTAAAAAAATCATTAACATCAACTTTTTCACCTAATAAATACTTTGTATATGTATAATTATCTAGTATTTTAAATTTTAGCTTTAACTCTATTTTCTTAAAAAAACTGTTTTTTATTATTTTTTCATATATATCTAAGGCCTTTCTATACTTTTTATCGTACTTATAAACTACCGCTTTATTCCCCATGTATCTTATTTTCCTTAAACTATCATTGGTTGTTTCTGTAGCTAAATTGTAATATTTTATAGCTTTATCATAATTCCCTTGATTTCTGGAATTTATTCCTAAGCAATTATAAATAGAACATATAATGTTATTAGATTTAGGGTTATTGCTTATATATTTTAGCCCTTGGATTGCTGTAGAATCACTTTTTAAATAGAGTTCTTCCTCAGATTCTAAACTAGCGATATTATAAAATCTTTCCATTATTTTTAAGCTATCTTGTAACTTTACATTAATCTCATTAGATTTTGTATAATAATAATATGTACTATCATTTTGCTTTAAGTAACGATATCCTAATCCTATATGATAATACACATAAGAATAAGACTTTAAATCTCCACTACCTTTTAGTAAGTTTATTATTTCTTTTCCATAACTTATAACTCTATTATATTGTTTTAATTTAAAAGAACAGTAAACTATTCTTTTTCCTGAAGATATTTGATCTTCTTTTCTAGATTCTCTTTTTGCTTGTTCATAACTCTTTAAGTTTTTTTCTAACCTCTCAATACAAGATAGTTTTTCCTTCTGAATTTTATCTACTTTCTTTTCAAGTTTACAATTAATAAGTAGACCAATTATTAATATTAAATGGAAACCTTTTATTTTTCTTATCATCCAATAAAAATAATATAAAAAAGGAGATGTTTTACATCTCCTTTATCTTTAACTTATTAATTTCCATCTGGATCTTCTGGTACATCTGGATCTTGATCTTCCTCTCCTCCTGTATCACTTGTCACTACTTCTGTAGAATTGGTTTGTGGTACTACAGTAGTTGAGTTTGTATTTATAGTATAGATTCCATTTGTTACTAAAAATGTTATAATTAATAAAACCTTGTTCATTTTGTTACTTTTAAAAATTGATAATATTTATCCTGTCCAAGCACTTTGCTTAGCTACAGTTACACCGAGTTTGGGGTGTAGAATTTTTAAAAGAGTCGCGCGCCTCTTTCGCGGGAAGTAGAGATGAACATCGGTATTATTAAGTAGCTTCCCCCTAAGAAATTCTACCGATATTTCATCTTTTAATTAGAACCAATCAATTTGTTTTCTTTTTAATTTCTCGATCAGTGCCACTGCAAAGATTCTGAAAATCCAAGTTTTACCATTTATCAAAACTTGATCAATCGGCTTTTGTCTAGTTTATGGATAACCGTAATCAATTTTTGTACAACAGCTTTACTTTTGACCGCAACTTGTCTAATAATTGATTAACCATGATTGAAAAACTAATTGTTGATTTTTTTAAAAAGATTGAGACAGATGAAGGAATTGATAGTCGAAATGGAAAAGCTGTGTTTTTCGTACAAGAACTACTAGAAAGAAGGCATGATATATTTAATCATGTGAGTGTACAAACAGTTAGTAGGTTGCATAAAAAGTATGTAGAAAGAGAAGAGAATATCCCCGTTGGAGTTCCCGATCTTTTTGTAAAAGATGTAATGGCTGAATATTTGGGCTTTGAGGACTTTGAAAACTATAAGGAAAGTATTACTATAGATTCTGTAAAGCCTTTTTCAATAAGTGAAGAAAATAACTTAACTGGTAAAAAAGTAAAAGGAAAAAATAAATTAGGAGTTTCAACTATTCTCTTAAAAAAGAAAGCACCAATTTTAATTGGTACCATTCTTTTAGTTTCTGTATTTATTTTTTATAAAGATATTTTGTTTGAAAAAAGTAATTGCATTGTTTGGGAAAAAGACCATTATAAAGAAGTCCCATGTTATTATCTAAATTCAATAGATAATACAACTTACCATATAGATATTGATCGTTTTAAAAAAGTAACACTTACCAAGGATATGGAGTTTTTTACAAACGGTAAGGAGAATTTTTGGTACGGAAGTAATACAGAGGGAAAGCGAGAATTCTTTACGGCTAGGGGTGTACATCCTGAAACGTTGAAAGAATTAGATCCTATTACACCTTATATTTTAGACGCAGAAGGTTTTAAACCATAAAAAAAGCCGTTAATTTAATAATTAACGGCTTTTATTTTTAATCATATTCTACCTGAATTAAGGGAGATAGTTTTATAGTTTATCGTCTACTATAATTAGGTGCTTCTTTCGTAATTGCTACATCGTGTGGGTGGCTTTCATTAATTCCACTTGCTGTAATACGAACAAATTTCCCTGTATTTTTTAGGGTTTCTATATCTTTTGCCCCACAGTATCCCATACCTGCACGTAAACCACCTACAAATTGGTGAATACTTTCTTGCAGCTCTCCTTTGTAAGCAACACGTCCTACAATTCCTTCTGGAACTAACTTTTTAATATCGTCTTCTACATCTTGGAAGTAGCGATCTTTTGAGCCTTGTTTCATCGCTTCAACAGATCCCATTCCACGATACGATTTGAATTTTCTTCCTTCGTAAATAATCGTTTCTCCTGGTGATTCTTTGGTTCCTGCTAATAATGATCCTAACATTACACAGTCTGCTCCAGCCGCAACCGCTTTTGGGATATCGCCTGTATAACGGATACCTCCATCGGCAATTACGGGAACTCCACTTCCTTTTATAGCAGCTGCTACTTCTAATACTGCTGAAAATTGTGGGAATCCTACACCTGCTACCACACGAGTTGTACAAATAGACCCTGGTCCTATTCCTACTTTTACTGCGTCAGCTCCAGCTTCTACTAAATATTTAGCTGCTTCTGGTGTTGCAATGTTTCCTACTACAACATCTAATTCAGGAAATTTTGCTTTTACTTCTTTTAATACAGAAACCACGCCTTTGGTATGTCCGTGAGCCGTATCAATAATTACAGCATCTACTCCTGCTTTTACTAATGCTTCTGCTCTATCTACTGCATCGTGCGTTACGCCTAATGCTGCAGCTACGCGTAAGCGTCCATAAGAGTCTTTATTCGCTATTGGTTTTTGTGTAAGTTTTGTAATATCTCTAAAAGTAATTAACCCTACTAATTTGTCATCATCATTAACAACAGGCAACTTTTCAATTTTATTTTCTTGTAAGATAACTTCAGCATCTTTTAAAGAAGTTCCTTCTGCAACTGTTACTAAGTTTTCAGCGGTCATAACTTCAACAATAGGGCGCTCGTTATTTTTTTCGAAACGTAAATCACGATTTGTTACAATTCCTACTAATTTCCCTCCTTCATTAACAATGGGGATTCCTCCAATTTTATGCTCACGCATTGCTTGTTTAGCATCTAAAACAATTGCGCTTAACGATAAGGTAATCGGGTCGATTATCATTCCGCTTTCTGCACGCTTTACCTTACGAACTTCTTGAGCTTGTTGCTCAATTGTCATATTTTTATGTAACACTCCTATTCCTCCTTCTCTTGCAATAGCAATTGCCATAGCAGATTCGGTTACCGTATCCATAGCTGCAGATACTATTGGAACATTGATTGTTATGTTTCTTGTAAATTTTGTTTGGATTGAAACTTCTCTTGGAAGTACTTCTGAATAGGCAGGAACTAATAAAACGTCGTCATACGTTAATCCTTCCCCTAATATTTTAGCTTGATGAGCTTGCATATGCAATCAATTTAGTGTGTTGTTAATTAATTGCATGCAAATATACTACAAATAATGCAAAAACAATCTTTAAATTTAAGTTAAGTAAATCATTTTTTTTATGTTACTTATTTAGGTTTGAGTACATTTCAATCTTACATCCATTACGTTAATAATCAAGTTTTATACGCTAAAGGTTTTTTGATTATTTTCTTCCCACTTATTTTTTAAATTTATGTAGCTTTTACATATATTTAGAACTCACAAAACCAAAGCAATGGAAAATAATACCCTTCAAAAAGATAGTAAAAAAGTTGTTAACACTAATAGTAATGGTGTTTATCCCAGAGTATCTAAAGAGTTGATTACTGAAATTAACAACATGTTATCCTATGCTATTTATAATGGTATTGTTATAAATACTGAAATAAACTCGCTTATTGAAAGCAACGATTTAAATGATTTGATCAATGCACACAATATACTTGTTAAAAACATTGCTCCTGCTACACCCAAATCGATAGAGTATACCAAAGCTCTTCGAGATGAAGGTGAAAACAAATCTATTTTCAGCAAGCTTCCTTTGGTAAGAAATCTTATTTTCTTAGCTCTTTTCTTTTTGGTTTTATTTATTGTTACTGCCCTTTCCCCTGATGTAAATAACAATTCGCTAGATGAAGGCTTAATGAATAACTCAGGATTATCATTATTATTAAACCTTTCTTATTTAGCGTCTGTTGCTGGACTGGGTGTTATTTTTTATTTATTAAAAAGGGTTAGCGATTCTATTAGAGAATCAACCATGGTTTCAGAAGAGTCTATTTCGTATTTAGCCCAAATAGTACTGGGTATTATTGCCGGACTCATTATGTCGGAAATTATTTCATTTTATACCAAAAGTCCTGAAGATATTAACCTTTTTAATAAAGGAGTGCTTGCTCTAATTGGAGGGTTTTCTTCTGAGGCTATTTTTAGTATCCTACAAGGCATTATAGATAGAGTTAAGTCCATTTTTATTGTACCAAAAACCATTACGAAATCATTATAAAAACAAAGGGGTTGTGACGTTAAGTTTATTATAAATAGAGCTTACAACGTACTAACCAAACTTAGCTCAATATCGTAGCAACCTCTTTTAATTTTAAAACAAACTACACTTATGAAGTACTTTTACGTATTTATTTTTAGTAGCTTTCTTTTTTCTTGCGCTAGCATCCCAAGTTCTACCGTAACACTTACCAAAGAAGTTATTAAAGAAGCAGACAATATGCATCAGCTAAATGTATCTTTGGTTAACAGACTTTTTGATGAGCGAAAAGAAAAAATCAATTTATTTATTGAAGACAAGTACACTCCTACGTTGTTAAAAAATTTTGAGCGGTTATTACCCGATTCTTTGGACTACAAAAAAGAACTACCAAATATTTTAAACAGTATAATTCCTATTATTAATCGTAAAAAAGACTCGCTTCAAAGTGTCTTGGATATACAAAAACAAGATATTCTAAACCAATTAAATGCTAATTATAGCAATTACAACAAAGCTACCACTTCGCTTCAAAACTTAATTAACTCTGCGGTGAAAGTAAAAACTACAGAAAGTGACGCTTTGCAAGCAATAGATCAACTTACAGGAGATAAAATTGATATCAAAAAAGTGGAAAGTACCATTAATCAGAGTATTGATAAAACAGGAAATGCTCTAAATAAATTGATAAACCTTGAAAAAGTAATTACTGAAAAATAACAATTATGAATTCTATAGATTGGAACAATATAGCGAAAGAAGCTGCTTCACAGACTGATGCCGAGTTTAACAAACAATTGGCTAGTTTAACTAATTTAAAACTTAGTGAAGTAGATGCTTTTATTAAGGAAAGTAAAATTACCAATGCAAATGCCATAAAAACACTTAAACTTATTGACGATGCTACTATTAGTAATAACGAAAAAGCCAAAGCTATTTCTAATATCGAAAATGGCTTTGGCTTTGTAATAAGTTTAGTTTCTAAGGTGGTATAACTACCTAAAAATTGTATTGTCTTTTATAAATGCTGTTTTATAACGTTCACTAAAAAGAATTTTTTCGTCATTCTCTAAGACAATAAGATTATCTTCAAAGTAAATTTCTTTGATTTTCTTTACGTTAACTAAGTAATTTCTATGCACTTGTCTAAAATCTGAATTAGATAGCATTTCTTTTAACTTAGTTAACGATAATTTTATAAGGTAATTTCCTGAGTCGCAAATTATGCTACAGTATTTTTCCTTTACTTCTACGTAGTTTATAGCAGCTACATCTACTTTAACTACACTCCTTTTTTTCTTTATGAATAAAAAAGATGGACTTATCACACCATTGTCTGATGCTAAACTAATACTGTTATTTTGCTGATAACACGACTCAATCGCCAACTCTAAAGAGAATAACAATTCTAGTTTGTTATAAGGTTTTAAAAGATATACTAACGGATTGGTTAGTTTTGCTTCATCAAAAATTTCTCTTCCTTGCATGCTTGTTAAGAATAAAAAGGGGATGTTAATTCCTTCTTTATTCAAACGGTGTGCTAACGAAATTCCGTCTGGTCTTCCGTTTATCATGATGTCTAAAATAATAACATCGAAAAAACGATTTCTTATCAGTTTTTCTGCTTCTACCGCATTTTTTGCTAACGATACCTCATAATCATTATCTTCCAAAAAAGAAGAAAGTTCTACTGCTTCTTCTTCTAAGTCTTCTAACAATAGTAATTGTAGTTTTTTCATAATTTATGCGCTTGCGTTGGGTAACAAAATTCGTATAGTTGTCCCCACTTCCAACTCACTATCTATGAGTAATTTTCCATTATTCTTTTTAATAAGTGTTTGACACAGTAACATTCCTAGCCCTACACCTTCTGATCTATTAATTTTGTCAATACTTAAATCTTCTAATCCTTTAATTTTTGCTAGTTTTTCTTCTGAAATTCCAAAACCTGTGTCTTTAATTTCAATTGTACTAAATTCTTCAGAGTCGTTATAGGTTTTTATTGCTATTGTACCGTTTTCTCCTGTGTATTTTAGTGCATTATCTAACAAATTTCTCAATACTATTTTTAGGGACTCTTTGTCTGCTTTTACTAAAATACTAGCTTCTAATATGGTCGTTAGTGCAATGTTTTTAGCTTCTGCAATCTCTTCAAAATTATAAACAGCTTGTTCTACCAATGGTTTTAAAGGATATTCTTCTGCTTTAAACGATAACTGATTGTTTTGCTCTAACGACCAATGTAATACATTGTTTAATAAATGACTTGTACTTTCAGTTAATGCAATAGCATTGTTGGTCGTTTCACTTACCGCTTCGTATTCTTTGTTTTTTAATTGTCGTTTTAGCTTTTCGTGTTGTCGCTTAATCGTATTTATTGGTGAACGTAAATCGTGAGATACTACAGAAAACAAATAATCTTTTGTTTTATTCGCTACGTTTAACGCCTCTTTTTGTTGAGTAATAAACTTATTTTTACTTTTTAACTCTCTATAAAAATAGCCTAAAAATCCGAGAAAAACTAATAATCCCGAAGCTCCAATTACTAAACTCTTTTGCACTACCGCTTGACGTTTTAGCTGTTCTTCTTGTAAAACGATTTCCTGTTGTTTTTGGGCTACGGCTAATTGTTTGTCTTTTTCTGTAAGTTCCCAAATTTTATCACGGTTCCAAATAGAATCTTTCCAACGACCGTATTCTATATAATAGTCTACACTTTTTTGGTAGTTTTTTCTATTCTTCTCTACAACTGCCATATTTTGAGCAGTATATTGCTTAAGCTCAACATCGGAATATAATTTTGCTAATTCATACGCTTCCTTAAAAAGCGGAATTGCTTCATTATCTAGGTATTGATTATAATATACATTTGCTAAATCTATTTTAGTCCTTATAATATTAAGGGTGTCTCCTGCACTTAATAAAGCTAACTCTTTGTCAAAATAATTTTTGGCTTTAGAGTATTTTCGTAAATGAATATATGAAAGAGCTAAGTTTCTAAATGCCACTTTCCTAATACTGTTTTTTGAAATAGAATCATTAGTTATCCATTTTTCAAAATTCAATACTGCCTCATCATATTTCTTACTATTTAAATATATATTTCCTAATAAATACAATTTAATTTGAGCATAATTATCATCATCAGATATTTCTAATACACTCGACAATGCTTTTTTATAGAATTTATTTACAAAAGCACTGTATCCATGAATACAGTTGAAAAAATCTTTTTCTTTATTCGTTTTCGTAATCATTAAAGCCCTATTACTATACGTGTAACACGAATCGTACTGCTTATTATTATAGAACTTTATAGCCTTACAAAAAACTTCATTATTAGATTCTTTACAAATTATATTTCCTCTTTCGAGCAAAAAATCAGATTTTTGGCAATAAACATTTACTCCTAAGTGGAGCACAAGAATTAGGAGTAAATAGTAATTATTTTTCAAAATTATTTTACTGTTGTTGTTGGTGGTGGTGGAGTAGATGGTACTGTTACTGTTCCTCTATCTGTTTCAGGATCATCATTTTCACTACGTACTAAAATCATATCTACAGAAGGAGTTCCTGCATCTAATTGATAGGCGAACTGCACATAATACAGATCGTATAAACTTGCTACTTCATCACAATTAAATTCTACTCTAAAATCTCTGCAACTTACGGTATCGTATCCTCCATCTTTATTTACAATTTGTGTAGATGTAACTCCATAGTAGTTTAAATAAACTTCGTTTCCTTGTAATTGCAATCCATTGGTATTTTCTACTGGATTTAATGTATTGTCTGGTAAATATGCTAAAACTGTTACGATATTAGGCGTTGCACTATTTCCAGATTCATCTCTAGACATGTTTACTAAAGGACCTGTAGGTACATTTTCTACATTAATATTGGTGTCAAATTTTCTAAAGTACTTTAACTCTAATGTAACTCCATTAACGTTTACTGGGTTTCCCATCTTCTATAATTTTTTAATTTGGTTATTTGGCTAAAATTACAATTATAAAAAGAAAAGAAAAAATAGTTTGTTAATAATTTATAGCAGTTATAGAGAAAATTATCTTTAGCAAAACTTCTCTTATTTCTACCGATTAAAAAAGGGAGAAACCGAAGCTTCTCCCTTTATTTTAAATTTTAAACTGTAATGTTATATACCAGTTTCTCGAAGCGGATGGTATAATACCTGGCCCTGGATATCCTGTTGCCCTACGGGTAAAGTATTTTTCGTCTAACAGATTATTTACTCCTGCTTCTAACTTGAAAATTTTGTATTTGTAAGAAGCTGAGAAGTCTAATACTCCATAAGCAGGAATTTCACCTACTACTCCACTTATTTTAGCGATACTAGAATTTGAATCTGCTATAACAGCATTCGATGCATCAGAAAATTGTTGTGTTAGGTAAGTATATTGTAAGCTTGATAATACGTTTTTATATCCAAACTTAACACCTGTTTTAAAGTTAAACTCTGGCACAAATTCTACTTTATTGCCTACGATTCCATTTGCTATTGAAGAGGTATACTCTGAGTTTGTATAGGAAGTATTTACAAAGTAATTAAAGTTATAATCACTATTGATATCAAACATCTTTTTTAGATTCAAATCAAAAAGACTCTCTACACCAAGAATCCTTGCATCTCCAATATTATCTCTTTCTGGTTTACCATCTGGTCTTGTATAAATACCTATTCTATCATTATAAAAAAGTCCAAAAACACTTACATCATATGATACTACTTTGTTAAAATCTCCCCTTACTCCTATATCGGCTGTAAATCCTTTTTCATCTGTAATATCTTCTGCTATTGCAAAAGCAGGATTTGCAGTACTGATATCTGCAAAGGTTACTGAACGATAGTTTTGTGAAACATTCCCGTAAAATTCTATTGAACTATTAGGTTTGTAGCTAGTTCCTACTCCTAATAATAAAAATGTACGTTCTTTGGTTTCTTCCTCGTCTCTTTCATTTCTATTTATCACATTTCCTGCAGCATCGGTGGTAATATCTGTTATGAATTCTTCTCTTTCGGTTTTTATATGTTCTAAACGAAAACCTGGAGTTAGCGACCATTGCTCATTTAAATAGAAAATATTTTCTCCAAACAATGCGATATTTAAGTTAGGAAATGTACTGTTTGATTGTCTTGGGTAATTTGGAAACTCTTCTGAGTAAATTTTAAAGTCAGCATCTGACAATTCAGATCCCGGGCCTTGCGCTGATGTGTTGTTTGCTTTATAAAACTTACTTCCTATTAAAAAAGTAGCTTTTTTATTGAATAACTCATATTCTGATAATAACCTAGCTTCAAATCCGAAGTTATTAAAATCTCCTTTTATAACTTGTCTTTCTCTTCCTGGGTCTTCATCACTAACTCTATTGGTTCTATATCCGACCGCATCTCTCGAAGCATTTAAACCAAAGAAATTAAACGTGAAATTTGTTTTATCTGAAAAACGATGAGCTAACTTAAGGTTGTACAAAAACCAATCTACTTGAAACCAGTTACGTTCACGATTGCTTTGAAAAGGATTTTCTGCAAACATTGCATCAGTTAATCCACCTGCTTGTTGAGCTACATATTTCAAATATGTTATTTCTGCTTCTAGTTTTGTTCTGTCTGAAATCTCATATCCGAAATGTGCAAAGGCATTTTTTGAATCGAATTCAGAATTTGGACGGAAACCATCTCCTTGCTTATAATTGTAATATCCGTAATAGCTAACTTTACCTTTGGTTCCTCCAACACTGGTAAAGTTGGTAAATAAGTTATTGCTTCCTAAGGTATTTCTAGTAATAATTTCTAATGGTTTGTTAGGATTTGGTTTCTTCATTATAAAGTTAACTAATCCTCCAAACTGCGTTCCATATTGTAACGAAGCTGCTCCTCTTACAATTTGAATTTCATCCAATGCTTCTGCTGGTGGTGTATAATAACTTTCTGGGTATCCTAATACATCTGCACTAATATCGTATCCGTTTTGACGTGTATTAAAATTAGATGTCCTGTTAGGATCTAACCCTCTACCTCCAATATTTAATTGTAAACCTGCATCGTCATTTTGAAAAATGTTTAATCCTGCTACTTGACTGTATAGCTGACGTGCATTATTAGAAGCTAACGCTGCTGTAGATTGATTTACTAAAACAACTTCGGTCTTTTTTCCTGCAAAAATGGCTGTTCCCTCCACATCTTTTAAGCGTTTTAACTCAAACACCTTTCTTCGTTGTGCTTTGATTTGTATTTCTGATAATTCCTCAGAAAAAGAGTTTAATTGAACATTTAATACAACGTCTTTTACAACAGTTACTTTAACTTCTTTTAATTGGTACTCTTCTACATAAAACAACAATTCTAATTGTTCTTTTTCAGTTGAAAATTGATAAAATCCTTTACTGTTTGTTTCCACTAACAATCTACCCGTTTTATTATATACTTTTACATTTTGCAACTTCATATTTATTTCAGAGGTTACCACTCCTGAAACTTTGTTTTGAGCAAAAGTTGAAGCTGTAAAAAATAATAATACACATACTAACTTTACTATATTTTGAGCTAATTGTGTGTGTTTGAACATGTATTTATAGTCCATAAATTTTAATTTTATCAGTAAAAGGTAATATCCAGTCTTTATGTTTAAAGCTTTCTTTTTCTTTATATAAATTTATCTTAGGATTTATATATGGTTGACTTAATCGTCCGTTTAATGCCACAAAACTCTCCACGTAGACTTCTATATTTTTATGACCGTCTTTTTTAAAATGGTCTCCTAAATAATGAGCATATTCCAAAATAAAATCGGGCTGAAAACTCATTTGTTTTTCTTGAAAAGAGGTTAAAAAATCAGCATTGTTTACATAAAAAAACTTCCCTGTTTCTCCATCTACAATTTTAAAGTTTGCATAGCCTGCTTTTTCTATTAGCATAACTCGCCACGAAAAACGAAAACCTTCTTCTGTCCAGAATAATTCTCCTGGATACAGTAAGTAACGCCATGGTAATAGAATTTGAAGTATAAAAAGAGTTCCTAAGATTGATAGGATGACTTTCTTTTGAAGTTTTGGATAGGTATATTCTTTAACTTGTTCAACTGTTTTTGATGAAATTGAGAACACTCGTTTTATAAATTGAATCATTTTCTCGTGCAAAGAGGCATCGAAAAAAATGAGTGTCGCAACAATCATTATAAAAGGAAACATGCCTATAGGAAATAAAACCCTAGTAAATACATGAAAAAACACAACCAAACTGAAAGCTAACAAACGTGTTCTTTTATACAATAATAAAAAGGGAATTGATAAATCATATAAAGCTCCACACCAACTCATCGCGTAGTGAAACCATTCTTGTTGCATTAAATTATTTCCTATAAATGGTAAATCATATTTTGACGGCAACCATATTTTTAAAGGTTGTGCTCTAAATAACCAATCGGAATTTAACTTTGCTAAACCTGCATAAAAGTATACAATTCCTAAAAGCAATTTTACACTATCTATTGTCCATTTTGGCACATTTGTATATTCTCTTTTTCTTAGGTAAGCATCTAAAGAAAAACGAGCGTTTGCTGGTAAAAAGATTAGTACAAAACTTAGGATGCTTATAAAGTAGTAATGGTTTAAATAGGTTGTTTTATCCATTAACTCTATATAGGTAAAGCTTAGAAAAAATGTTATAATGGCGAATCTATATTTAAACCCTAAAGCCACCAATGCTGCTGATACACTACTAATTATAAATAGTAAATATGTATAATTCCCAATAGGTTTCACCCATTCAAAACCGTAATATGAGAAGTGAAATGTAGGTTGTACATATAGTTTTTCTATCCAGCCATGATACCAAAATCGTAGGATACCAAAAAGCATCATAACCCCAAAAAAAACACGAAAAACAGCCAAAGGGGCTGAATTTGTTTGCTTTGAAAGGTAATTTTTAGAAATCATTTTTATGATATGCTTCACCTACAAAAAGTATGACTAAATAGTTATTTTAATAAAAGCTGCCTATATACATAGACAGCTTTGTTATTTTGTTTTCAGTGATTAATCTCCGTCGGCATCAACATAATCTACGCTAACATTAAAAGCCTGTAGCATATCTACTTTTAAATACACTACTACTTTTTGTAGCTCATCAAATGCTTTTGTCATTTGAGTATTATCTGTAGTTATTTGTTGGTAGAAATCATCGTTTAATGTACCTATTTGTGTTTCAGCTGTAGTAAACTGTGTATTTATTAAGTTTACTAAATCTCCTCTTTTTAAATACTCTAAATAACTTTTAAAACTAATTCCAGAACCTGCTCCATTAAAGTTATTTCCGTTAAAAAAGTCTTGCACAGCATTTAATGCTTCTAATGCTAATGCTTTTGATGCTACTCGATTGTAATATGCTTCAACTTTTTCAGGTAATGGTGTTGATGAAAAGTTTCCTGCTGGTATCCCGAATTTATTAGCTCTTAATCCTTTTTCATAATAAAAAATAAAATCGTTTACCAATTTATTTAATGATGAGCTAGCTGTATTATCTGTAGAAGCGACAAACTCATCTCTATAACTTCCTTTCCAATCGTTAAGAATTGTCGTTGTTAATCCGCTCATTTGAGCAATCACATCTGTTATATATTTTTTATAGTTCGCTGCATTTGCATCTGTTGTGTATTTTTCTAAAATAGCAGTATCGTTTGCTGCTACACCGTACAACAAATAATCTAACGCAGGAAACCCTTGCGCATCGTGATTATTAGAACTGTTTAAATCGTAGGTTCCGTTACTGATATTACTTTCAACGTCTGCAACTGTAAGTGGGTAAATATTAAAAAAGTTTACAAAACCTAATTCCTCAGCTTTACCTATGTTAAACATTTCTACATGTTGCCATGCTTTGTAAGCATTTAACCAAGCAGTACGTACTTCCGCTAAAGTTGTTGCATTTGGAGTATCGGTAAAAGCTGTAACTTTAGCTTTTAACGTAGTTAACTGACTATCAAACCCTTCAAAAGAAGGTGTGATTATATTATCTGCTAAATGTGTTAGCATTGCTCCTCTATCAAAGCCATCTGAGGGTGTTGGGTTATCTGAACTATCTGAACTACAAGCATAAACTACAACTGCAAGTAATAGGAAAGGTAAAAACTTTTTAATCATTTTTATTTCTATTTATTCTAAATAAAACTTTTGCAAATATAAAAAGTAGCTATGAAATCATAACTACTTTTTATAAGAATTCTTAAATTATTTGCTTGTTAGCTCCCTGCTTCTGTTACAGTGAAGCTAAATTTAGCAGCGATTGTTTCAGAAACAGTATCTAATGTTGCTGGTGTAGTATCTTCCCATAAACCATTTCCAGTTCCTAATAAGTCTTCTAATAATCCTTCTACTTCTGCTTTGGTAAAATATGCTTCTGTAGCATTGTTTTTACGAGTAAACTGTAAACTGTAGATAAATCCTAAACCTTCTGAAATAGCATGGAATGCTGCAGCTTTATCTGTTGCCCAGTTATTTTTACCTTGTTGTAAGTAATATACTCCTCTAATTGCAATTACGTTTGAAATTTTTTCACGAATGATTGCTGCTTGCTCATTACGAACCTCATAATTTTTAGCAACAATAGCAGCTCTTCCTAACTTGAATGCATTGTAAATATCATCTGCTATACCAGCAAAATCAGCATCTCCATTTACTTTTGCTAAATATTCGTTTAAAAACTTATCAGCTTCTAATACTGGTTCAGCTGGGTTAGCTTCGTTACCATATAAGTAGCCGTAAGCCTCATCCCACTTATGCTCCATTGTTGTATAACTTTTTCCTTCCTCAACAACATCATTATCGTTGTTAGTAACATTACTTCCTGCATCTAATACAGCTGTACCTAAGTAGTTATTTAACATTTGATCAACCATTAAACCTCCGATTAATGATTTTGCAAAAATTTGATTCAGCTCAACTCCTTTTCCATTAATGTATCTAGTAGATCCTCCTCCATTTTGTTGAAGTTTACCTGCTGTTCCTGCAACTGCATCAACATCCCAGTTTGGAAATACACCATCTACTTGCTCTTTTATCCAAGTATCAAATTGTGCTTTTATTGCATTCGCTTCTGTTGTGTTTGCAGAAAAGAAATCGGTAGATGCTGCTGTTTTACTACGTACATTTTTATTAGATGCGTTTAATGTTGCATCGGCAAAATCAGCCGCCCCTTCAGCATGTGCAAACATGTTATCCAAATCTGCTTCTGTTTTTACCGGGTTTTTAAGTTCAGTAATTAACTCAGTAGCCATTTTAATTCGGGTTGTTTGCCCAGAAAAACTTACTGTAGACTCATTATTTCTTTCAAATTTATAAGTAGCTGGTGCTTTTACTGAATTTACTGGTTCATCATCACTTGAACATGAAGTAAACACCAAAGCTGAAACAGCTATCATAGAAAGGATTCCTCTTTTCATTTTATTTAGATTAAGTTTTAATTAATTTTATTTGGCAAATTTATAGAAGAAATTCAACCTTGCAAATCTTATTAAGACTTATTTTAAATAATTTTTACTTTCTTACTCTTTTTATCTACTTGTTTTTCTAAAAAGGGTAACTACAGCCTTGCGTATATCGTATGCTATCTCTTCTTTTTTGGGTGTATAAACACTTAAAACTCCTTCACTTTTGTTTGAAAGCATGGGAATATCCAACCCTCTTAATAAGTAATTTGAGAAAGCAACTGTGTAAGTTTGGTTTTCTTGTAGTTTTCCATTTTTAAGCATCCATTCTCCATTAACTTTGTTAGCATTAAATCGTTGTAAATAAGCACCTGTTCCTGAAGATTTAACGCCAAAATCTAATACTTCCTTTAATAAACCTCCCTTTATCTTAACTTTTAAAATCTCACCTCCATAAGGCAATACTCTAAAAATATCTACCGCATTAACATCTCCAGATAAAACATCGTCTATTCGTACAGACCCACCATTTACTAAAGCACAGTCTACTTCATTATTATACGCTAAACTCATAGCTTCTGCAATGAGTTTGCCCATATTAGTTTGTACGGTTCTAATAGTACTTTCTCTAGCGTCTAAAGGTTCGATTGCTTTGTATATTACTTCATAAGGATTAGAAACTACTTCTTGAATTTTATCTTCTAAAATTACTTGCCACTTATCTACAACTTCTTTTACATTCCCATCAAAAGGGATTGATTTAGTAATTTCTTTTAACTCAGATTTAAAGTTAACTACTTTCGTTTTTGAATCGTATTCAAACCTGTGAATATAAGCTGTTTTAGCATTGGCATCTGCCTTTGTTATTGTTACTTCTCCTACCTTTGTATAGCTATTGGTATGCTCGTGTCCCCCCATTATTAAGGGTACATTTGGTAATAGCTTTGCTATTTCTTTATCCTGTGTAAGTGCTGCATGAGTTAATCCTAGTACAATATCAACTTGTTTTTTTATTTCGTTATAAGAACGTTGTATTTCTTTATACATATCACCATAATACACATAACTTTTGGGATTGGATGGAATACAAACGCTTATAAACCCTACTTTTAAAAGAGTTCCATCAGGGTTTTTAAACTCTTTTATAAAAGCATCTTTTAAGGGGTGTTTTTTACCGTCAACAACTTTGTGAAAATAAGAATGTTTACCGTCGACATTGTGCAATACATTGGCAGAAATCCAATCAAACTTACTCTCGTTCAAACGATCTTGTAGGTGTGAATAACTTAGGTCAAATTCGTGGTTTCCAAATGCTACAAGATCAAAATTCATAGCATTCATCACCTCTACCATTTGTTTCCCTCTTACTCTTTCACCATTATATTTCATCGTACCTAGTAAAGAAGGAGATAAAAAGTCTCCCGCCAATACCAACATAGTATTCTTATCTTCTTCTAAGAGCTGTTTATGCACCGTTTCAACTCTTGCCATTCCTCCATACATTCCTCCTTGAATTGGAGCTATTTCATATACATCATTTAACTGTAAGATGGTGAAATAAGTTTTATCTGCATCCTTTTTAAACTGATGTCTTGTTTCTGGAGTTGTTGAATTGTTTTTCTTTCGAGGAGAACCACAACTAACAACAATACAAGTTATTAAAAGTAGTAATAGGGTTTTAAATTGTTTCATTTGGCTTTTTTTAATAAGAAGACCAAATTTACAAATTCTAATGAAGATATTGACGCGTGTTCTGTCTTATCATTTTTCTGTAGGCTACCAGTTCAGGAAACTGATAAAAAAAGTTTATTTTTTTATGTGCTATGGTTCTAGGCTTCTTAATTTTAGGTCTTAATACAAAAGCAGTCCAACTTTCTACAATATCTTCTTCAGGACTTTCGGCAGCATAATCTGTAAGAAATTCTGTTCGGTTATTTAAATAGAGGTCATATAGCTTTTCTACACAGTTTGCTTCTGTATAATAATTTGCTTCAGTATAACAATATTTTCGTTGGATAACATCCCATCTGTTTAACAATGCTCCTTTCCAAAATATATTAACAAATCTATTGATATAGCTATTTTTATAGGCTTCTCCTTCGAGGGTTAAATATAATTCTCCTTCTTCTTGTTGCCTTTTATTGGTGGGTCTTATTTGGGTTCTGTTTAATGTTAGTAAATGTCCAAACTCATGTACTAAAGTATATACAGATTCATGCAACCTTCTTTTATCTTTCGTTTCAAAATTAACATCTCTTATGTCTATTTCTAATTGCCATTTGTCGTTTTTTGAACTCAGTGCAACTAAGGCTCCTGTTTTTTCATCTACGCCATCCGTCATCAAAACAATACGTTTTATATATTGCTGAGTCAGTTCTTTTGGAAAGATTCTATTGAACTCACTCCAATAATAAGCTGCCAAATCATCACTTACAGACTGATTTTTAATTATTTTACTTCCACTCACATCCCACACTCCTATTCTTTCACTATCTACAGATTGAGAAAAGGCAGAAAAAAAGATAAAAAGAAAAACAATAGTTAATTTCATTACTTTAAAAAACTTCTAGTGCCTTATTATAAGCACTTTCAAAACTCATCGGTTTAATATTGGTTGCTACTTTGTTTGCTGTAAAATAAGACAGTAACTTTTCAGTTGGCATATTACCTGTTAACTCATCTTTTGCCATCGGACACCCTCCATACCCTTTTATTGCTCCATCAAAACGTCGACAACCTGCTTTAAAAGCACTATCTACTTTTTCATGCCACTTGGCGGGTGTTGTATGTAAATGAGCTCCGAATTCAATTTGGGGATAACTAGGTATTAAGTTTGAAAATAGGTAGTCTATATCTTCAGGTGTTGAGCTCCCAATTGTGTCTGACAAAGATAAGATTTTAACCCCAAACGACGAAAGTTTCTCCGTCCATTCTCCTACTATTTCAACATTCCAAGGGTCTCCATACGGATTTCCAAACCCCATTGATAAATAAGCTACGACTTCTTTATTCGTTCTATTTGCAATGGCTAATACTTCTTTTAAAGTATCTATAGACTGATCTATCGTTTTGTGCGTATTACGCATTTGAAAATTTTCGGATATCGAAAAAGGATAGCCTAAATAATCTATCTCTTCAAACTGAGACGCATCATTTGCTCCTCGTACATTTGCTACAATTGCTAAAAGTTTACTTTTAGTGGTAGATAAATCCAACTTCGATAAAACTTCAGCTGTATCTCTCATCTGTGGAATGGCCTTTGGCGACACAAAGCTTCCAAAATCAATCGTATCAAATCCTACTTTTAACAGCGAATTGATGTATTTAGCCTTTGCCTCCGTGGCAATAAAATGGCTTTTAATTCCTTGCATTGCATCCCTTGGACACTCAATAATTTTAACACTGTTAACCATTGTGTCAAATATACATATTTTGATTCATTTTTTTTACCCATCACGGCCTGCTCTATTTCTGCAAAAAACAAAAATCGCAATCAATTAATTATCAGTAAAATACCTAAAACTAACTATTAAATTTTAAAAAACATTTTTTATTTTTTTATTTTTATGCTTGCCAACTGTCACAATTTAAAAGTTAAATTGTCTCTAGTATAGAATGATTTCATTGGAGTCGCAACAAACACATATCAACCAACTAATCGAACGCTGTAAAAAGAGCGATAATACTGCACAAATGCAGGTGTATCAAAGCTATTACAAAGCTATGTACAATACATCGTATCGTATTTTAAAAGATGCGTTCGAGGCAGAAGATTTAATTCAAGAAGCATTTTTAACTGCTTTTACAAAATTAGATACTTTTAAAGGTGAAGTTACTTTTGGTGCTTGGTTAAAAAGAATAGTTATTAATAAAAGTTTAACCCAGTTAAAAAAAAATACTCGATATGATGAAGTACGAATGGATTTGGTACCTGATTATGAAATTGAAGATATTGAAATAGATTATAGTTCTTTGGAAGTTAAAAGAGTTATAAACTGTTTACAACAATTAAAGGACAATTACAGAATTGTATTGACCTTACATCTAATTGAAGGTTATGATTATGAAGAAATCGCTCAAATCTTAAATTACACTAATGAAAATGTACGAACAACAATATCTAGAGCAAAAAAGAAGTTAAAACAAGTATTCGTAAGTAATACACATAAAACACAAGTATATGGAGGATAAACTACATCTGTTTTTTCAGGAAAATGATTTTGATGTTTTTGAACCTCATCAAGGGCATTTAAATCGCTTTCAACGAAAACTAGAATCGTCAAAACGAGCTAAAAAACCATCTTATTTTTGGATGAGTATAGCAGCGTCAGTAGTACTAGTTATAGGGTTTTATCTTGGTAGTTACCAACAAAAAAACACCTACGACTTAGCCGATATTTCGCCCAAGATGGCAGAAGCTCAAAACTTTTTTGTTACAACCATAAATCAAGAGTTAAAAGAAGTTGAACAATATAGAAGTTTAGAAACTGAAATACTTATAGAAGATTCTTTAAATCAAATTGAAGAATTGGAAGATCAGTACCAAACGCTCGAAAAAGAACTATCTAAAAGAGAAAATAAACATCAAATTATCAGAGAAATGATACAAAATTATCAACAACGATTAGATGTATTAGAAAAACTTCTTTTACGATTAGAATTACAACAAAACCCCGCAAAATTAGAAATATTAGAAGATGAAATTATATAAACTACTTTTCCTATTCCTTTTCATTCCTACACTTTTAGTAGCTAATGATAAAAAACACGAAAAAAGTAAGAGCATTCGTAAAACTTTTTCTGTTCATAAAAATGCAACCCTATACATTAGTAATAAATACGGCAATGTAAATGTTGTGACTTGGGACAAAAACACCATAGAAATTGACGTCAAAATAACTGTTAAAGGCAGTGACTTATCTAATGTTGAACGTAAATTAAAAGCTATAGATGTTCAATTTGAAGCGACTCCTAGTTTGGTAGAAGCCAGAACCATTATTGAGAAAACAAAATCTAGTTGGTCTTGGTGGGGCAACAATAACACAAACTATAAGATTAATTATTTTGTAAAGATGCCCATTACCAATAATGCTGATTTAAATAATAAGTACGGGAATATTGAACTAGATAAACTAGAAGGGAAATCTAACATTAATTGTGATTATGGTAAACTACAAATAGATCAACTCTTAAATGAAACTAACAACATTAATTTAGATTATTGTGGTGTTTCTGAAATTAACTTTATGAAATCGGGAAACTTAAGTGTTGACTACTCTAAGTTAACCGTTGTAAAATCAGAGAGCTTAAAAGTAAATGCCAATTATTCTACCATGAAAATTGGGACTGCAACCAATGTTGATTTTAATAGTGATTACGGAAGTATTTCTATAAATGATGCCTCAAACATTAATGGTAACTCTGATTACGCTAGTATAAAAATAGGAACTCTTAGAAAAAATTTAAAAATTGATACCGATTATGGCGGGGTAAGAGTTAGAAATATTGAAAAAGGTTTTGAAAGTATTGTTATCGATGGAAGTTATGCTGGAATTAAGCTTGGTACTAATAGTGATAACAACTTTAGTTTTACTGTTGATTTAGGCTATGCTGGGTTTGACTATCCTGATAACCATGTAACAATGTTTAAAAGCAGTAATAAGTCATCTAAAAAGTATTACGAAGGAACTTTTGGAACTAACAATTCTAATTCTAGTATCAGTATCAAATCTAGATACGGAGGCGTTTCTTTAAAATTAAATGATTAAAACCGCTTTTTTTCTTAATCATTGAAACACAAATTAAATAACGAGCAATGTAGTACACTATCGTATAGGCAATAACATAGTAAAGTTTGTAATCAACATATTTATTATACACTATTAAAAAATCGGCTGTAATAATGAGAAAGATCCCTAAGAAGAAAAACAAATTCTCTTTACTCATTTTATTTAAAAAATTAAAAAAAGTTATTCCAACTATAGTGGCATTTAAAAAACATATTATAAAAATTGAATACGAAAGTTCTTTTAAATAAGGTCTTAACAAATACGAAATGATTAAAAAAAGTATTAAGCCTGGTATAAGGTAGGCTAGCAACGTTTTGAGTTTTGTTTTATGCATCGCTTTTCTAGCTATGATTAAATATAAAACTCTATTTAACAATAAAAAAAAGACACCTCCTTTTATAAAGTCATCCTCAAAAATCAAAAGAGCATCCGATACAACAGAGCTCATTAGTATTAGTAAATACCAATAATTTATTTTTTGAGAAGAACTCAAGTATAAAAAAGACAAAAACTGTAGTGAAAAAATTTTAAAAATTAGCTCTGTAATAGGTTTATCAACATCAATAAAAAACAATGATAAAATACTTGCTACTATATAGGCTATACTAAAAGTTTTAAAACTAAACGACATCATATTAACGCTAAATATAACTAAAAATGAAAAAACAATTTACTACCATCGTTTTAATTCTCTTATCAATTACTGTTAATTCTCAAAGTTGGTGGGGCGCTAAAAAAATTAAAGGTAACGGAAATGTTATCACAGAAACTAGAAAAATTAATTCTTTTGATAAAGTGAACGTTGGAGGTTCCTTTGATGTTTATTTAACTGAGGGGACAGTAGGTAAACTTAGCATAGAAGGTGAAGAGAATATTTTAAAATATATTGAAACAGAAGTGAAAAATGGAAAGTTGAATATTAATTTTAAAGAAAACACCAACATTCATACCACCAAAAAATTAACCGTTACCGTTCCTTTTGAAGATATTGAATCGGTTGCTTTAGGGGGATCAGGAAATGTAATTGCAAAAAAACGTATCAAAGCTGACGAAGTTTCTTTTGCTTTAGGAGGATCAGGAAATATTGTTGCTAGTGTTGAAGCAAATACTATTAAAGCATCTATAGGAGGATCAGGGAATATTAAATTAAAAGGAAAAACTGACTATTTAAAATGTGCTATTGGAGGTTCTGGTAATATAAAAGGTTACGATTTAAAAACAAGTTCTTTAAAAGCTAGTATTGCTGGCTCTGGTGATATATTGACTACTGTTAGTAACAAAATTAAAGCTACTGTTGTAGGCTCTGGAAGCATTTATTATAAAGGAAACCCCTCTCAAATAGATAGCAACTCTCTAGGTTCAGGTGATGTGGTTGACAAAAACTAAACACTTTTAATTAGGTATGATAAAAAGTCCAGCGGATTTTTTATCATACCTAAGCTTTCAAGTTAAAAACCTAGATAATAATAACATAACATTTTTTACTTTTTAGTAAAGCAAATAAAAAAAACTCTTAACATTTTGGCAAAATAGGCTTTTTAATTTCACTACTGTGAATTTATAAAGACATAACAATGCTAAGTTACAAAGATGTTATTTACCTCCCTCAAAAAGTTGAACACGACAATCATGTTAACTTAATTTGGTTTTTTCTCAAAAGTAATATAATTATACTCACATCTATAGCTGTTCTATTTTTAGCTTTATATTTTTCTATTACCATCCCTAAAGGAGAATTATTAATTATTCTAAACAAACACCATACTAATTTTTTAGATATTTTTTTTAAATACATTACCTATTTAGGGGATGCTATAATTTATATTCCTTTGGCTATTTTAATTTTCTTTTTAAAACGAAAAAATCTCACGTATTTAATTTATTTATTACTAATACAAACAGGAATTTCTTGGGTATTGAAAAAAGTAATTTTTAAAGGAATGGCCAGACCCAAAGCATATTTTGACACAAATACTTTTGAGCTTTTACATAAAGTATCTGGTATTAATATTCACAGTTTAAACAGCTTTCCTTCAGGGCATACTTTAACAGCTTTTTCCTTAGCTTTCTTTTTTATTTTCTTTTTTAAGTTACACAAGTACGGGCAATTATTTTTGTTTGTTTTAGCTTGTTTTGCAGGACTATCAAGGGTATATCTTTTACAGCACTTTTTAATAGATATTTCATTTGGAGCATTTTTAGGGTTCCTAACCGCTGTTAGTGTTTTGCTAATAAAAAAAGCCTAAAACCCTAAAATTAATGTCGTAGGATTCTCAAACAAATCTTTTTCTCTGGCGACCTCTTTTAACCCTATGCTTTCTAATTGTAACTCGTTTTCTTTGCCTGCACGTGTAATAATTTTCCCTCCTTCTGGATGTTTCTCTATAAAATTTTGTAATTCTTCTAAACTTCTGTATACTGGTATTTCTTTTTCTAGCTTGAAAATAAATGCAGAGTTTACGATTTTGTAACCAGCTATCGCCTCATTTTTATCAAAAAAAGAAATTGTTTTTTGTACTGGGTTTTGTTTATCTACTATAGGAAAAACAATGTAAAAAAACACCAGAGCCATAATTAACCAACTACCATTTAAAATATTTATCCATCTATATTGGGTGTCTCTGTAAAAAAAAGCTACTATTGCCCCAATGCTTACAATAAAAAAGCTAAATCCTAATACATACAAATCATGAATAACTTTATCTTGTTTTATTCCAATTATAACTCCAATTGGTAAAACAACAGATAAAACTACTATAGCTATTACATACGGTTTTTTCTTTTCAACATTCAATAGTATTCCAGATAGTAACACAAACAGCCACGGATAAGCTGGTACTGTATAATTGGGTAGTTTGGTTCCTGAAATCATAAAAAAGAAAACGATGCTAGCCGAAACACAAAAACTAAACAAATAAAAGCTATTTTCTTTAATCATCTTTTTGACTAATTTGTAATTTCCAAAAAAGAAAAACCAAGGGATTAGTCCTAAAACAACAAAAGCAATTGTTAGTAAGAAGACTCCTCCATGCCCTTCCATTTCATTACTAAACCTGTCTATATTATGCTTTAAAAAGAAGCCTTCTGTAAACTTCCCATCAGTTGCCTTATGAACTGCATAAAACCAAGGAAAAGCGACTGCTAATGCCAAGGGGATTCCTACAAACGGATTTATACTCTTAATTACTTTCCATGTAAACTCCTTTTTTATTAATAGAAATACAAAAACCGATAAACTCATTAAAACCATTCCTACGGGGCCTTTTGACAAAAAAGAGCATCCCAACGAAAGGTAAAGAATCCACCACCATATTTTCTTATTGGTTTTATAAAACTCATAAAAACTACATCCAGCTAATGTGATAAAGAAAATGAAATACGGATCAGGCACGCTCCAATGCATTTGAATATTAAAATGTAGAGAAGCTATTAAAAGTAAACTCGCGTAAAACGCTTTTATATTCCCCAGGTGTTTTTTAGAAAAAAAATACACACACAAAACGGTTAACACCCCCATTATTGCTGAAAAAAACCTTGCTGCAAATGGGGTTACTCCAAAAATTTTATACGCCAATATCATAAAATAATAATGCAGTGGAGGCTTATCTGTACGTAAAATCCCATTATACGTAGGCACCACATACTCGCTATTCTCCATCATTTCTCTCGCACATACTGCATTTTTTGCTTCATCTAAAAAATAGATATCTGTACTAGAGATGCCAGCTGTAAAAACAACTGCTGAAATAATTAAAAGAATATAATGATTGGCATATTTCACCTTACAAATGTTTTTAAATTAAAACAAATGTAAATGTTCTTTTTTTAAGTAATTATTAAGCTTATGTTTCCTATTTCTCAACTAATTACCAATAAAAAACCGCTGTAATCATACAGCGGTTTTTTTATTATTCAATTTTATTTACTTATTGTAACGAAGACAAACTAGCTTTAATCGTTTCGATTTTTGCCAAGGTATCTGATTCTTTTTTACGTTCTAAAGCAATAACTTGCTCTGGTGCATTGCTTACAAATCGCTCGTTAGACAATTTCTTTTGAATTCCAGTTAAAAAGCCTTCTGCTCTTTTTAACTCTGCATTTAACTTTGTAATTTCTGCTGCTACATCAATCGTATCTAATGAAATTGGCACAAAATATTCATTTGATTTTACACGGAAAGATGCTGCTCCTTCTACCTTATCGGTAACATAGTTAATTGCTGAAGCGTTGGTTAACTTCTGAATTACTGCATCAAACGCTTTTGTAACGTTTTCGTTATTTACAATAGATAATTCAATTGCATCTTTAAACGAAATATTTTTGTTTTTTCTAATTGTTCTAATTCCAGAAACAACCCCTGTAGCAAACTCAAAATTCGTTATCAATTCTTCATTTGTTTCTCCTACTGTTGGATATTTAGCTATAATCAATGCATCTTCAGGAGTTCTTTCTGTAATGTGCTGCCAAATTTCCTCTGTTAAGAAAGGCATAAATGGGTGTAATACTTTTAAGTTATTTTCTAATACTTCTATTACAGCTTTATATGTTTTTGCGTCGATTGGTTGTTGGTATCCTGGCTTTACAATTTCTAATAACCATGATGAAAAATCATCGGTAATTAATTTATAAATAGCCATTAACGCATCTGATAAACGGTACTTACTAAAGTGGTCTTCTATTTCTAATAATACTTTATTAAACTTCGCTTCATACCAAGCTAATCCTATTTTAGCTGTTTCTGGTTGCGCTAAACTTTCATCTATTTCCCAACCTTTAATTAAACGAAAAGTATTCCAAATTTTATTAGCAAATCCTTTTCCTTGTTGGCATAAATCTTCATCAAACAATAAATCATTTCCTGCTGCAGCACTTAGTAACAACCCTACACGAACCCCATCTGCACCAAAATCTTCAATTAATTTTAAGGCGTCTGGTGAATTTCCTAGAGATTTACTCATTTTTCTACGTTGCTTATCACGTACCAATCCTGTTAAATATACGTTTTCAAACGGACGTTTATCTTTGTACTCATATCCAGCAATAATCATACGAGCTACCCAGAAAAATAAAATATCTGGTCCAGTTACCAAATCATTGGTTGGATAGTAGTATTTGATTTCTTCATTTTCAGGATTACGAATTCCATCAAAAACACTCATGGGCCATAACCAAGAAGAAAACCACGTGTCTAACGCATCAGGATCTTGTTGTAAGTCTGACGCAGATAATGAAGAGTTCCCTGTTTTTTCTTGAGTTAATTTTACTGCTTCTTCTATAGTTTCAGCAACTACAAAATCTTCTTTCCCATCGCCATAATAAAATGCTGGAATTTGTTGTCCCCACCATAACTGACGTGATATATTCCAATCTCGGATATTTTCCATCCAGTGACGGTACGTATTTTCAAACTTTTTAGGGAATAACTTCACCTCTCTATCTTCTCCTAATACAGCTTCAATAGCTGGCTTTACCAACTCTTCCATTTTCAAGAACCATTGATCTGATAATCTTGGTTCAATTACTGCTTTGGTTCTTTCTGAAGTTCCTACTTTATTTACGTGTACTTCAGTTTTCACTAAAAATCCTTTTTCTTCTAGTTCTTTAGATATTTCCTTACGAACTACAAAACGATCTTTACCTTCATAATGCAATCCAAAAGAATTTAGGGTAGCATCTTCATTAAAAATATCAATTACCTCTAAGTTGTGCTTGTCTCCTAAAGTTTTATCATTTTCATCGTGTGCAGGAGTTACTTTTAAACACCCTGTACCAAATTCAACATCAACATATTCATCTTCGATAATTGGAATTTCTCTATTACAAAGAGGAACAATAGCTTTTTTCCCTTTTAAATGTGCAAAACGCTCATCGTTTGGATTGATACAAATAGCTGTATCTCCTAAAATGGTTTCAGGACGTGTAGTTGCTATGGTTACTTTTTCATCAGAACCTACTATAGCATACTGTAAATAATACAAATTACCTTGGCGTTCTTCATAAATCACCTCTTCATCAGAAAGCGTTGTCTTTGCTTCGGGATCCCAGTTCACCATACGATATCCACGGTAAATTAATCCTTTATTATATAGATCCACAAATACTTTGATTACCGATTCTGACAACGCAGGATCCATTGTAAATGCAGTACGCTCCCAATCACAAGAGGCTCCTAATTTCTTTAATTGATCTAAAATGATTCCTCCATACTCATTTTTCCACTCCCAGGCATGTGCTAAAAATTCTTCACGAGTTAAATCGTTTTTATCAATCCCTTGCTCTTTTAATTTTGCGACCACTTTTGCTTCTGTAGCAATTGAGGCATGATCGGTACCCGGAACCCAACACGCATTCTTTCCTTGCAATCGAGCTCTGCGAATTAATACATCTTGAATGGTATTATTTAACATATGTCCCATATGTAACACACCTGTGACATTTGGTGGAGGTATAACAATTGTATAGGGTTCGCGTTCGTCTACTTCTGAACGAAAATAATTGTGTTTCATCCAGTAATCGTACCATTTTCCTTCTACTTCTTTAGAATTATATTTTGATGGAATATTCATATGTTATGTGTATCTTTATGGTTAATAATTTAACACTTTTTAACCTTTGGCATTGTTTTTGAAATTCGATTAGCAAAAATACAACTATCTATGAGGTACAGAAAATTAGAGGTTGTTTTTTTAGAACTTAAAGAAATAATACTAAATTTGTAGCGGTTAATACCCTAAAAA
The DNA here is from genome assembly GCF_036350695.1 of Tenacibaculum sp. FZY0031. Classification (NCBI taxonomy): domain Bacteria; kingdom Pseudomonadati; phylum Bacteroidota; class Flavobacteriia; order Flavobacteriales; family Flavobacteriaceae; genus Tenacibaculum; species Tenacibaculum sp. FZY0031. Next base: position 95,066 of record NZ_JAZDVY010000010.1, read on the forward strand.
ATTAATTTTTTACATTATGAAAACAATTTTATCATTTATCGCTGTTTGCTTTATTACCTTAACAGTAAGCGCTCAAGAATTTAAATTTGAAACTGAAACTATTGACTATGGGAAAATAGCTTATGGGTCTGAAGGAAAACGCGTATTTGAATTCACAAACATAGGTGATGCTCCTATCATTATTAAGGATATTGTATCTCCTTGTGGGTGTACAGTCCCTACTAAGCCAGAGGAACCAATTATGCCTGGAAAAAAAGGGCAAATTGAAGTTTCTTACGATACAAAAAGATTAGGTGGTTTCTCTAAAACGTTAACTGTTATTTCAAATGCTAAAAACAAAAGAAAAAGAGTTAAGATTAAAGGATTTATCGTAAAAGATGCTACTCCTGCCAAAGAGAAAAGTACAGTAAGCGATAGTTAAAAAACTACTCCATATAAAAAAAGCACAACAGATGTTGTGCTTTTTTTATATACGTTGTTCAAGCTTAAACACAAACTTAAGTTTTACGCCTACTCTTTCTACCTCCATTCTTATTTTCTTTCCTGGCTTTGTGTGAAACATGTCCATAATTTCGTTTAAGTGATATTCATGGGCAGCTTTTCCATTAATTTTCTTGATTACATCTCCTACTTGAAGTCCCGATGTAAACGCAGGTGAATTCTCTACTATTTTATCTATTTTGTACTTAGGCTTAAAACGATAAAAATAAGTACTTATTAAAGAAATTACATTGTTTTTAGATGTTTGATTGTTTGAATTGTAACTATCTACAAATTTTTCCAAAGCTTTTTCTTTAATTAATTCTTGTCCATCATATACAATGTGTAAACCACTCATATTGTAATAAAAGCCCTTATTTAATGAGGCATTTTTTTTGAGTATAACTCTTTTATTAGGGTAATCAATCCATACCTTAAAGCGCTTTAAAATCTCTCCACCAATACTCCCATTTCTTTCTTTAAACTGCCTAGCATTAAATGTAGACGACGAATCTAAAAAAGAGACCGTTGGTTCACTTATATTAAACTTTCCTATGGCTATTTTAGGAATTCTACTTCGATTCCCATAAATAGTTCCACTAAAACCTTCTCCAATTATGTCTTTGAAAAATTTCTTAGGTGTTTTTAATTCTTTTTTGGTTCCTTCAAACAACCATGCAGCATCACTCCCTCCTGTATCTATTAACAATTTAACTGGCAACATAGTGTTTGTTACCGTATCCACCTGCGCTGTTACATTTATATAGGGTTTGTTTCTAAAAAATTGTAACGGGAAACTTTCACACTTACTACATGCATTGAACTTAAATGTTTTAGGATTGTAAAAGTCAATTCGTTTATTTACATAGTTAATCTTAACTATAACATCTTTTAACAAATCGTACCCAATAATTCCGTGAATAGTGGTCCCCATTTTAGCAGAAATATCAAAAGCATCTTTTAAAATAACATATAAGCCTTGGTTAGAACTCGTAATGTTTTTAATTCTAAAATTATTTCCTCTAGAAAACAGGGCTTCAACTGGTTCTCCACTACCTAAACCTCTTATAAACACTTTCTTTACATTATTTAAACCAACACTATCTTTTGAGGTTAAATTGAATAAGATTGTTTTATTTACCCCCGTATCTAAGATAAATGATAACTGATGTCCATTAATTTCTAAGGGAATGACTACTAAATTATTTATTAATTGAAATCTTAAGGATTGTTTATCAGTTTCCTTGCCTAAAAACTGAAAATTTTGTTGAGCAAAGGCAGACACGCTAAAAAAAAGCGTTAAAAAGTATCGTACTAATCTATTCAAAAGAACTTATTTAATGGTTATATACTTAAAGATACAATCTTCATTTTAGAAATTCTGGTTTTTATGATTTTTTTAACCGTTTTTTTTCCAACAAACATTCCAATACTCTCAAATATATTTCGCAATTTTGCTTTTCAAACAACTAATTTATATTAAAATGCCATCAATTTCTAGTAAAGGAAATGCTATGCCTCAATCACCAATTCGCAAATTGGTTCCTTTTGCTGAGGCAGCTAAAAAAAAGGGGACAAAAGTGTACCATTTAAACATTGGTCAACCAGATATTAAAACACCACAAGTTGCTTTAGATGCTGTAAAAAATAATGCTATTGAAGTGTTATCGTATGCTAGATCTGAAGGTTCAGAAGAATACAGAACCAAACTAGCTAATTATTATGCTAAAAATGATATTCATGTAACTGCTAATAATATTATTGCGACTACTGGCGGATCAGAAGCTTTGTTATTTACTATTGGTAGTATTACCGATCCAGGAGATGAAATTATTATTCCAGAACCTTTTTATGCTAACTATAACGGTTTTTCTACTGCTTCGGGTGTTAAAGTAGTGCCTGTTATTTCTAAAATTGAAGACAATTTTGCCTTACCTGCAATTGAAGATTTTGAAAAGTTAATTACTTCAAAAACTAAAGCTATTTTAATCTGTAATCCAGGGAATCCAACTGGATATTTATACAGTAAAGAAGAAATTGAAAAGCTAAAACAAATTGTATTAAAACACGATTTATTTTTAATTGCTGATGAAGTATACCGTGAATTTACCTACGATGGTGAAAAGCACAATTCAGTCATGGCTTTAGAAGGACTTGAGCAAAATGCTATTATGATTGATTCTGTATCGAAGCGTTATAGTATGTGTGGTGCAAGAATTGGTTGTATTGTTTCTAAAAACGAAGCCTTTATTGGAACAGCTATTAAATTTGCACAAGCACGTTTAAGTCCGCCAACCTATGCTTTAATTGCCAGTGAAGCTGCTTTAGACACTCCTCAAAGTTATTTTGATGAAGTTATTGAAGAGTATGAAGATCGTAGAAATACCTTAATTTCTGAGTTACAAAAAATTGAAGGAGTAAAAGTTGCCAACCCAAAAGGGGCTTTTTACTGTGTTGCTGAATTACCAGTAAAGGACAGTGACGATTTTGCTCAGTGGATTTTAGAAAAATTTAGTGATAACAACGAAACCGTAATGGTAGCTCCTGCAAGTGGATTCTATTCTACTGAAGGGGAAGGAAAAAACCAGGTGCGTATTGCCTATGTTTTAAACAAAACTGATTTAAAGCGTTCTGTTGAAATATTAAAAATCGCCCTAGAAAACTATAATAGTTAATTTGAATATTCAAGAAAACATATCTTTAAAAGAATACAACACGTTTGGCATTGATGTAAATGCCAAACGTTTTGTTTCTATTACTTCTGTATACCAATTACAACAACTCTTAAAAGAAGAAAAAAATATCTTTTTAATTTCCGGTGGTAGCAACATGTTACTTACCAAAGATATTGAAATCCTAGTTGTACATATTGATATCAAAGGAATTTCTATCGATAGAGAAAATCAAGACAGCATTCACCTAACTGTAAATGCTGGCGAAAATTGGCATGAGTTTGTTTTATGGTGCGTTTCTCAAAACTATGGCGGATTGGAAAACTTATCTTTAATTCCTGGAAATGTTGGTACTTGTCCTATCCAAAACATTGGAGCTTACGGGGTTGAAGTAAAAGACACCATAACAAAAGTAGAAGCGGTTGAAATTGAAACAGGAAAATTGGTTTCTCTAGCTGCGGAAGAATGTCAGTTTGGATACCGAAATTCTATTTTTAAAAATAAAGCCAAGGGCAAGTACGTGTTAACTTCAGTTAGTTTTCAATTAACTAAAAACAACCATAAACTTAACACTTCTTACGGAGCAATAGCGTCTGAATTAACTTTAAAAGGAATTACAAATCCTACTATTAAAGATATTTCTAATGTTGTTATTGCTATTCGTCAGTCCAAATTACCAGATCCTAAAAAAATTGGTAATAGCGGAAGTTTCTTTAAAAATCCAGTAATTTCCAGAGAACATTTTGAAAAACTTCAGAAAAAATATCCTAATATTCCTAGTTATGTTATTTCTGATGCTGAAATTAAAGTACCTGCAGGTTGGTTAATTGAACAAAGCGGATTTAAAGGAAAGCGTTTTGGTGCCTATGGAGTGCATGAAAAACAAGCTTTAGTTTTAGTGAATTATGGAAGTGCTAAAGGAAATGAAATTTACGAGTTAGCACAAAAAATTCAGTATACTATTAAAAACACATTTGATATTGATCTAGAAATAGAAGTCAATATTATTAAATAAAAAAGGAGTGTATTAATACACTCCTTTTTTATTTCTACCTCTTTTGTTACTCTTTATCAAACAGGGTCTTATAAAGTAAACCTCCCACAATTGCTCCAACAATTGGTGCTACCCAAAACAACCATACCTGCGATAAGTAATCTCCTCCTGCAAACAATGCTTGACTCATAGAACGAGCTGGATTTACAGATGTATTCGTTATAGGAATACTAATTAAATGAATTAAAGTTAACCCTAAACCAATTGCTATTGGAGCAAAACCTTTCGGAGCATTTTTATGAATACTTCCTAAAATAATTAGCAAGAAAAACATAGTTAATAAAAACTCTGCTAAGAAGGCCGCTCCAATGTTATATCCTCCTGGAGATAACTCTCCATAACCGTTTGCAGCAAAGCCTCCTAGTGATTCAAAACTATCATTGTCTGATACTATTAAGTATAAAAAACTAGCTGCTAACACAGCCCCAATTAACTGCGATATAATATACGGCACTACTTCTTTAGCAGTATGATTTCCTCCAACCCATAAACCAATAGTAACCGCAGGATTGAAATGACCTCCAGAAATATGTCCTACAGCATAGGCCATTGTTAATACTGTTAAACCAAATGCTAAAGCTACTCCTGCAAAACCAATTCCTAATTCAGGAAAACCAGCGGCAAAAATGGCACTACCACAACCACCAAAGACTAACCAAAATGTTCCGAAGAATTCAGCAAAATATTTTTTAATATCCATATTTTTTTTAATTAATTGATTACATTATTAAGACCCTCAAACACATAAAAGTCACAATCTTATAAATCTCTCTTTATTTTATATAGAAAAACAGGAAGTTTGTATCTTTGCAATACAAAACAATACATCATGAAATTAATTTTTGTTACCATAGGATTATTAGCATTAGCATTTGCTGGAATTGCCATTAAAATTTGGGCAAAAAAAGACGGAGAGTTTGCTGGTACCTGTGCTAGTCAAAACCCAATGTTAAACGAAAGCGGTGAAGCTTGTGGATTTTGTGGTAAAACTCCAGACCAGTTCGATACCTGTAGTGAGCCTCAACATAATTAGGCAAACACTACCCAACTAACCTTTTACTCTCTTTATGATATTTACCATCCTGTTCTACACTTTTGTAGTAGTTACGGTTGTACAAGTAATGTATTATTTGTTCTTTTTTTCTTTTATTAATACAAGAAAAAAACTAGGAAACACGGAAGTAAATATCCCTGTGTCAGTAATTGTTTATATAAAAAACAATGTCGACATTTTAGCTAATTATATTCAAGACTTAGCCGAACAAAAATATTCTTGTTTCGAAATTGTTTTAGTAAACAATGCTTCCTCTGATAATTCTCTCAACATAATAGAAGAGCTACAGAGAGAACTTCCAAATATCAAGCTTGTAAATGTAAAAAACACAGAAGCTTTTTGGGGAAATAAAAAATATGCCTTGACTTTGGGTGTGAAAGCAGCCACTTACAATCATTTATTATTCACTGAAATTAGTAGTAAAGCTTTCTCTAAAAACTGGATTCATGAAATAGCTCGTAATTTTTCACAAGAAAAAACCATTGTTATTGGTCTTCAAAAACTAAGGTATAAGAAAAATTCATTGGGCAATCTTCTCATTCGTTTTGACCACTTACTTAAAACTGTACAATCTCTTTCTTTTGTTAAATTTCAGAGTCCTTACAGGGCTACAAATCATAACCTTGCCTATACTAAAAGTGAGTTTTTTAAAGTGAATGGATATATCAATCACATAAATCTTTTTATGGGGGAAGCGGATTTGTTTTTAAAAGATGCTTCGACAAATACAAACACTACTTATGTAAATACCCTAGATAGCTTCGTTGTTTCAACAGAACTTCTTTCTTTTAAAAAGTGGTTTTCTTTAGAAAAAAAAGCATCCATTCTTTTTTCTTTATATAAATTCAACCATCGTTTTTTTCTTTGGTTTTTCTACCTTACCAAGCTTCTTTTTTATCTTTTAGTAGGTTATGTAACTGTTGTTAACTGGAGATTAGCCTTGCCTTTTATAATTAGTTTTTATCTTATTCAATACATCGTTCTTGGAAGGTCAGCATCAAAACTCCATGAAAAAAATATTGTTTTATTACTCCCATTCCTTGATATTTGTTTAGTATTGCTACAAATTAGTATCTTTATATCAAATCAAATCTCGAAACCTAAGCATTGGACATAAATCAAGAAAAAGTACTCCTCCATATTCAACAAGCAAAAAAAGGAAATCAAATATCTTTTAATTATTTGTTAGATACTTTTTGGGGAACCGTGTACGCTTTTCAGCTTAAAAAAACCAAAAACGATAACGATGCTGAAGATATTACTATTCAAACTTTTTCCAAAGCTTTTGATAGAATTGAAACTTTTGATGAAAGCTATCAATTTAAAACTTGGTTGATTACAATTTCTAAAAACGTATACATCGATTTTCTTCGAAAGAAACAATCTACCATATATATGCAAACAACCGAAGAGCAAGAAAAAGAAGTGTACGCTGTTGTTGATGATGCTCCTTCTCCTGAAGATAAGATTATTACCGAACAAAACTTAGCAAAGCTTCTAAAGGACATTAAAAAATTAAAACCAAAGTATCAAGATGTCATCAATCTTCGTTACTTCCAAGAATTAAGTTATAGAGAAATTTCTGAGCAAATTGGGGAACCGATGAACAATGTAAAAGTAAAACTACTACGTGCCAAAAAATTATTAGCTGAAATAATAAAGAAATCATAAATTGCAAAACCATAAAAATCAAAACTTTATGATTTTACAGTTTAACGTAACAGGAAAATATTTACATAAAAAAGAATTTCAACCAAAAAGAGAAGAAAAAAAACATCTAGAAACTTTCTTTAAAAAGTTAAAAGATAGTGACTATTTAAACTTTTAAGCTCTCTTTTTCATGAAAAAACCCCTCTTAAATTTACTTGGTCCTGGAATATTGTTTGCTGGTGCTGCCATTGGTGTTTCTCATTTGGTACAATCAACTAGAGCTGGTGCCGATTTTGGCTTTGGATTGTTATGGGCTTTACTCCTAGTGCACATTATCAAATACCCATTTTTTCAATTTGGTCCTCGATATGCTACGGCAACTGGAGAGACTCTTCTCGATGGTTATAAAAGACTAGGTAAAGGAGTTTTAATCAGCTACTTTATCTTAAATCTTGCCACTATGTTTACCATTCAAGCAGCAGTTACTATTGTTACAGCCAGTTTAGCCTCTAATCTTTTTGGCATTTCACTTGATTTAGTTGCCTGGTCTGTACTCATTATGCTTATTAGTATTGTTTTATTAGGTATTGGTAAATACAAGTTCTTAGATAACTTAATGAAATACATTATTGCAATTTTAACCATTAGCACTATAGTTGCTGTTAACATTGCATTAGTTAAAACGGATAAAGGCTTTAGTTTTCAACAAATAGTTCCAAGCGGAACAGCTCAGGTTACCTTTTTAATCGCCTTTTTAGGATGGATGCCTGCCCCCTTGGATATTTCTATTTGGCATTCTTTATGGTCGGTAGAAAAAGACAAAACTACTTTTATAAAAATTAAACCCAAGCAAGCTATTTTTGATTTTAACGTTGGATATATTGGAGCCTTGTTTTTGGGAGTTTGTTTTGTTATGCTAGGTGCATTAGTTATGTATCAATCGGGAGAATCATTCTCTAGTAAAGGAACTATTTTTGCTTCTCAACTAATCAATTTATACACAAAAAACTTAGGAGAGTTCTCTTCTGTATTTATTGGAGTGGCGGCTTTTACAACCATGTTTAGTACTACTATTACCACATTAGATGCTTCCCCAAGAGCTATGGAAAAATCGTCGTTTTTACTTTTTCCGAGAACAATAAGGTTAGGGTATTGGTTTTGGTTAGTATTGTTAACACTTGGAACCTCTGTTATTTTGTATTATTTTTTAAGTGATATGGTATTTCTGGTACGAATAGCCACCGTTTTATCTTTTTTAACGGCTCCTTTTTATGCTATTCTCAACTATATTTTAATTACTGGTAAACACACACCTAAAAAATACAGACCCAATATAGGCTTGCGTATTTTGAGCCTTTTCGGCATAGTTTTTTTATTCGGATTTAGTATTTGGTTTTTACTTAGTTTATAAATCTTTTCTTCGTAAATTTGCTGTTCAATTTTTTATGGAATGGCAAACGAAACTTTAGCAACACCAGAAAGAACGAAAAAACCAAAATGGTTACGTGTAAAATTACCTGTAGGAAAAAAATATACGGAACTAAGAGGGCTTGTTGATAAATATAAACTAAACACTATTTGTACCAGTGGAAGCTGTCCTAACATGGGTGAATGTTGGGGAGAAGGTACTGCTACCTTTATGATTTTAGGGAATATCTGTACACGTTCTTGCGGGTTTTGTGGGGTTAAAACTGGACGTCCAGATACTGTAGAATGGGATGAACCTGAAAAAGTAGCTCGTTCTATTAAATTAATGAATATTAAACATGCAGTAATTACCTCTGTTGACCGTGATGATTTAAAAGATGGAGGTTCTATTATTTGGTCTGAAACTGTGCAAGCTATCCGTAGAGCGAATCCGAATACGACTTTAGAAACTTTGATACCTGATTTTCAAGGAGACGAAAAATTACTAGACCGTATTATTGAGGTAGCTCCTGAGGTCGTTTCTCACAATATGGAAACTGTTCGTCGTTTAACACGTGAAGTTCGTATTCAAGCTAAATATGATCGTAGTTTGGGAGTTTTAAAATACTTAAAAGACAACGGAATGCGTACTAAATCTGGAATCATGCTTGGTTTAGGAGAAACGGAAGACGAAGTAATTCAAACCATGAAAGACTTACGCAATGTTGGATTGGATGTTATTACTATTGGTCAATACTTACAACCTAGTAAAAAACACTTACCTGTTAAGGAATTCATAACACCTGAACAATTCAAAAAATACGAAACATTAGGGTTAGAAATGGGCTTTATGTATGTAGAAAGTGGTGCTTTAGTACGTTCTTCATACAAAGCACACAAACACGCTAGCTAACCTTAAATTAAAATATTCTTAACTTTTTAACGGTTTAACGTTAAAAAAATGTCAAATAATTAAAAATTAAAAAAAGTACGTCTTTTTATTTATAATTTTGGCACAGATATTGGAAACAACAATACCATAAGCAAGTAACATTGTTTTCATTGTGTAAATTATTTGAATTAGTTGATTAACAAAGAAGCCCGCTCAATTGAGCGGGCTTCCTGTTTTTGTATTTATAATAAAGCTATTTAAATAGCTCTAATAATATCATATTTAGTTATGATATGATGTTTACCGTTTTCTAAATCAACTAATACAGCTTGGTTCTCTTTATTAATTAACTTCGATACCTCATCAATAGAAGCTGATTTTTTAACCGTAGGGTACGCTTTACCCATTACAGCTTTAATAGGCTTTTCTGCTATGTTTTTATCTTCTAAATAACTATGTAATAATGCAGATTCATCTACAGAACCTACAAACCCATTTGTATCTCTTACTGGAATTTGTGATATTTTAAATGCACGCATTCTTTCGATGGCATGCGATACTAATTCTTCTGTTTGAACAGTTACCAACGGTTTATCTATATGATCTTTAATTAAATCTTCTGCTGTCGTAATTTCTTCTTCTAAGAAACCTCTATCACGCATCCAATCATCGTTAAACATTTTCCCTACATAGCGGCTTCCATGATCGTGAAATAACACTACCACTACGTCATCAGGTTTAAACTTATCTTTTAACTGTAACAATCCTTTAATCGCTGAACCAGCTGAATTCCCTACAAAAATACCCTCTTCTTTTGCTATTTTACGTGTATAAATAGCCGCATCTTTATCAGTGACTTTAGTGAATCCATCTATTAAAGAAAAGTCTACATTCTTTGGTAAAATATCTTCCCCAATTCCTTCTGTAATGTATGGGTAAATTTCATTTTCATCAAAAATACCTGTTTCATGGTATTTTTTAAAGACGGATCCGTACGTATCTACTCCCCAAATTTTAATATTGGGATTCTTTTCTTTTAAAAACTTCGCTGTACCTGAAACTGTTCCACCTGTTCCTACTCCAACAACAAAATGTGTGATTTTACCGTCGGTTTGTTCCCAAATTTCTGGTCCTGTTTGCTCGTAATGCGCTTGTGCATTTGAAGGATTGTCGTATTGATTCACATACCAAGAGTTTGGAGTTTCCTCCCCTAAACGCTTAGATACCGAATAGTATGAACGAGGATCATCTGGTTCTACATTCGTAGGGCAAACAACTACCTCTGCTCCTACTGCGCGCAGAATATCCATTTTCTCTTTAGACTGCTTATCTGAAATTACAAAAATACACTTGTACCCTTTTACAATGGCCGCTAATGCTAATCCCATCCCTGTATTTCCTGAAGTACCTTCAATAATAGTACCTCCTGGTTTTAAACGACCATCTGCTTCGGCATCTTCAATCATCTTCAGTGCCATACGGTCTTTTACAGAATTCCCTGGGTTAAACGTTTCTACTTTAGCCAATACCAAAGCATCTACTTCTTTTGTTACTGAGTTTAACTGAACTAAAGGTGTGTTACCAATAGTTTCTAATATATTTTTTGCGTACTTCATATCTAATTAATGTTATGCAAAACTAAGCAAATCGAATGGATTTTGAAGGGCGGATTTTTGTGATGATATACGAAGGAACAATTAGCATTAAAAAACACAATGCCAACGTACCTATATTCAACAATAAAATTGCTAAGAAATTAATATCTACTGGCATTGTTGACACATAATAAGTTTCAGGATCCAGACTTATTAACTTCGTATATTTTTGAATTAAAAGAATGCTAAGTCCAATAAGGTTTCCCCAGAACAATCCTTTTAAAATTAAGTAAGAAGCATTGTATAAAAATATTTTTCGGATACTCCAATTTACACTTCCCAATGCTTTTAAAATTCCAACCATTTGCACACGCTCTAAAATAAGAACCAACAAGGCTGTTACCATGTTTATACCAGCAACTAGTACCATGATTCCAATAATAAACCACACGTTATTATCTAAGAGTTTTAACCACTCAAAAATAGCGGGATAATTATTTACAATCGTAATACTATTTAAAGTTGCTCCAATGCTAGTATACACTTCATCTCCTTTTTCTTTTAGCTTATCATAATCATCAATCAATACTTCAAAACCTCCTACTTCAGTATCTTTCCAACGATTAATTCTTTGTACTTCTCTTACATCTCCCAGCAACATAATCTTATCAAACTGTTCAAAACCTGTATTGTATATTCCCACAATAATTGGTTTTCTAGATTTAAATTTCAAACTACTATTTTCGGCTCCAAACCAAGTTTGAATGGTATCATTTAGTTTAAAATGCAATCGGTTTGCTATGGATTCTGAAATTAGAATTTCTCGGTTTCTATCTTGCGTAAAATCTGGCAGGCGACCTTCAACCAAACACTCATTAAAAAAAGTAAAGTCGTAATCGGCCGAAACCCCTTTAAAAATAACTCCTTCAAAATCAGTTGGGGTTCTTATAATTCCCCCTACATTGGCAAAAGGTTGTACTTTTTTTATACCGTCAATATTTTTGAACTCTGGATAAAACTCTTGGTTAATATCAATCGGAACTGTAGAAACATCTGAATTGTTATTATCATAATTTACAATTTGAATATGTCCTTTAAAACCTGTCATTTTATCACGCACCTTATTCTGAAATCCTGAAGTAATTGAGACTGCAATTAACATAATAGCTACCCCCAGCGCAATTGCGATGGTTGCAATGGTAATAATTGGTGATGAAATACTGCTTTTATACTGTTTTCCAGCAATGATTCGTTTTGCTATGAATAGTTCGAAGTTCAAATGTTTTCTTTTTTACAAAACCAAAAGTAACTAATTCTTATGTAAAGAAAGAGAAGAATCCCTAGGTTTTAATTCTTTCACTTTTTTTATTCTTAAAAAACAGAAATCTGTACCTTTATCTTTTAATTTTTGATAGATGAAGCTTTCTTTTTATTCCATTTTTTTACTTTTTTTAGTAGTTAGTTTTCAATTTTCTTCTTGTGCACAACAGCAAAAAAAATCTACTGCTAAAGAAGCTATAAAACAAGAAGAACCAAAAACAATTAAAACGGGTGCTGATAGAACTACAGCCTACCTTCCTCTTTTAAAGAATAAAAATATTGCCATCGTGGCTAATCAGACTTCCGTATTACAAGTATTACAACGAGCAGAAGTTGCACCTAACATTATGGGTTCAGAAATGATACAACACCACTTAGTAGATTATTTACATAATTACGAAGGAATTAACGTGCAAAAAGTGTTTGCTCCAGAACATGGTTTTAGAGGAAAAGCTGATGCTGGTGAAGCCATAGCTGATGGAAAAGATGTAAAAACAGGCATCCCAATCATCTCCTTGTATGGAAAAAACAAAAAACCTTCACCAGAACAATTGAATGGAATTGATGTGGTTGTTTTTGATATTCAAGATGTGGGTGCTCGCTTTTACACTTATATTTCTACATTACATTATGTAATGGAAGCTTGTGCCGAGGCAAATATTCCTGTGATTTTATTAGATAGACCAAATCCTAACGGACATTATATTGACGGACCTGTTTTAGAACCTGAACACAAAAGTTTTGTAGGTATGCATCCTGTTCCTGTAGTTTATGGAATGACCATTGGGGAGTACGGGCAAATGATTAACGGTGAACAATGGTTAGCAAATGGTATTCAGTGTGACTTAACCGTAATTCCGTTAGAAAATTACACGCATCAATCAACCTATAGTTTACCGATAAAACCATCGCCTAATTTACCGAACGACATTTCAATTAACTTATACCCTAGTTTGTGCTTTTTTGAAGGAACTAATGTATCTGCGGGAAGAGGAACTGACAAACAATTTCAAATTTATGGTTCTCCACATTTAGAAAAATCTGACTTTAGTTTTACACCACAACCCAATGAAGGAGCAAAACATCCAAAACATAAAGAAAAGATGTGTTTTGGGGAAGATTTAAGCGCTTCTGAAAGCTTAATTAGCTTAAACCTTAGTTGGCTCGTAAAAGCACATCAACAGTCTCCTAAAAAAGACTTTTTTAATGCTTTTTTTACCAAACTAGCAGGAACTAAAAAACTACAACAACAAATCGAACAAGGACTTTCGGAAGAGGAAATTAAAGCAAGTTGGCAAGAAGGTCTAAATGACTTTAAAAAGGTACGTGAACAGTATTTGTTGTATGAATAATATACATATTGCCCCCACTAACTGTTAGTTCTATTTTTATAGTGTATTTAGTTTATATGAAAAAGATTTTTAAAAATAACAGAAGATTAAAATACACTGATTTTATCAATCAGTTTTTTATACTAATTCCCATAGCTTTATTCTGGTCTCTACTAATTGATTTAATTACGTGGTCAAAACCAGAGGTTATGGATATTATAAAATTTATAATAATCTTTGAATTTGCCATCATTATCAAAATATTTATCTACATCTCTAGAGTAAAATTAGATAGTATTTATATCGATTATGATAACCAAAGTTTGGTTATCAATAAATTTTTAGGTTTTAATTCTTGTAGAAAAACATCTTTAAAATTAGATGAATTAGTAGTTTCTAAAATAAATCACTCCCCATTTATATCTTTTACTTTGTTTGTCTCTTTCATTATTAAAGACAACAAAAATCAGGTTAAACTATCTTCTACTTGCTATTATATTCATGAAAAAGACATTAGGGTAATTCATAAAAAGTTAAGTACCCTGCATGGTATCAACTATTTATAAACTACAAAAACCCTTGTTCTTTCATCCACTTATTCGAATAAATCTTATTCATATAACGAGAACCGTGATCTGGTAAAATTACTACCACCACACTTTTTTCATCAAAAAATCCGTTATCGGCGTATTGTTGTGTAGCCTGTAAGGCTGCTCCTGAAGTGTAGCCTGCGAAAATTCCTTCAGTTTTCACTAACTCTCTGGCTTTTAATGCTGCTTCTTTATCGGATACTTTTTCGTAGACATCTACCACATCGAAATCGGTAGAAGTAGGAATTAAGTTTTTACCTAAACCTTCTATTTTATATGGACTAATTTCATTGGCATCAAATTCACCCGTTTCATGGTATTTTTTAATTACAGATCCCATCGCATCTACTCCTAAAATTTGAATATCAGGATTCTGTTCTTTTAAGTATCGTGCAGTTCCAGAAATCGTACCTCCTGTTCCACTTGCAGCCACTACATGTGTTACTTTTCCTTCGGTTTGTTCCCAAATTTCTGGTCCTGTACTCTTATAATGCGCTTCAATATTCAGCTCATTAAAATACTGATTGATATAAATAGACCCTGGATTTTCTCTATGCAATCGTTTAGCTACTTCGTAATACGAACGAGGATCATCAGGAGTAACATTTGCAGGACAAACATGCACTTCTGCTCCCATCGATTTTAGCATATCTATTTTATCTTGAGAAGACTTATCGCTCACTGCTAAAATACAGCGATACCCTTTTACAATACTAATCATTGCTAATGAAAACCCTGTGTTACCAGAAGTTGTTTCCACAATAATATCTCCTTCTTTTACAATTCCTTTCTCTTCAGCTGTTTCTATGATATGCAATGCAATTCGATCTTTAGCAGAGTGTCCTGGATTAAAAGCTTCAACTTTTGCATAGTAAGTACCCGGTAAATCTTGGGTAATGCGATGCAGTTGAATCATGGGAGTTTGACCTACTAAATCTATTATTGAATTGGTAATACCTTGATGTCTCTTCATTATAGTTTGTAAATAAGAAAAAGTGTCATTACGAAAAACGGACACGAAAAATCTGTTGAGATTGTTCGTTGCTTTCGCAATGACACTTACACTCAATCGAGCGCAAAAATATAATTATTTTTTTAACTTACCTTCTAACATTAAAAAGAACGTATATTCTTCCGCAGTTTCTTTTAATGCATCGAACCTTCCAGAAGCTCCTCCATGCCCTGCTTCCATATTCGTGTGTAAGAATAACATGTTGTCATCAGTTTTTAATTCACGTAGTTTCGCTACCCATTTTGCTGGCTCCCAATACTGCACTTGACTATCGTGTAAACCTGTAGTTACTAACATATTAGGATATGCTTTTGCTTCAACTTGATCGTATGGAGAATACGATTTAATATAATCGTAGTATACTTTATCGTTCGGATTTCCCCATTCGTCATATTCTCCTGTGGTTAGTGGAATACTATCATCTAACATGGTAGAAATTACATCAACAAAAGGTACCGCAGCTATGATTCCGTTGTATAACTCCGGATTCATATTCACAATAGCTCCCATTAATAAACCTCCAGCAGAACCTCCCATAGCATACAAATGCTCTGGTGATGTATAGCCATTATCAATTAAATACTTAGAACAATCAATAAAATCGGTAAATGTATTTTTCTTGTTCAACATTTTACCATCTTCGTACCATTCACGTCCTAAATACTGACTTCCTCTAATATGCGCTAATGCATATACAAATCCGCGATCTAACAAGCTTAAACGTGTTGTTGAGAATCCGTCATTAATTGTATATCCGTAAGAACCATATGCATATTGTAAAATTGGTGTGTTTTTATCAAGCTTCGTATCTTTATGGTGTACAATTGATAACGCTACTTTTTTACCATCGCGAGCAGGTACCCAAATACGCTTGCTTACATAATTATTTTTATCAAATTTCCCTCCTAAAACTTCTTGTTCCTTTTTGATTTCTTTTGATTTATCTTTCATATTGAAATCGATTACTGAACTTGGAGTTGTCATTGAGTTATACGAATAACGGATTACCTCTGTATCAAACTCAGGATTACCATATACTCCTGCTGAATAGGTTTCTTCATCAAAAGGTAAGTAGTAATCTTCTGTTCCATCCCATCGTTTGATACGGATTTTATTCAATCCTTCATTTCTTTCTTCTAAAACTAAATAATCTTTAAAAATTGAGAAGTCTTCAAATAACGTATCTTCTCTATGTGGAATTACATCTACCCAATTTTCTTTTCCAGGTTTATCTATAGGAGTTTTCATCAACTTAAAATTGGTTGCTCCGTCCTTGTTAGTTTTAATGTAAAAATAATCTCCGTAGTGTGCTACTTCATATTCTAAATCACGCTCACGTGGTTGAATTATTTGTAATTCTCCATCAGGATTGTTAGCATCTAACACATGGTATTCTGTTGAAACTGTACTATACGAACCTATTATGATATAATCCTTAGATTTTGATTTGGTAACAAAAGCTCCGAACGTATCATCTTTTTCTTCATACACTAATTCATCTAAAGCTGCATCAGAACCCAACGTGTGTTTATAAATTTTTGAAGAACGTAAAGTTACAGGATCTTTTTTAGCATAAAACAACGTTTTATTATCATTTGCCCAAACCGATCCTCCTGTAGTATTTTCGATAATGTCTTTATAAATCTTACCCGTTTCTAAATTTTTAATTCTGATAAAATATTGACGACGACTAACTGTATCTGTAGCAAAAGCCACCATTTTATTATCTGGTGACACATTTAATCCTCCTAACTGAAAATAATCATATCCCTCTGCTTCATTATTTACATTGAACATGATTTCTTCCTCTGCTTCTAAAGTTTCTTTTTTACGGCTATAAATTGGATACTGTTGTCCTTTTTCATAACGAGTAATGTAAAAATATCCGTCTTTTTTGTATGGTACAGATTCATCATCTTCTTTAATACGACCTTTCATTTCTTGAAATAACTCCTCTTGAAACTCTTTCGTTTCTTTCGTCATTTCATCGTAAAAAGCATTTTCTGCATTTAAATAATCGTATACTTTTTGAGTTTGTTCATCTTTTAGTTTCGCATTTTTTTGAGCATCTGTTAAACGCATCCAAAAGTAATCATCAGTACGAACATCTCCATGTTTCTCTAACTTAGTCGGTTGCTTTTCAGCAACTGGGGCTTTGATATCTTTATTCATTTCTTGTTTTTTGCAAGAACCAAAAATAAGACTAAAAACTAAAGCCGACAGCATTATTTTTTTCATTTTTTAAGTTGGTTTATATTTCTTGTGAAAATACTATTTTTGTTGTTAAGTAAATCATAAAAAACTGTACAAGAATGTTTGGAGATATTTCTGGAATGATGGGCAAACTACAAGAAGCTCAACAAAAAGTAGAAGAGACTAAAAAACGATTAGACACCGTTTTAATTGACGAAGCAATTGCTGGAGGAAATGTAAAAGTTACCGTAACTGCTAATCGTGAAATAAAAGCGATTACAGTCGATGAATCTTTGTTAGAAGATAAAGAAGAACTAGAAGATTACTTAATCTTAGCGCTAAACAAAGCATTGAAACGTGCTGGTGAAATTAACGAACAAGAATTAGCTATCGCTGCTAAAAGCGGAATGCCAAACATTCCAGGAATGGATATGTTTAAATAACAAATTATGCCGTTACAATTAGAAGATTATATGTTTCCCTGCTTAAACAAACAATTCTTTGGATTTGATTGTTTGGGTTGTGGTATACAGCGTGCTTTGAGTTTCCTTTTACATGGAGAGTTTGTTGCAGCTTTTAAAATGTATCCTGCAATATACACCTTGCTACTTTTAGCTTTTGTTGTAAGTATTAACTTCTTCTACAAAGTAAAATATGCTCAAAAAATAATCAGTATATTGGCTATCATTAACATACTCATTATTGTGAGTAGTTATGTTATAAAAATGAATCAATTAATTTAAACTTTAGAAAAACTATGGAAAAACAAAAACTACCAAATTCAACTACAGCCTTAGTTTTAGGTATCTGCTCTATTGTAACTTGCTGTTGTTATGGTGTTATTGGGCTACCTTTAGGAATTATTGCTTTGGTTTTAGGTAACAAAGCTATTAAATTGGATAACGAAAACCCTGACATGTACGAGGGAGTAAAAAATGCCAATACAGGTAAAATATTGGGTATTGTAGGTATTGTATTAAACGTTATTTTTATAGCTTACATTATTTGGATTATTTCAATGATTGGAATGGATGCTTTAGGAAATCCAGAATTACTACAAGAAAGATTACAAGAGCTACAATAATTCTGCATCAATAAAAAAATAAAAAAAGCGACCAATGGTCGCTTTTTTTATATCATTCCTTTTGCCTTAAACTCTAAGTATTTGTTAATTACATTCACCGATAAATGTTGAGGCTTGGTTAAGATAGCATGTACCGCATTTTTCTCTAACTCTTTTATCATCAACCGTTTTTCGTAAGCGTATTTTTCAGCAATCGTTTTGTGATACACACTTTGTAAATCTTCTGCATTTTCAGTAATTAACGTATCTAACTCCGTATTTTCAAAGAAAACAGTTACCAATAGGTGCTTTTTAGCTATCGCTTTTAAATACGGTAATTGTCGTTTTAAGGCAGATATATGCTCAAAGTTCGTATATAAAATTAGTAAGCTTCGTTGATTTATTTTTCGTTTAATATTGGCATACAACAGTGCAAAATTAGCATCTGAAAAATCGGTTGTAATATTATACAACTCTTCGTTGATGACCGATAAGTTTGTTTTCTTATTACTGGCTGCTACTATTTTTTCTACTTTTTTTGAAAACGTAAGCATCCCTGCTTTATCATTTTTTAATAAGGCTATGTTTGAAAAAGCTAAGGTTGAGTTAATCGCATAGTCTAATAACTTTAATCCCTCAAAAGGCATTTTCATCACACGACCTAAATCGATAATAGAATATATGGGTTGTGATTTTTCATCTTGATATTGATTCACCATCAACTCTGCTCTTTTAGCCGTTGCTTTCCAGTTTATAGTACGTACATCATCACCAGGAATGTAGTTTTTAATCTGTTCAAACTCCATAGTATGCCCAATGCGTCGTATTTTCTTCATACCAAATTCCGTTAGGTTATTGTGCATTGCCAAAAATTCATACTTTTTCATTTGTATGTACGACGGGTATACTTTTACACTTTCTTCCGCTGAAAATGAATATCGTTTAGAAAACATCTGCAAAAAAGAAGACACAAATACATTTACTTTTCCAAAGGTATACTCTCCTCTTTCAACAGGTCTAACAGCATAGGTATAGGTTGATTTCTCTCCGGGTTTCAAAGACATTGCATGTTCAAAATCTCTTTTTTGAAATTGTGCTGGCAATTCATCAATCAACGAAATAAAAACTTGAAACGGATAGTTATTCTCAAGCCTAATGGCTATTTCATTAGCATCTGAATTCGATAATTTTTCTGATGCAATTCTTTTCGCTGAAAATCCGTTTTTAAATCGATATAAAATGAGCACATCAACACACATCGCTATCACAAATAACCACACAAGCATCCACGTTGCTGCATAGAGCGCAGGAATCCAAAACGACACTAAAAACAATGCCGAAATTACGCTTATATAGATAAAAAAGCGATTGTGTACGTATAACGATTTAAAGAATTGAATCACTATCTTGGAACTTCTACAGATTGTACAATCATTTCAATCACCTTATCGGCTGTCATTCCTTCCATTTCGCGTTCAGGAGTTAACATAATTCTATGGCGTAATACAGGGTAAATACTCTTCTTTACATCTTCTGGAATTACAAAATCACGTCCGTTAATGGCTGCAAACGCTTTAGATGCCATCAATACTGCAATACTTGCTCTTGGTGAACCTCCTAAATACAAATGTGCATTGTTTCGCGTATTAGAAATAAGTTGTGCTATGTATTTGATAATTTTTTCTTCTACCAACACCTCAAAAACCTTGCTTCTGTATTCTAATAACTCAGCTTCTGTTAACACAGCTTCCACTTTCGTTTGCGGTAACGCTCCTTTTCGTTCGTTATGAGCAGTAATGATTTGTATTTCTTCTTCTAAATTTGGGTATCCAACATTTATTTTGAATAAGAAACGGTCTAATTGCGCCTCTGGTAAGGCATACGTCCCCTCCTGTTCTATTGGGTTTTGAGTTGCCAATACCATAAAGGGAGGATTCATTACATAACGCTCACCATCCATCGTGATTTGTTTCTCTTCCATCACCTCAAACAATGCTGCTTGCGTTTTAGCTGGTGCTCTGTTAATTTCATCAATCAACACAATGTTAGAAAAAATTGGACCTTTTTTAAACTCGAAATCAGATGTTTTCATGTTTAGTACCGAAGTTCCTAATACATCCGAAGGCATTAAGTCTGGCGTAAACTGAATTCGACTGAAATCGGTTGCTATGGTTTTTGCCAATAATTTTGCTGTTACTGTTTTAGCAACTCCAGGAACCCCTTCAATCAACACATGTCCGTCAGCCAATAATGAAACCAACAACAACTCCATAAACTCTTCTTGCCCTACAATTACTTTTCCTAACTGTTCTTTAATTTGAATCACAGCTTCTTTTAATTTCGACAAGTCTACTCTGCTTGAAAATAACTCATTCGTATTTTCTATTGGATTGTTTTCTGTTTGCATCCTATTCTTTTTTATATGCTTTAAAATCTTCAATAGCTTTATTTAGAGCTACTAAATCTTCTTCGGTTATACTTGATTTTGATTGTATTTGCTGTATCTTTTTAAATAAAGCGACTACTTTTTCTTCTGAATTACCACTTCTGCTTGCAAGGTTTTTATAAAAACGCTCATCTATTTTTAAAGTTGATAATCGATATTTTATTCTGATATACTCTAAAAAATAGTTGATTTTATGTTCTGCTATATTTTTATGATCTGATTTCTCGTAATACATATTGGCTATGGTACGTGTAAAAGCCAATGTTTGATTTTTTAACGGGGTAATAACAGGAATTAATCGCTGATTACGCTTTCCTTTAAAAATAATAAAGAACAACACTCCTATCAACCCTATATAATATGCCCACTTTAACGATTGGGTTGATAAAATATAATGCATAGGAGAAGTAATTCTACTTTTTCCTGTTTTATAATAAGTATCCCATAAAATGGTGCTATTACTATTAGAGCCAGTCCCAGCTTCATTTTTTTGCTGGTTATTTAAATATGATAATACATTAGCTACGTACTCATAATTATTATCTAACAACATGTTATAATTCGTAAATGCCTGTGGAAATGTATGTAAATAGAAGTTTCCTTGACCGTGTTTTACTTTGATAAAGTTTGGTTTTTTACTGATAATAGAATCATTTTCATTCCTCACTATCAACTCACCTAAAACAGTTGTATTAAGAGTATCTACTTCAGAAAAATATAATTTTGAAAAATCTCTATCAAAATGATATTCTTTTCCACCAAAAATAGGATTACTCATTTTTTGATAGGCTTTTTCCTCAAACGCAGAAGTCGTTAAATAACTTGTCTTTGTTTGCAACGTATCTAAATATACTCCATTAGTTGCTATAAACACATCGTTTCCTCTACCTGCAAACTCTAAAAGCTCATTCAACTCATCTTTGTCAAAATTCACTTTATTATCCAGAAAAAAATAGGTTCCGTTATTCGTATCGTCTTTTAAATATACATACGGATTTTGGTAGATATCTTTTACTTCACTTTTGGGAAATAAACTCGGCATTTCTTTATGCAATACATAGGTACCATACGGAATTTTATGTTTTGCAGCATAACTTGGATACCAATTGATTTCTTTAGGTTTTACAGACTCGACATAAAAAATACCGAGTACTATAAGCACTAACAGACCAATGTATATTTTTAGTTTCTTATCCAATTGACTATATTTTAGCTAGCGTATTTTTAAAGTTATTCTCCGCTTGTAAGAATTTTTCTTTATCTATAAAAAACTCACCATACCACACATAATCATACAGATAAGTTAACTCTTTAAAATCTGTATATAATTGTTTTTTAGATGATAACTCTTTTATATAGTCTTCGTTTGTTTTTTCTTGTTGCCAAGAAATAAGCTCTTTATCTGACAGTTTTTTTAACAGCAACAAATAATAATAACGTACTGCTAATTGATAGTTTCCTTCTGAAATTGCTTTCTGAATTAACTTTGGTAAATCTTTATCTTTAATTAACACCTCTTCTTCTGATAAGTGTACGATAGGTTTAGTCTTTTTACCATCAATAATATTGCGTGCATTTACTTTTAAAAAGAATTTAATAATGAAGAAGAGTACGAGTCCTGCTATTACGTAAGGTAAAATTTTTAAAACAACACGTAAAAATCCTACTACTGGGGTAATATCATCAAAAATATAAGAGAGAATTTTTATAATCGTTCGTTTTAACCAATCCCATATTTTTTCTAAAATAGTAGGTTCTCTTTTTTCTACGATGTATATAAATTCATCTTTTTGCTTGTACTCTTCTATTTTTTGAGCATCAAACTTTTTTTGTTCAATAATCATATCATCATACTGAACCGCTCTTTTTCCTTCCTGAGAAAAAACAGTGATTGAACAAATAAAAAACGCTATGTAAAAAAGAAACTGCTTCAAAAGATTACTGTCCTATACTATCAATTCTTTCTATTGTTCCAGTAAGATTTTTTCTTTCATTAATATCGAAATACAAAAGTACATTGGTTATTAAAGTAATCGAATAAAATAGTAGCTGACCTGCTATTGAAATAACATTTAAAACCAAATAAATCGGATCCCCAAAAAAGCCCAAAACTTGCGCTGGATCATCACTTCCTGAACCTATTCCCATACTTATTAACTGATAAATGGTTGCTGGTATTTGAAATACGTACCCTAAAACACTCACTAAAATAGACACAACAAAAATGACCCCAAAAGTTTCCCAAAAATACCCACTTATAAAGTTGAAGCATTTCCCTACCGCTCCAGAAGCTGTTTCATTTTCAAATACTAAAATAGACGCTCCTAACGATAATGCTGGCCACGTATAAAATATTGGTAATACACATAACATAGCACTAGCAAATAATATCAATCCTGCTAAAATACCAAATCCCGTAAACGACCAAAATTTTGCTTTTGTATTAGTAATAACATCTTCTTGCCTAACTATTCCCTTATTATTTATATAGGATTTGATATAATACATACCTGCCAAGTTTATAAAAACAATGGCTACTAAATAAGCAATCATCATAATAAACACTGACCCCATCATTCCAACAACTGCACTTTTTTCTTGACTAATTAATGAAGCCATTGACATCATGTAATAAATCATAGAAGCAACCGCTATAACAATAGGTATTGCTGCTACTTTTAAAATGGTTAAAAAGAACTGTTTCCCTTCTAATCGTATAAACTTAAAAGCATCTGAAATAATACTTCCTAAATCTCTTTCTTTTTTAAACTCTACGTATTCTTTATGCATGGATTTGTTGATTTTTATAAACTTTAATTGGGTATATGACGTAATAAAATATAATGAGTGCTAATGAGGCTGCAATAACTAAAATGGCTAACCAATCAGGCATTTCGGTATGCCGGGTTACAAAACCTTCTAAAAATCCTGCAACAATAAAAAATGGTATGGTACTTACCATTATTTTTAATCCATCTTTCATACTTCTTTTAAACGATTCTAATCGTGAATAGGTCTTAGGAAATAATAATCCGTTCCCTAATACCAATCCGGCACAGCCTGCAATAATAATTACTGATATTTCTATGGTTCCGTGAATCCAAATAGTTCTTGACGATTCCCAAAACAATCCTTTATCGTAAAAGAAATACAAAAACGAACCTAACATTATTCCGTTTTGCATCATAATGTATAAGGTTCCTACCGAAAATAGCATTCCTAAAACAAAAGCATACATGGCTACTTTTATATTATTTACAGTAATTCCGATAAACATATCAACTTCATTGGCTTTTTTATACACAGCCATTGGGTCACCGTTTTCAATATTTTCCAAGGTCATGTTTACATAACCGTCTCCTAAAATCAAACGGACAAAATCAATATCTGTTGCGGCTGAAAAAGCACCACAAATAGAGAAAAAAGCAAATACTAAAAACGCTATCAATAATTGTTTTTGGTAGCTATAAAACATCAAAGGAAATTCCGTTTTAAAAAAACTTATAAACCTATTTTTACTTTCCTTTTTAGTTTTATAAATTTTTTGATGTGCTGCCGATGCTATTGAATTCAAGTATATCACCGTATTTCCATTCGGGTAAAAGGTTTTGGCATAACTCAAATCATCAGTTAATTCCACATATAAATCAGATAATTTATCTGGTGAAATAACTGTTTTGTTATACAGCGCATTTTCAAAAAGTTGCCACTTTTCTTTATTTTTATTTACAAAAGCAGCTTCTCTCATGAGTTAAAAAAATTAAAGCATGTTTGTTGAGAAGTTTCTCTAATCATAGAATATTTTTATCTTCGCTAAACTAAAAAAAGTTGCATAAATATCAACAAAAAAAAGCGAAAAACTAGTTCATGGATAATTTTCAAATAGAAACAGCCCAAAATATTGCTATCAGTCAAAATGTAGCTCATGTTACCACTCGTATTGGTTCATATTTAATTGATGCGTTATTTATTGTTGGGTACTACATTATCGTTGCTATTATAATAGGAATGTTAGATATTCCCATGAGTATGGAATACATGAGTCTCTTTATTTTACTTGGGCTCCCTGTATTCTTTTACAGCTTACTTTTTGAGGTGTTGATGAACGGACAAACACCTGGTAAATACTTCAACCAAATAAGAGTGGTTAAATTAGATGGTTCTAAACCTACTTTTGGAAGTTATTTAATTAGATGGTTACTACGTTTTGTTGATTTTACTTTAGCTAGTGGTTCTGTTGCAGTTCTTACGATTTTATTAAACGGAAAAGGGCAACGTTTAGGGGATATTGCTGCAGGAACTACTGTAATATCTGAAAAGAAAAGAATTACTTTAAAAGATACTATTGCTAGCGATGTAGTCGATAACTATACACCTAGCTATTCACAGGTAACACTATTGAGTGATAATGATATTCATACCATTACAAGAGTATACAGAGATGCCATGAAGAAAAGAAATCACAAAGTAATTTTAAAACTACATACAAAAATTATTGAGTTAACAGGAATTACCACAGAGCAAAAACCTGCTCAATTTATAGATACTGTGATTAAAGATTATCATTATTACGCGAGGCAGTAAAACTACATTGTGTTTCCTAAAAAAGGAATAATTAAAATTCTACCTCTTTGCTTTTATTTACTTCAATTTTATAAAAACTTTGTTTTTCTCCTAACTATTTACTTCTCATCTTTTTTATCTGCAAAAAATCTGTAACTTTACCTTGCTAAAAAAGACATATAATATAATTGCTCATTTCAACACTTTTTTTATGAAAAAAAACATGCTAGGCATCTTAGTCATGCTATATTCTTTTACTTTTTATGGTCAATACAGTTCTTCCTTTGGGTTGCCAAATGTAGTACCTCCATCACCTGAAGCTTCTGCTTTGTCTAAATTTATTAATATTCCTATATCTCACTACACAGGGCTTCCTAATATTTCTATTCCTATTTACACCATAAGTGAAAAAGGAATACAAATACCTATAAGCTTAAGTTATCATGCCAGAGGTATAAAAGTTTCTGAGGTGGCTTCAAGAACAGGAAGTAATTGGTCTTTGATATATGGAGGAAGTATATCAAGGCAAGTTAGAGGTAAAGCAGATGATACAGGTTATAATAATGGTTATTTAAAAAATAAAACTGAGTTTTTAACTTATGCTTCTAACCTACAAACAAGACAAAATGTTCAATCTAGAGAAGATTTAGATCCTGGATATGACTTTTATCCAGATCAATTTAGCTTTAACGCTGGTGCTACTAGTGGTAAATTTATATTAAACTATGAAAATGAACAACCTCTAATACAAAGCTTTGACGATGTAACAGTAACTTTCGAAAAAGAAAATGGAAAAATAGCTTCTTTTAAAGTAATTGACTCACAAGGAAATACTTTTTATTACGGTGTTTCGAAAGATGGCTTAAGGACAGCAAGAGAATATCAAACCTCTATAGGTTGGTCTATTTATTTCGATGGTAATGTTGTAGATGACCCTGCGAGTACATCTTCTGAAATCATATATAACTCATGGAAGTTAATGGACATTGAAACTCCTTATGGAGAATTAATTAGCTATAACTATAACAACATAGGTAATTTTGTTAATTACAATAAATCATACGATAAACATGATGTTACAGGTACTCAAGTTACTAATACTTCTTCAGGAATGGGAGATATTAAGAAAATTAATACACGCCTTACTAAAACGAATAATTATAGTCAAGAATTAGAATCAATTACTTTTAGTAAGGGGAAAATAGTATTTACCAAAAGTACAGCTTTACGAGAAGATTATAATGGCCACTCTTTAGATAAAATAGCCATTTACGACGTAAATGACACACTCTTAAAAGCTTTCAAATTAAATTATTCCTATACTACGAGTACAGATCAAAATAATGTTTTAAATTATATAAAAAGTAGTTCATTAATTTTTGATAAATCTTTAAAACGATTATTTCTAAGTTCTGTAGAAGAAGAAAGTAAAACAGGACAAAAATTACCTCCTTATCAGTTTACTTATAACCCAACAGTTTTACCCAGCAGGTTCTCAACTTCTCAGGATTATTGGGGATATTATAATGGTGCCGACAATGGTCCTTTTTTAAGAATGTTTGAATACGGTTTATACAAACCCGATAGAAGAGTTAACCCTGAAAAATCTGAAGCTGGACTATTAAAAGAAATAACACATCCTACAGGAGGTAAAACAAAATTTACTTATGAAGACAATATTGGGTTTGCTCCTCCTTTTTTAGCAAGTGTTAAAGTTCCTGCAATAAACCCTGAAGAAGAAAATGACACAAACTATGTATTCACAAAAAGTGATTTTTTAACTCCAGCCGGGAGCTACGAAACAAAAACACTAAGTATACCCGATGGCGCTGTTACTTTTAAAGCAGAATGCATGCACTTAAGAGACATAGACGATACCACCACCCCTGATTGTCTTTTTGAATTTGCTGTTAATAATGGACCTGTAGATATTAATACCGAAGTAACTTTTAACTCTGGAGTAAGTAACACAATAACTATTTCTGTATATGTACCCAGACACCCAGGAGTTGATCCTAATTTACATTTAGATAACAAATATGATTTTAGAATAGTTGTTGATGTTAAAAAATCGTTTGAAACTGGTTCTCGTCAAATATATGCCGGTGGAAAACGCATAAAAAAAATAGAAACTATTACTGAGGGTAAAACCACGGTTAAAGAGTACGAATATGGAATCAACTTAAATGTTGGTGATGAATTTTCTTCAGGTAGTAGTGGCTTTGTAAATGGCTTACCAGAATACATCAATACTTCAAAATATAATGAATTTCAAACACTTACACATTACTATACTTCAAGTAGTAGTTATGGAAGCTTCCAACCTAACTCAATAGGCTATACTGAAGTTACTGAATACCATGGAACTAAAGACAATAATTTAGGAAAAACAGAATATGTTTTTACCAACTTTGAAGATAGCCGAGATGATTATTATGAGTTTCCTTACTACCCCCCTACAGATAATGAATGGTTACGAGGAAAAAACATAAAAACTAAAGTATATGGAAAAACCTCCGGAGGCTCAAATTATAAATTGTTAAAAGAAATTTATAATAAATATACATATGGCAACGTAGTTTATCTAAACGATTTTCTTTACAGAGGTCTTATACACATTGATGACCCTGCTTTTGTTTTTATGCCAAAAAGTAAGAGTTACGAGTGGGTTGAGAATGATAATACCGTACAAATAGAAAAAAACAGCACCTCTTTTAAAGTTCCTTTTTTTATGAGACAACGATACGACTCTAATTTTCCTTCAAATACACCAGGTTATCGAATCTACTATTTAACAGGGGGTACTGTAAACTTAGATTATTCTATAGAAACTAGTTATTTTGATTCAGGAAGTACGGAAACTATTACTAATTATTTTTATAACTACGACAAACATTATCAACTAAGCAAAACAAAACGAACACATAGTAATGGGGATGTTATACTTAACGAAACAATATATCCTCAAGATAAGGTTTCTGGTCTAACTGCTGCTGAACAATCATTAGTAAACAGTCATCGTTTTACACCTATTGAAAGCTATTCTTTTAAAGATATTGATAGCGATAATATAAGAGATAGAAATGAAGTATTATCTTATCAAAAAACAGAGTATATTAACGATAATGGTTCAGGAATAACCTTACCTAGTATTGTAAAAACGTTAAAAGGGGTCGCTGGCACAAGTAATGCAATACAAGATAGAGTTGTGTATCATAAATATGACAGTAAAGGCAATCCTACAGAGGTTAGTAAAAAAGATGGTACTAAGATTTATTATCTATGGGGCTATCAACAAACACAGCCAATCGCTAAAATAGAAAACTATACCGATACCGAGTTAGCCAACATTCAAAGTTTGATTGATGCAGCCGTATCTGCTTCTAATAATGATACAGATACCGCTTCTGAAAACAATTTAAGAACAGCTTTAAACCATATTAGAAACAATGCTAATATGGTAAACAGTCAAATAACCACTTTTACCTATGATCCATTAATTGGAGTTACCAGTATCACCGATCCAAGAGGACAAACTATATACTATGAATATGATGATTTTAACCGATTAAAATTCATAAAAGATACCGACGGGAATCTTTTAAAAGAACATAAATACAACTATAAAAACTAAGAAGCTATGAAAAGAATTTTATTCATTTACACTCTCTTGTTAAGTAGCACAATGTTTTCACAAGAGGCCAATATTGTAAAAAGTGACTATACCGTTTCTGGAAACAATACAATAACAGCTACCAATAGTATTACTCTAAAACCGACTACTTGGATACAGTTAGGTAGTACCTTTAGAGCTTATATAGTTGAAGATCCTTATACTCCCTTAGTTTTTAGCAACGAAAACTATGTGTTTACAAGAGCGTATCAAAACCCTATGACAAGCCCTGCTGGGATAACCCAAAACAAAGATGTACAAGAAAGTATTACGTATTTTGATGGTTTAGGAAGAGCCAAACAAAGTATAGCAATACAAGCAGGAGGAGTTTTAACGAATAACGAAATACCTAAAGATATCGTTACCCATATAGAATACGATGAATTTGGGCGTCAAACTAAAGAATATTTACCGTATGCTGTTGAAAGTGCTAATGGGGCAATTATAACAGGGGATGTGGTTGCGGCTACAAACAATTATTACAAAACAAATTTCCCCGCAGATATTAATGCACTTACCCCTAACCCTTATTCCGAAAAACAGTTGGATAATTCTCCTCTAAACAGAGTTCTTAAACAAGCGGCTCCAGGAGAAGACTGGAAATTAGGGAACGGACATGAAATTGAGTTTGTATATGATGTCAATACAGCTACCGAAGTAAAAAACTACTATGTGACTACTTCTTTTACCGATAACACCTATACTCCTACTCTAAAACTCAGTACAGTAAACAATGGGAATTATACAACAGGAGAACTCTATAAAACGGTTACTAAAGATGAAAATCATGGAGGAGGTACAAGTAAGCTCCACAC
>NZ_JAZDVY010000011.1:0-124687 GCF_036350695.1 Tenacibaculum sp. FZY0031
AATATCCTTCTATAAAAGCTTCTGAGTTTTCTAACTTTCCCTTTTCATTAAAATACCTAAACGAACCTGAAAAAGCTTCTAAATTAATAAAGTCTTCGGGAAGCTTTGTTAAACTATAATCGTATGCTCTTACCTCTATATACTTTATTACAACTGTATTGTTTTCTTTATAGGCTACTACATAAAAAATTGGGCTACTAAAATTTTCAGAAGTGTTATTTAAAGGAGCGATTAGTGCTGTTTTAAATTCATAAAACTCTACATCGTTACTTTTAATAATGTTGTGGTTATTCCAATCTACTGTTAAGTTATCTTTCGTATGAGGTAAGTCTATTAAATCAGTATTTACCTTGCTTTTGACTTTACTTATAAAGCTGTTTTCTGTTTCTAACAAAGGCTCCTTTTCACAATTCCATAACACTAAAAGAAAGCTTACTAAAAAGATTCCTATTCTTAGGTGTTTAGAGATATCACTACTTCTTTTTTTCATGATATATAAGTTTAAAGCTAGTTACAATTGCATTTAAAGGTACCTCTTTATTGTTTTTTCCACAATAAGGGGTTCCCCTAATTGTAATGAATTCTTCTCAGGGATACCCCTGAGTTTTCTTTAACATTTTAACCTAAAAACCTAGTGTACTACTTCGTGAAAATTTAAAAATCTGCTCAGTTAATAAACTTTAACAATTGTTAACTTTTTTAAAAACTTTTATACTCTTAAATTGCTAATGCTATGAAAGTTACCAAGTCACTTTCTATAAATATTTAGTATTAATTAAAAAATTAGCCTATGAACAATCCGTATTTAAATCAGTATCGTAACGGTGAATATCTACAATACATGAAAGATATTTTACAACTTGTAAACTTACAAGACATTGATGCGTTAGCATTAACAAACCCCACTAACGAATTAACAACTCTTGTTAATCGTATTGATTCTTTGTTCCAACAAGTACAAGGTAACAGCTTAACACAAGAAATTATAGCCCTTGACACTAGAAGAGATAAAGCTATTACAGGAATCAAAACACTTGTAAGTGCTTATGTTAACCACTTTAATGAAGCCACAGTTAATGCCGCCAACGCACTACTTACTACTATAAATACCTATGGCACTGATATCGCTCGTAAAAGCTATCAAGAACAAACCGCTATATTAGACAGTATTCGTAAAGATTTTGAAACGGAGTCTGAGCTTATTCAAGCCATTTCTTTGCTTAAAATCACTCCTTGGCTTACTGAACTAAAAGATGCCAATACTGAGTTTTCTACTAAGTATATTGAGCATATAGGAGAACCAGCAACTACTCCTGAAAATAATATTGAAGAATTACGTATTGAAACTACTCTTGCTTACAGAAAACTTGTATTACACATTGAAGCACATGCTACACTCTCAGGCAACAAACGATACCCTGCTTTAATTAATGAAATCAATCTATTGACAAAACAATATAATTTAGCCGTAAATACTAGGTCTAAATCTAGTATTTCTACGACTGAAAAGATACAACATTAGTCCCTTTTGTATTTTTCTTTTACAGCATATAAAAAAGGCTCCTGAATAACTCAGAAGCCTTTTAATGTATCGGTAATTCTGTGTAAACGTTGTGTGAAATTTGTCAATTCGAGTGAATTTTGCGGGTAAAAACCCATAAAATTAGTATCGAGAATAAAATTTTACAATTTAAATTGTTGTTCTCGATACGATTTTCTATCGAAAATAACTCGAACAGACATTCTTTTGGCAAAACTTCAAAATACACAACAAGTTATGCAATTATAAGGTTACAGTTTTTCCTATACTATTTGAGTAGGTTTTGTTGGTAACGGTATCTACAAAGTTCCAGTCAGTTTGTATACCTGCTGCTGTTACTCTAAGTTTCATATATCCTCTTTGAGAAAAATTACTGTATTGTAAATCGTCTATTAACAAGCCTAATGCTGCTTCCAATTCTGTTGCAGATGCTCCTAAATAGGTTTCTAACCCTGGTGATGATACCGAACTTGTAGCTAGCTCTACGGCTACTTTTTCTCCTGAATTATCTTTTAAATCGCTATACCACGCATTGTGAGTATCTCCTGCCAGCACTACTACATTTTTACTTTTAAAGCTTGCTAAAATACGTTCTCTTTCCATAAAATAACCATCCCAAGCATCTAAGTTATATGGTAGTACCGTTTCTATTCTTGCTTTCTCTTCTGCTGTTAACGTAGGGTCGTTTTGTAAAGCTCTTGTTTTAATCGTTACCAGCTCTGTTATAGAGGTTTTAAATAGATTAAACGTTGCTTCACTTGCTGATCCTGTAGCAGATACTTCTGCCAATAGTTTTGCTAAAAGTGTTAGTAGTTCAGCAGGAATTAACATTTTTCCCATTAAAACTTGCTGCCCTATTAGTTGCCATGTACTATTGCTAGCTGCAAGTTCACTTTCTAACCATCCTAATTGGGTAGTTCCTAAAAGTGTGCGTTGCGGATCTAACCATGCTTGCTGAAAAGCTACTGCATCAAATACTCCTTTTTCATTATAAAATGCTGAATATTCTAACTGCTTATCTCTTCCAATAATACGGGTATCTAGCATAATTAAATCTACCAAATTTCCCATTTTCAAG
The DNA here is from genome assembly GCF_036350695.1 of Tenacibaculum sp. FZY0031. Taxonomy (NCBI): domain Bacteria; kingdom Pseudomonadati; phylum Bacteroidota; class Flavobacteriia; order Flavobacteriales; family Flavobacteriaceae; genus Tenacibaculum; species Tenacibaculum sp. FZY0031. The sequence continues at coordinate 2,619 of NZ_JAZDVY010000011.1, forward strand.
TTTCTGTAAATAATTGAGTTATCTACAAGATTCGTCATATTAGGTAAATATTCACTGTATGCTTTTAATGCACGTTGTTTTCTTGAAACAAAGCTTCCTTCATCTTCTTGATGGTTTTCAGCTCCGTCTTTATACGTATCGTTTGCCACCTCATGATCGTCCCAAACACAGATAAAAGGTTTTCTTCTGTGCAATTCTTTTAATTGCTCGTCTGAACGGTATTGACGGTAACGAGTACGATAATCTTCTAACGAAATAATTTCTCCTTTAGGCTCAGGTGTTCTAAACGAACCATAAGTTTTTTCGCCATATTCATAGATATAATCTCCTAGATGGATGACAACATCTGCATCCGATTTTTTTATCTCTTCATATACGTTAAAATAACCGTAGGCAAAGTTTGCACAAGATGCTACTGCTAACGTTACTTCGCTTATTGATTCGCTGAACGTTAGGGTTTCTCCTACTGGTGATGTTGCTCTTTCGTCAACACACACAAAACGATAGTATAGTTTTTGTCCCGCATCTAAGTCTTTAATTTCAACAGCTACAGTAAAATCTCTTGAAGCATCGGTAGTTACTTCTGCTTGACGAACAACTTCTTTAAAGTTTTTGTCTTTTGCGAGTTGCCAAATTAAGGTAGCTGAAGTATTTTTGGTACTATAACGAGTCCAGATGATAACTTGTGAGTTTGTGGGGTCAAAACTAGCAACGCCTTGCTCAAAGTTTTTCTCTGCTAAGTTATCTGGAATTGGTAATTCATCAATATCATCATCTTTACAACTGATAAAATTAGGGACTAAAAGTAGTCCTCCAGTTGCTAATAATGAGTTTCTTAAAAAGCTTCTTCTTTTAATGTTAGTCTTCATACGTAAGGGTCATTTAATTTTCCTGCATAAGTACTATTTCAACGTTGCTTTAACGTTAACTAACCTTTACCAAATAAATGAAGTTATTACCAACTACCTCCTGCACCGCCACCACTAAAGCCTCCGCCTCCGAAACCTCCGCCGAAGCCGCCTCCGCCACCAAAACCTCCTGATGATCCTCCACCGAAGCTTCCACCGCCAAAACCGCCTCTACCTGCGTTGCTTAAGATAATGGTTTCTAAAATACCTCTTGCAGCATCTGATTTTCTGTAACCTCTTCCACCGCCGCGGTTTCCTCTACTTCCGCTTGAAATAACTATAAAAAAGACTATTAAAATGATAATAAAAATAATAAAGCTAAAATCCTTTTTCTCTTTTCTAGGTTTAGCCTTATATTCTCCTTTTAAGATTTGAAAAATAGTATCAACTCCCTTATCTAGGCCTGAATAATAATCTCCTCTTCTAAACTCTGGGATTATGACATTTCTGGTTAACTCTCCTACAATACCAGCCGTCAACTTATGTTCTACCCCATACCCTGGTGATATCCATACTTTCCTGTCATCTTTTGCAAGCAATATAAAAACACCATTATCTTCTTTTTCCTGTCCAACACCCCATTTATGAGCCCAACGAGGTGTCAATACACCTATACTTTCACCTTCTGTTGAACTAATTATGGATACGACAACTTGTGTTGAAGTAGTATCAGCATACTTAATTAGCTTGTTTTCTAAACTTTTCTTTTGATTGGGTGATAAAAGATTAATATAATCGTAAATACCTGTTTGCTCTTTAGGTCTTTCAGGAATTTGAAACCCTTGTGAGAAAAGAGTGTGCCCACATAAAAATGCAATAAAAAAAAGAACAACTTTTACCTTCTGTAACTTGTTTGTTCTTTTATATAATGACGTTTTATTTTTTATCATATTTCTTCCTTCTGTGAAAGTTTTAGCCTTTTGATATTTCGTTGCTTAGCTCATCTTCATCATCTGTAGTCCATGGAAAGTGAGTTTGTAATTCTTTTCCTGCTTTTAGCACACCATCTATAATTCCTTGTTTAAAGTTTCCTTGTTTAAACTGATTTTGGATGGCTTCTTTGGTTGTTTCCCAAAAGTTTTGTGGAACTACGTTGTTTATACCTTCATCTCCATAAATTACAAATTTATAATCGTCAACGGCAATGTACAATAACACACCGTTTCGTTGCTGAGTATTAAACATTGTAAGCATTTGAAATACTTCTAGCGCTCGGTCATAATGAGAACCCTTAGTAGTTTTCTCTATATGTACACGAATTTCACCAGAAGTATTTCGTTCTGCTTCTCTAATAGCCTGAACGATTTCCTCTTCTTCTTTGGCAGTAAGAAAATCTTCTACGTTAGACATCTATTAATTTTTAAAATCAAAATTTACATCAGGTTTTTTATCTGCTCCTTCTTCAGCTTGGAAATATGGCTTCCCTTCAAAACCAAACCATCCTGCAAGAATAGAGTTTGGAAAGACTTTTACATGTTTATTATATGGTTTTGTAGCTTCATTAAAACGAGTTCTTGCTGTTAAAATTTGATTTTCAGTGCTTGCTAACTCATCTTGTAACTTTAAAAAGTTTTGATTTGCCTTTAAATCAGGATAACGTTCTACAGTAACTAACAAACTTTTTAATGCTCCACTTAAACCTCCTTGAACCTTATTAAATTGAGCTAATTGCTCTGGTGTAACTTTACTTGGGTCAATATTAATAGATGTTGCTTTTGCTCTTGCATTGATTACCTCTGTTAACGTACTTTTTTCAAAATCAGCTGCTCCTTGTACAGTTTTTACTAAATTACCTATTAAGTCACTTCTTCTTTGATATGCTGTTTCAACATTACCCCACGATTCAGAAATATTCTCATTTAATTCAACAGCTGTATTATTAAACCCTACAGCCCATGAATAAATTCCAAATACTAGAACTCCTATAATAATTAAAGGCACTAACCATTTTTTCATAATTTTTGATTTTTTGTAATTATAATTGATTTTTGATTTTTATTAACTCTGCTTTTACAGTTTCTAATCTACTAATTATTTCCTGATTATTTACGACTCCCTCTGGGTTTTTCTTTAGTTTTTGTTTGGCTCCGTCTAAAGTAAAACCTCTTTCTTTTACAAGATTGTAAATAATTTTAAAGTTTTTTACGTCTTCTTGTGTAAACAACCGATCGCCTTTGGCATTTTTTTTAGGATTGATGATTTCAAACTCTTTATCCCAAAATCGTATAAGTGAACTATTCACCCCAAAAGCTTTAGCCACTTCTCCTATTTTATAATATCGTTTATCGGGTAAGTCTACATACATTTTTCACAACTTGTTATGTATTTAGTCATACGACTGACCTTTTTGTTGTGAAGCTTTCTGCATCGCTACAAACTCTTCTGGAGTTAAATCTCCGTAGTAATAATAAATAGGATTTACAGGCCTACCATTTTTATGCACTTCATAATGCAAATGTGGTGCTGCAGAACGCCCTGTATTTCCAACATAACCTATTAAATCGCCACGTTTTACTTTTTGTCCTCTCTTAGCTTCAATCTTACTCATATGAGCGTAAATAGTTTCATAACCATACCCATGATCAATATAAACTACTTTTCCAAAAGTAGAACTTCTATGTGCTTTTTTAACAACACCGTTTCCAGAGGCAAAAATTGGAGTCCCCGTAGGTGCAGTAAAATCCATTCCATTATGCATACGCCACGACTTTAAAATAGGATGTAAACGCATACCATAACCAGAGGCCATTCTTTTTAAGTCTTGGTTTTTTACAGGTTGAATCGCCGGTATTGAAGCTAGCATTTTTTCTTTTTCTTTAGCTAGCTCAACAATCTCATCTAACGATTTTGATTGCACTACCATTTGTTTTGATAAAATATCTAACTCTTTGGTTACTTTTTTTACCATTGAACTATTGTCAAAACCATCTAAGTGTTTGTACCTATTAACACCACCAAAACCTGCTTTTCGTTGCTCTTCAGGAATTGGACTTGCTTCAAAATATGTTCGGTAAATATTGTTATCTCTTTCTTGTAAATCGGTTAAGATTTGAGCACTTTCTTCCATTTTTTTTGAAAGTAACTCGTAATGTAATTTTAAGTTTTCTAATTCTCTTTTTTGAGCTCGCTCTTTTGGAGACATTAAAAACTGGCTAAAGCCTATAAAACCAAAAAAAGCAATTAATAAAAAACTAAGTAGCCCCAAAAAAGTTTTCTTATACTTTTCACTTCTTCTAACCTCTATCTTTCTATAGGATAAAGTATCTGGGTCATAATAATATTTTACTTTTGCCATAATGCTAAATGTACTATTTTTGTGCTTTTTAAATTAAGCATCCTGAGGGGATGTACAATTTGAAAACTCACAAATTTACAAAATCTTTTAAAACTTCTTTTTACAAGCAGTTTTTTAAACATATTTTAACAAAATTCAGATACCCAGAGTTGTATGAAATCTCAAGATATTAGAGCTAAATTTTTAGATTTTTTTAAATCAAAACAGCACGAAATAGTTCCTTCAGCACCCATGGTGTTAAAGAACGATCCTACTTTAATGTTCACCAACGCTGGTATGGTGCCTTTTAAAGAGTTTTTCTTAGGAAACTCAACTCCTAAAAATAGTAGAGTTTCTGATACTCAAAAGTGTTTACGTGTTTCTGGTAAACACAACGATTTGGAAGAGGTTGGTTACGATACTTACCACCATACCATGTTTGAAATGTTAGGTAACTGGAGTTTTGGTGATTATTTTAAGGAAGAAGCTATTGCTTGGGCTTGGGAGTTATTAACTGAAGTTTACAAAGTAGATAAAGACATTTTGTACGTAACTGTTTTTGAAGGTGATGAAAAGGATGGTACAAAAATGGATCAAGAGGCATACGATATTTGGAAGCAATACATTGCTGAAGATCGTATCTTAATGGGTAATAAAAAAGATAATTTCTGGGAAATGGGTGAACAAGGTCCTTGTGGTCCGTGTTCTGAGATCCATGTCGATATTCGTTCTGCTGAAGAAAAAGCTAAGGTGGATGGAAAATCGTTAGTGAATGAAGATCACCCTCAGGTTGTTGAAATCTGGAACTTGGTATTTATGCAATACAATCGTAAAGCAGATGGTTCTTTAGTAGAGCTTCCAGCGAAACATATCGATACCGGTATGGGATTTGAGCGTTTATGTATGGTGTTACAAGGAGTTCAATCGAACTACGATACCGATGTATTTACTCCATTAATTAGAGAGATAGAAACAATTACTGGTACTACTTATGGTAAAGATGAAAAAATAGATATTGCTATTCGTGTAGTTGCTGATCACGTTCGTGCTGTTGCTTTTGCGATTGCCGATGGTCAGTTACCAAGTAATAACGGTGCGGGTTATGTAATCCGTAGAATTTTACGTCGCGCTATTCGTTATGGTTTTACTTTCTTAAACCAGAAAGAGCCTTTTATTTATAAGTTAGTAGAAACTTTAGCATACCAAATGGGAGGCGCATTCCCTGAAATTAGAAAACAAAATACTTTAGTACACAATGTAATTAAAGAAGAAGAAACTTCTTTCTTACGTACATTAGATCAAGGGTTATTATTATTAGACCAAGTTATTGCAACTACCAATGGTAAAACTGTATCTGGTAAACGTGCTTTTGAATTATACGACACTTACGGATTTCCTCTTGATTTAACACAGTTAATCGCTCGTGAAAAGGGGTATGAAATTAATGAAGAGGAATTTAATGCGGGCATGAAAGCTCAAAAAGAGCGTTCTCGTGCAGCTTCTGCAAGTGAAACAGGTGATTGGGTTGTTTTATTAGATGATGATGTTGAAGAGTTTATTGGATACGATATATTAACTACCAATGTAAGATTAACTCGCTACAGAAAAGTTAGTACCAAAAAAGATGGTGACCAATATCAACTAGTGTTTAACATGACTCCTTTTTATCCTGAAGGAGGTGGACAGGTGGGTGACAAAGGATATATTGAAGCTCCTAATGGTGATATTATTTATGTGCTTGACACCAAAAAAGAGAACAATGTTATCATTCATTTCACAAAGAATTTACCTAAAAACTTACACGAAACTTTTAAGGCTGTTGTAAATAAAGAACACAGAAGTTTAGCGGCTAGTAACCACTCGGCTACCCACTTATTACACCAAGCGTTACGTACTATTTTAGGAGACCATGTAGAGCAAAAAGGCTCGTTGGTGAGTCCTGATTATTTACGTTTTGACTTTTCTCACTTCTCTAAAGTAGACAATGATCAATTAGAGGCTGTAGAGGAATTCGTAAATGCTCGTATTCGTGAAAACCTTCCATTACAAGAGCAAAGAAACATACCAATGCAACAAGCTATTGATGAAGGTGCTGTAGCGTTATTTGGTGAAAAATATGGTGATAGTGTTCGTACCATTCGTTTTGGACAATCAATGGAATTATGTGGAGGTACGCACGTACAACAAACTGGTGATATTTGGTATTTCAAAATAAAATCGGAAGGTGCTGTCGCTGCAGGAATCAGAAGAATCGAAGCAATTACCAATGTAGCTGTGGGTGATTATTTTGAAGATGTTGAGCGCAACTACGATGCAGTAAAACAATTATTGAAAAATCCTAAAGATGTTGCTAAATCGGTAAGTAGTTTACAAGATGAAAATGCTGCTTTAAAAAAGCAAGTTGAACAACTATTAAAGGATAAAGCTAAAAATATGAAAGGCGAACTTAAAAACCAATTACAAGAGGTAAATGGAGTTCAGTTTTTAGCAACTAAAGTAGATTTAGATCCTAACAGCATTAAAAACTTATTATTTGAATTGGGTGGAGAAATCAACAATTTATTTGTGGTATTTGCTACTGCCCCTTCTGCTGAAAAGGCAATGTTAACTTGTTATATTTCTAAAGAGTTAGCTAATGAAAAAGGCTATGATGCTGGTAAAGTTGTTAGAGAATTAGGAAAACTAATCCACGGTGGTGGTGGTGGACAAAATTTCTTTGCAACTGCTGGTGGTAAAAACCCTGGTGGAATTCCAAAAGCATTAGAGAGAGCTAAAGACTATATCGCTTAATACATACTAAAAAGGTTCAGAAAATTCTGAACCTTTTTTTATTGCAGTGCTTTTTTATAGGTATTGATCGCTCGTTCTCTCGCAAACTTGTGTTCTACCATTGGTTGCGGGTAAGTTAATTCATCAAAGTCTCTTACCCATTTTCTGACATATTGTAAATCTTTATCAAACTTTTTTAACTGTGATTCTGGATTGAATACTCTAAAATATGGGGCTGCATCGCAACCCGTACCTGCTGCCCATTGCCAATTTCCGTTATTTGCTGACAGATCATAATCCAATAACTTTTCTGCAAAGTACGCTTCTCCCCAACGCCAATCAATCAATAAATGTTTGCATAAAAACCCAGCAGTAATCATACGTACTCTATTGTGCATATATCCTGTTGTATTCAGCTCTCGCATGCCTGCATCAACCATCGGATACCCTGTGCTACCTTCACACCATTTATTAAATTCTTCTTCGTTATTTCTCCAAGGAACTGCATCATACTTTTGTTTAAAGTTCTGAGTAACTACTTTTGGAAAGTGATATAAAATCTGCATAAAAAACTCACGCCAAATCAACTCACTTAAAAAAGTTTGGTTGGTTGTTAACGCAAAACGAACCATTTTTCGAGTACTTACCAATCCAAAACGTAAATAAGGTGATAAATACGAAGTTTTGTCTTGCGAAGGAAAGTCTCTTACCTCATCATATTCCTCTAAATTAGATAGGTTGTATGGTTTTACTTTAATCGTACTTTCTTCAAAACCTATGGAAGCTAATGATGGAAATTCAGATAAAAACTGATAAAAGTTAACAAAGTCAATTGTAAACTCTTGTGTATCTTTCTTTTCAGAGAAGTTTTGCAACCACTTGTTTTTATAGGGTGTGAAAACTGTATATGGAGTTCCGTCGTTTTTTAAAACTTCGTTTTCTTCAAAAATTACTTGATCTTTAAAAGCTTTAAATATTATTCCTTTTGATGCTAAAAAGTCGGCTACTTCCTTATCTCTTTTAATTGCATAAGGTTCGTAATCTTTATTTGTGTAAACTGCTTCAATTGTATATTCTCCTATAAGTTCCCTCCATACTTCTAAAGGCTTTCCTTTTTTTATTATAAGAGATGATTGATGTTTTCTTAACTCTTTATCAAGTTGTTGTAGCGTTTGGTAAATAAACGTTACACGCGCATCATGTTTAGGAAGACTTTCTAAAATATCTTCATCAAAAATAAATAATGGTACAACTTTATTTCCTGATTGAAGCGCTTCATGCAATCCTTTGTTATCTTCTAAACGTAAATCTCGACGAAACCAAAAAATCGATACTTTATTTTCCATTAAATAGTTTTTCTAACGTACGATAACGATGTTCAAAAATTCCTTTTAACTGCCTTTTTATAAAGATTGACTGGGCTATGTGTCCTAAAAAACCAAAAGGTATTTTGTAGGATATTTTATCTTTCATCAATGTTTTTCCATTTGGCAACTCTTCAAACCAATGTTCGTGATGCCACATGCTATAAGGACCAAATCGCTGTTCATCTATAAAAAACTGTTGCTCTTTTACTTGCGTAATTTCTGTTACCCAGTTTGATTTTACCCCAGGTAGGATTCCTACTTTGTACGTGATAATTTGCCCCGCATAGGCTTTTTTATCAACCTCAGAAGTAATTTGAAAGCCCATATGTGACGGTGTTATTTTTTGTAAGTTTCCTGGAGAACTAAAAAAATCCCACGCTTTTCTTAACGGAACGTTTAATATTTGCTCTGTTGATAAAGTATAAATACCTGAATGTTTTTTGAAATGAATCATTACAATAGTTTGGTAATTTTCTTGCTCATTGGCTTGGTGATTGAATAAAAAACATCAACTAACCTTCCTTCTTCATCTACCAAATATTTTTGAAAATTCCATTTTACTGAAGAGCTCATTTTTCCGTTTTTCTCTTTTTGTGTTAACCATTGGTACAACGGGTGTTGATTTTCTCCTTTAACCTCAATTTTTTCTGTCATAGGAAAATCTACTCCATAGGTTACACTACAAAACGATTGAATTTCTTTTATTGTTCCTGGTTCTTGGCCTCCAAATTGATTACATGGCAATCCTATAATTACTAATTTATCCTTATGTTTTGTGTATAACTCTTGTAAACCTTCATACTGATTTGTAAAGCCACATTTTGATGCTACATTTACAAATAGTATTTTCTTTCCTTTAAATTGATGAAGATCTAAATTTTCTCCATTGATTCCTTCAATTTTTATATCGTACAACGATTCTTTAGGAACAACTGTTTGTGCTTTTCCTGAAAAACTAAATAATGCCATGATTAAGAATATTTTTACTGTGTTCATTTTATTGAATTGCTATTTTTATGATTTCTAACGAAAAGTTTTCGTCCTTTTTGTTCCCTATTAAAACTGCTACTTCTTTTATTTGGTTAGCAGAAAAATTACCAAAGCTTAACTTTCTACCTCTAAAAGCGGAATAAAACCCTGTTAGTGGTAATATAATTTCTTGTTCTTGCTTGTTGGTTCTGAATGCTTGCACATAAGAATAACGTTGAGATTCGTCTGACTTTAATCGTAATTGATATTGCTTATCATCTCCTTTTACCCTTAATATAATTTTTGAATGTTGGTTATTTAAATTTATAGCTGTTGACATTTTGGTCATAGCAAATCCACCATTATTTTCAGTAGAAACTCTTCCTGAGAAAACAAGATTTCCTTCATCATTAATCTTAACGGATGAATTAGAAACACCGCCCATTACAGTATCGTTAGTGATATACCACTTTTGTGTGTTGTTGTCTTTGTCAAAAATTATAATCTCATCATTCAAATACATAAGAAAACTTAGAATTAAAAACCATTTCATTTTCTACATTTTTACACTTACAATTCCAGCATCCATAGGAATTATTTGTCCTGTCATTGACGCAGCTGCTTCTGAAAGTAAAAAGGTTGCCAATCCTGCTACTTCTTCTGCTTTTAAATACTTTTTTAGCGGATGCCTATTTTGTAAACTTTCTTGTTGTTTTTCATTTCGTAATAAACGAGCAGCCAATGGTGTATCGGTTACTGTAGGAGCAATGGCATTAAATCGGATTTTAGTCGCATATTCTGCCGCTAGCGATTTTGTTAGTCCTTCAATTGCTGATTTACTTGTTGCAATACTTGCATGAAAAGGCATTCCTAAAAACGAAGCTACCGTACTAAACAACACAACGCTTCCGTTATTTTTTGTCAAAGCCCCTTCATAAGCTTTCAGTGTTTTAATTGCTCCTATTACGTTTATTTCAAAATCAGTTTTAAAATCTGCTATTTTTAATCTTGAAAAGGATTTAAGATTGATGCTTCCCGGACAATAAACTAATCCGTGAACTTCTTCTAATTCTGGAAGTTCATCTTTGGTAACATCACATGTGTAATGTTTTATATTTTCATGAGTTTCTGGTTCGGTTCTACTAATATTGATAATTCTATGAGTTTCTTTTAAATCATCAATAATTGCTTTACCAATACCGCTACTCCCTCCTACTACTACAATTGTTTTCATACTTACGCTTTTATTAAATGATGAATCATTCCTTTAAATACAAATGCGTGAAAAGGTAAAACGGCATACCAGTACATTCTTCCCCAAATTCCTTTAGGTCTAAAAACGGCTCTTTGATATAATTTGTCTTTTACTATTTTAAACTCTAACCACGCTTCTCCGGGTAGTTTCATTTCAGCAAATAAAATCAACCGCTTATTCTTTTTATCTGCCAATAACACTCTCCAAAAATCGAGTGGGTCTCCTGGTTCTAATTCTGTGGGATGTCTTCTACCTCTTCGCAATCCAACACCTCCAAAAAGTTTATCTATATATCCTCTTATCTTCCAAAGAAAATTGAATTTATACCATCCTGTTTGTCCTCCTATACTCCAAATTTTATGTAGTGTCTTTGTTTCATTTTGTACTTCTCTAACTCTCACATCTTTAAAACAGCCGTATTGAGGTATTTGTATATGTTTTGCTAATTGATCATGAAAAACGCCACTACTCATGGCATCTTTCCAGCTAGAAATTACTTCGTTTTGCTCTATTTTTTGAAAAGCTAATGCTACGGCTTCTTTATAGGTTATTGGCGCTACATTAAGTAACGTATTAATGTTACTTGGTTTTGCGATTACTTCAACCTTCATACTATCTACTAAGACTTGTGCTAGGTTAAAAGAGGTTGATGTTACAAAATATAGCCAATAGGAAGATAGTTTTGGTGTTAGTACTGGAAGTGTATAAATGTATCTTTTAAACCCTCTTACCTCAGCAAACTGTAACAACATTTCCTTATAGGTTAGTACCTCAGGACCGCAGATATCAAAAGATTTATTGTAGGTTTCTTTAACTTGTAAACTATTCTCTAAAAAAGCTAATACGTCTCTAACCGCAATAGGCTGTGTTTTCGTTTTCAACCATTTAGGAGTTACCATTACTGGAAGCTTCTCTACAATGTCTCTTATAATTTCAAAAGAAGCACTTCCGCTTCCTACAATAATTCCTGCTCTAAAGGTGGTTAAGGCATAACTGTTTGATTGTAACTTTTTTTCTACTTCGTATCTTGATTTTAGGTGCTTGGACAGCGAATTGTCATTAACTATTCCACTTAAATACACCACTTGCTTACAGTTAGTAGTCTCTACTAGTTTTTTAAAATTCTGTGCACAGGTTAACTCTAAGTTTTCAAAGTTTTCTGATGTCGTAGCCATCGAATGTATTAAATAATACGCTGCATCGATATCTTTTGGAAAACGTGTATTTTCTATATTTAAAAAATCAACTTTTATAAAAGTAACATTCGGATTGTTTTCAAACTCATCTGGTATTCTATCTAAATCACGAACACAACAAACTAATTGGTGATTACTTTCTAGTAACCTAACAATTAATCGTTTTCCTATATAACCTGTTGTGCCTGTAACTAAGATTTTCATTTCTTGGGTCTTTGATACGACAATCTTGTATAGTTTTCTGCGACCATATAGGTATCTAATCCATTAATGGCAGCTACTTTTTCTTTGGATAAGTTTAAAAAACCATCTTCTGACAACATAGCGTCCTTAAAATACAAATCCGTTACTTCACCTAACACTAAAATAGTTCCGTTAGCTTTTATATGATGTTCTTCTAAAAACTTCATTCCTATTTGTAAGGGTGACTCTGCTACAAATGGAGCATAGAAGTTATTTTTAAATTCTTCCGAAAGTGTTGTTTTATCAAATTCTGAAATTTCCGAAGGATATTTAACCGATGTATGATGCGCTTCCTCAATTATTGCTTCATTAATAGCATTGATTGTATAATATCCTGTTTCTTTGATATTGTTATACGTATTCCTCACAACGGTTGTGGGGCGTAATACAAATCCTAAAATTGCTGGACTAGAACCATAATGTACCACCGAACTAAACACTGCAACATTGGTTATGTTATCAGTTGATTTTGTCGCAATAAGATTTGCTGGTTTATAACCAGAAATACTATTCATCAAATTTATTTTATACAGATGAGGAAACTCGTCTATTTGTTGACGTGTAATGTGCATTATATCGTATTAAAATTATTGATTTTTACCTTGTTTGCTTTTAAGTCGTGCATTAAGTTATACAAACCAAAAAATGTTCGGTTGATATAAATGAAGTGTTTTGACCCTCTATTTCCGTTCATCTTTTTAAGCTCGGTACTCTTGGCATATTTCTGACCCAAATCTGCTATTTTCCCGAAGAAAATGGCATCAGAAAAATCAAATTCTTCTTGCTGAAAAAGTTGTGTAAAGAGTGATAACATCTCATAAAAAAGCGACTTAAAAAAGGTTATTTCTTCAGGTGTATCGTCTTTTCTTAAGATTTCTAATTCATAGAGTTTACTTTCAAAAAAAGCTGGATTATCTATATTCTCTCGTTTTGCTAGTTCGAAATAAGGCACATAAAAACTTTCAGGAACTTCTTTCATGCATCCAAAATCGATAACGATCAATTCATTTGATTTGGACACTAAAAAATTCCCTGGATGCGGGTCTGCATGTACTTTTTTTAGCTTGTGCATTTGGTACATGTAAAAATCCCACAAAGCTTGTCCTAGTTTATTTGCAACGTTTTCAGGCTGCTCATTTTTAGTAAATTCTGATAGGTGAACTCCATCCATCCAGTCCATCGTTAAAATCCTATCTGATGACAAGTCTGGATAGTAGTTTGGGAATTTTAAATTTGGAATATGTTTACAGGCATTAGCAATTTCATTACTCTGAGCTAGCTCTAATTCATAATTAGTTTCCTCTAAAAGTTTGTCTTCAACTTCTTTGAAGTATTCGTCAGAGCCTTCTCCTTTAATATTAAACATTTTCATTGCGATGGGTTTTACCATCGCTAAATCGGTTGAAATACTATCCGCTACTCCTGGATATTGAATTTTTACAGCTAGTTCCTTTCCGTCTTTGGTGGCTTTGTGAACTTGCCCTATACTCGCTGCATTTACTGATTCTGCCGTAAACGTATCAAAAACCTCATTAGGTGTTTTACTGAAGTATTTTTTAAATGTTTTGGTTACTAAAGGTCCTGATAATGGCGGTACTGAAAACTGAGATAATGAGAATTTTTCTACATAAGCATTGGGTAAAATATTTTTTTCCATGCTTAGCATTTGCGCTACTTTTAATGCCGATCCTTTTAATTCTTTTAATCCGTCGTAAATATCGGTAGCATTATCTTCGTTGAGCTGTTTTTTTGCTTCCTCTTCTGATTTGGTGATTTTATTTCCGTAGTATTTAGCATAGTTTACACCAACTTTTACTCCTGTTGAAACCAACTTGGTCGCTCGTTCTATTTTCGACGTAGGTATTCTATTCAAGGTTTTCATGTCATTGGTGATTTTTCTTTCCACAAAAATTTCGCTAAATCAATCACACTTTTTACAGGGGCTATTTGTTGAATATCAAAACTTGCTTTGACTGATTTTTCTATAAAAAGATCTGTTTTTTCAAAGTTTGGCGACTCATCTTCTACCCAAAATCTTAGAATCAGCAATAGCTGCATCCAATACCCTTCTGCAATAGTTTTATCTTGAATTTTGTTGATTTTATCATTTTTAAAATCAATTTTTTCAAGGCTTATTTCATTTACAAAATGAATAAACTCGGTACGCAGTTCTTGCAGCACTTTTAATTTCGAAAAATCTGTTTTTATCCTTTTTAACTGAGCCAGTACATACGACCTGTTTACTGTTAACAATTCAAAAAAAGTAAAATAAAAGCTCAGTAATTTATCTTTCGGTGGATAGTCTTTATAAGCTTCTGTTTTGTGTAATAAATGAATGGTTTCTTTAGCAAAAATTCCAAAAACAGCTTTTTCTAAACTTTCAAAGCTTGAAAAGTGTTTATAAAATTCTGCTTCTTCAAAGTTATTTTCTTTCGCAAAAGAAAATATTGAATTCGGTTGACCTGATGATAGTACCGTATTCATGTACCATTCTATTATTTTTTCTTGTGTTATGTTCTTTTTTTTTGCCATAGTTTAATTGTTTAATACGATGTATGCGTTGAGACTGGTTGCAATCGTCATCCATATGAGATATGGAAGTATAAATAGGGTATACCACTTTACTTTTTTTACATACTCAAAAGTGAGATAACCAATAAGTAACCATAATAATGCGATGACAACTAAGCCTAGTTTTGTTAGGTGTTGATTGAAGAAAATATAGTTCCAGCTTACATTTAAAATCCACTGATCTATATATAAAATGAGTACTTTTTTGTTTAAAAACTCATATTGAAAACTCACTTTTGTCATGTATACAGCAAACAAAACCATAATAGTGGTCCAAGCCACTCCAAAAACCCAACCTGCTGGTGTCCATGGAGCTTTGTTTAAAGACAAGTACCAATCTGTTCTCGGTCCTTCGTTCATTAACCAAGCTCCAATAGCTAAAGCTGAAAAATTAGCTATTAGGAATATTAAAAATCGTATGTATTTATTTTCTTTCAAGTTTTTTTCTTTTTAAAGAATTGAAGATTAACTGTACTGAAAACAACATTGTAAATGCATAAAAAATATCTTCAAAGGGTATGGTGAAAATTCTAAAATCTAAGTTTTCTGAATTGTTATACCAAACAACTGGTTCTTCTATAAAGCTTCCTGTTAAAATTCCGTTGACTAGTAGAAAAGGAACTAATATTACCAAGAAACTTGGATAGTATTCTTGTAACGTGTTTAAATGATATTTTAACGCATAACCTAACAATAGTAAAAACAGTACAAAATTTACTGTGGTATACCACTTTCCGAAGTTAAAAATCAACAATAAACTCACTAAAACTATGAGGAAAAAGCTGATGATTACAGTCGTAGATTTTGACATTTTAAACTTTGGAAATAAAAACTTTAACGCTTCATGCGTAAACAAACACGCATAAGGAATACAGAAGAAAAACATCCATTCTTCTATTGGCATGTGCAGTAATTTTAGTGATAAATGATAGTCTGAATTAAATCCCCACACTCCTATTTGTGTAAACCAACTGTCCCATATTAAAAAAAAGAAGGCAACTACCAAAATACTGAGCGCTGCTTGTTTGAAATATTGTATAAAGTGTATTTTTTTTTCAAAAACACTGTACAATAGCGGAATACTTAAACTCCCTAGGTTTAATATTAGATATACATACTGACTCACTGTCTTTTATTAAAATATTTAAAGGGTACAAACAACATTCCGAAACATTCTCCGTCGTGTTTACCCAAATGTTTGTGATGAATTTTATGTGCTTTTCGCAATCCTTTTAAGTATTGGTTATTCGTTTTATCAAACCACTTAAATCTTCTATGAATTAACACATCATGTACCAAAAAGTAAGCAATACCATACAACAGAATACCTAATCCTATGAAAAACAAAAAGTTTAACTCTGGTCGAATTCCGAAGTAAAATAATAAGATACTAGGAATTGCAAAGACCACGAAAAAAGCATCGTTTTTTTCAAAAACATGTGGATATCCTGGCTGGTGGTGATCTTCATGTAAGTACCAACCAAAACCGTGCATTACATATTTGTGTGTGCACCAAGTAACCCCTTCCATAACAATAAACGTTAGCGTGGTTACTGTTATGTAAATTGCTATATTCATAATGATGTATTGTTAATTATATATGTATGTAAATAACTTACACTGTCTTTTTTTTGAAGCACCTCTTTTAAAAACTGCTTGTCTTTTTTAATAGAAGATGTATATCCTAAAATACTTGGTGTATTTTCTTGTATTACCAACCTAACATACCTTAGATGGACATTGTTAGGATTCTTTAAAATTAATTCTTCTAATTTGCTTTTGTTCGTGTTAAAAACTTTTAGTTTACTCCAAGGCATTGTTTTATATTTTGCCTGTTTCATTTGTAAAGAAACTACATAGGCTTGTATACTTACTTCTTTACTGTTTTTATATTTTTTTATGTAAGATAACTCTGCTTCTTTAGTGGCTAATTCATGGTATTCTATAACAAAATTAGGTGCATTATTGAAACCTATAATCGACATAAAAAACAGTACTCCTAAGATACCACTTTTAATCATATTAAATTCAATTTATACCTTACATAACTTCTTGCTAGAAGATTAATTTTCATCGGGTTTGAAATTCGAATTCTAGTATCCATAATTTTTGTTGAAGGCGTGTCCTGAAGCTTCTTTAACAACTTTTTATAATATCTATACGCCATATACACTCCAAACTTTGCTTCAACAGGTAACTTTAAAATTCCGTTTTTGTAAGCAACATCAAAATCGCCTTCTATTTCTTTAATAATTGCATTTTTTCCTTCTGTACTTAGGTCTCCAAAATTGATATTTGGAAAATAAGATCTATTCAATTCGTTAAAGTCTTCTTTTAAGTCTCTTAAAAAATTTACTTTTTGAAACGCTGACCCTAAACGCATTGCAGGCTCTTTTAGCTCCTCATACTTTTGCTGATTTCCATTTACAAAAACCTTTAAACACATTAAGCCTACAACGTCTGCTGACCCGTATATATATTCATTGTATTCTTCTGTAGTTGTGTAAGCTGTTTTGTACAAATCGGCTTTCATACTTTTTAAAAACGCTTGTACCAACTCGTCAGAAATTTTGTACTTGTTTACGGTGTGTATAAACGAATTTAAAATAGGGTTCAAGCTAATTCCTCTATTCTTAGATTCGTAATAATCTCTTTCAAACTTTAATAATAATTGCTCCTTATCGTACTGATGAAAAGAATCTACTATTTCATCTGCAAAGCGCACAAAACCGTAAATATTATAAATATCTGTACGTATTTTTGGTGATAACATCTTCGTAGCTAACGAAAATGAGGTACTATATTTTTGAGTTACCAACTTACTACAAGCGTAAGAAACCTCATCAAACAATTGTTTCATCTTTGTACGTTTTTAAGATTAAATCTGAAGCTATTTTTCCTGAAATTAAAGACGGGGGGACTCCAGGTCCTGGCACTGTTAATTGTCCTGTAAAGAACAAATTCTTTACCTTTTTACTTTTTATCTTGGGTCTTAAAAATGCTGTTTGTGTTAAAATATTTGCCAATCCGTATGCATTGCCTTTGTAAGAATTGTACTCCTTAACAAAGTCATTTACACAAAAACTTTCTTTAAACAATACATGTTCTTTTACTGATTGATTTGTTAATCTTTCTAACCTCTCTATTATAATGTTGAAATAGCGCTCTCTTAACGCTGGAGTATCTTCTATACCTGGCGCTAATGGTATTAAAAAAGTAGCAGCCTCTTTTCCTTTGGGCGCAAAAGAACCATCGGTGATTGAAGGAAAGCTCGCATAAAACAATGGTTCTTTGGGCCAACTAGGAACATCATATATTGTTTTTGCATGCACATCAAAATCTGTGTCAAAAAACAGAGTATGATGGCATACATTTTTTAATTTCTTATCAAAGCCTACATAAAAGAGTAATGACGATGGTGCAAATGTTTTTTTATCCCAGTAACTTTCAGAATATTGTCTTAGATATTTAGGCAGTAAAGTTTCTGTATGATGATAATCTGCTCCACTTAACACTATATCAGATTCCATTAATTTTCCATCAACCGCGACTCCAACTGTTTCGCCTCTATCGTTTACTACAATTTCTTCAACATTTGCATTGGTTTGAAATTTCACACCTAAGCTCGTAGCTAGGGTAGTCATGGCCTCAATAACTTTGTACATTCCTCCTTTTGGATGCCATGTACCTAAGCCAAAATCGGCATAATTCATAAAATTATAAAACGCTGGAGTATTGCTTGGTTTTGCTCCTAAAAACAACACTGGGAATTCTAAAATTTGAATTAGTTTTTTACTTTTAATTTTCTTTCTTACCTCATGTCTGATAGTAGAAAAAAACTGAAATATTTTTCCCATAGTAACTGGAGTTACCAACTCTAAAGGAGAAACCCCTGGTTTATAAACTAAATCATTTATAGAAACATCATAATTATATTTTGCCGACTTTAAAAAAGACTTCAGGTGTTTTGAACTTCCCTTTTCTTCTTTTTCAAAAACCTCATAAATCTCTTCTAGTGTTCCTGGAATTACAATTGAATCTTTTTCTCCAAAGTACACCTCATAAGCAGGACTCAACCTTTCTAACTCGTAGTAATCTGATGGCTTTTTACCAAAATCTCCGAAAAACTTTTCAAAAACATCTGGCATCCAATACCAAGTAGGACCTATATCAAAGGTAAATCCTTCTCTTAATAATTGCCTTGCTCTGCCTCCAATTGAAGCATTTTTTTCTAATACAATCACTTCATATCCAGCCTTAGCTAAATAACATGATGCCGACAAAGAAGAGAATCCTGAACCTATTATGTATACTTTTTTTTTCAAATTATTTCTTATAAATATAATTAAATCAATTACAAGCGGAAAATATTTCTCACTTGTAATCAACAACTTAACTTAACTAAGGTAAAAGAACACTATTAACTACATGGACTACTCCATTCGTTCCTTGTACATCAGTCAATGAAATTACAACAGACTGTCCTGAGCTTGTATTTACTTTTGCTCCACCTGTTAAATCAACTGTAACTATATTGCCATCAAACATTGTGATTTCTTGATTATCACTTAATTCATCTGACTGTACATTTCCTCCCGCTAACACATGATACTTTAATACTGCTTCTAATGTTGCAATAGGAATATCTGCTAATGAATTCCAAGAATCATTGCTATCCAACAGTGCTTGAAATGCATCATTTGTAGGTGCAAAAATTGTATATGGTCCGTTCTCTTTTAATAAAGAAACAAAATCTGTAGTATGACGATTATCTGTCAACGCTGCAACTAAAGAAGTGAAACCACTATTGTTTAACGCTAAGGTCACTACATTAGCTGGTAACATTACTTTGTCTATAGCGTGTATAACTCCGTTTGAAGCCATAATATCTGTTGCTATTGGTTTTGAATCTCCATTAAATTCCACTGCTCCATCAACTTCCACTTGCAATGACAACATCTCATCGTTTGGACCTGTAGACAACGTTTTTACATAGGTATTGGATAAATCAGCTGCTTTTACCTCTCCAGTTATCACGTGAAATAACAAAACAGACTTTAATGTTTCTACTGGAATATCATCTAAAGAACTCCATGAGTCATTACCATCTAACAATGCTTGGAATGCTGCGTTTGTAGGCGCAAAAACCGTAAAAGATCCTTCGGCTTGCAAAGCAGATACTAAATCAGCCTTTTGTAAAGCAGATACAAGAATACTTAAATTGGAATCTGCAACTGCTACATCAACTATAGTTTTGGGCTTTTCTACCACCGGATCGTCACCATCGCTACACGACGTTAACAAACCAACACTTAAAAACAGTCCCAAAAACAACACAGAGGTTAAATTCTTTACTTTCATAATTCTACACTTTAAAATAAATACTTACTCTTTTTATTGATAGTCTACTTTTCAGCTTAAGTAGACTTTGTTTATTTTAAATTAAAAAAAAGTAAACAAAATTAGTTTTGTTAAAAAAAATATGTCTTGAAAATCAAAACATTAGTCAAAATTACATTTTTTGTTTAACAAAAACAAATAAAAAATAAACAAAATAAAATCATTCAAAAAAAATTTAGAATTGATTTAGGAATGCTTTTAATGAAGAATACACTGTTATTTTCGCTTTAAAATCAACATGATCAACTGCCATCGCTTTATTTCCTATTGCTATCAATTCGTGATTTGTATTTTCAAGCACCTCTTCAATTTCTGAAAAATATTCCTCTACCTTATCATCATATGGCTGCACAGTCATAGAAGTAATGAAACAAACTTTTGTTTTACTTTTAAAAAAGCAATCTAAATTATCTAACGGCAAGCTTTGCCCTAAATAAATTGTATGGTACCCTCTTAATATAAGCTCGTAATTCAAATACATCAACCCTAGTTCATGAATTTCATTTTCAGGCAAAAACAACACATAGCTCACTTCTGAATTACTATTAGAATACTCTAATTTCTCTATATTAATTTGAATTTTCTGCACTATTAAATTAGAAATAAAGTGCTCATGGGCAGGCAATAATGTATCTGTTTGCCACAACAAGCCTATATGATTTAAAAAAGGCACAAAAACATCCTTAAAGACCTCTCTAAACGTTTTTCTTTTAAGCAATCTATTATAAGCATTGTTGAATAATGTTTTATCAAACTGAAACATTGCCAACTTAAAAGAGTTGATTGCCTCATCATTTACAGCCATTTTAAAAGCTAGCTCTCTGGCTTTTAAAACAATTGTATCATCAGACATTTCTGCTATTTTAGAAATCTTAATATTGTTTTTATTCAACAGTACAACATTCAGCAATTTTTGTAAATTCTCTGAAGAATAATAACGAATATTGGTATCCGTTCTCTCTGGCGATAACAAATTATAGCGCTTTTCCCAAATTCGTATCGTATGAGCTTTTATTCCTGAAATATTTTCAAGGTCTTTAATCGTGAATGTCGATTTAATATTGTTCAATTTATTTTAAATTCTTTTGAACAAAGATACAAATTTTAACGAATTGCAAACCTACATCACTTCTTATGAAGATTTTATACTTATTTTTGATTGTTATTTTTCTTAAAATTTATGAATCTTCAGACGCCAATACCACTTACGAAGCAAAAGCATAATCAAATTCATTATGAGTCAAAACTACTTTTACTTGGTTCTTGTTTTTCTGAGAATATTGGTAACAAGCTGAGTTATTATAAATTTCAATCAAAACAAAATCCATTGGGTATTTTATTCCACCCTAAGGCCATTGAAAATTTAATTGTAAAAGCATTAAACAAAGAAGAATATACCGACAAAGATGTTTTTTTTCACAATGAACGCTGGCACTCTTTTGAAGCACATTCAAGTTTAAGCACTATGAATAAAAATGAATTATTAAACAGCTTAAATTTATCCATACAACAAACTTTTGAGCAACTACAAAACACCACACATCTTATTATTACTTTAGGGACAGCATGGGTATACCGAGAAATTACTTCGGATGTTCTTGTTGCCAATTGTCATAAAGTTCCCCAGAAAAAATTTTTAAAAGAATTATTAAGCGTTGATGAGATTTCTGAAAGCTTACAAGCTATTAACTCTCTTGTTAAATCAGTAAATAAAAACACTTCTGTTATATATACCTTATCTCCTGTACGACATTTAAAAGATGGGTTTACAGAAAACCAACGTAGTAAAGCACACCTACTTTCAGCTATTCATGAAGTAGTAGAACCCAGAAGTGCTATATACTATTTTCCTTCTTATGAAATTATGATGGACGAGTTACGTGATTATCGTTTTTATAATGAAGATATGATTCACCCAAACAAAACTGCCGTGAATTACATATGGGAAAAATTCAAACAGGTTTGGATTACAGAAGATTCATATCAAACCATGCAGCAAATTGACACCATTCAAAGAGGATTAAACCACACACCTTTTAACCCAAACTCTGAAGCCCATCAGTTATTTTTAAAAAAGCTACAACAAAAAAAGGAAACACTTTTACAAGCATTTCCTTTTATAAATTTTTAATCTTTTTATAGTTATTTTACCAAATATTGATCAACATTTTGCCAAGGTCCTCCGTTAATTACATCAACCCCATGGCTTTGTAAAAACTGTGCTGCCTGCCCGCTTCTACCTCCACTTCTACATACTGCTATCACTGGTTTATTCCACGATTTAATTTCCTCTACATTTGTAGGAATTGTTGCTAAAACAATGTGCTTTGCACCTTCACTATGCCCTTCATTCCATTCTGCTAAAGTTCTTACATCTAAAACAACTGCTCCTTTAGCTAAATATTCCTGTATTTCGTTACTCATATTTTTCTTTCTAAATAAATTAAATAATCCCATATTATACTTCTTGGTACTTTTCCAACAAAAGTAAACCGTTTTCTACTAATGTAGTGTAACTCTTGTTACTTTTCATGCGTTCAAGGTATTCACGTAACGTTTCTTTTACTGAAAAATTGTTTAGCATTGCCAATTCCAACAATTCCAAAGGCAATAACCAATCGTTTTTATAATTTGACTTTACTTCTGTAAAAATTCCCTCAATATCTTCTTCAGAAACCGTATCACCTTCCCTTAACTCTCTTACCTTATTATATAAACTATATAACTTTTTATCTGAATCAGAATACTGAATTTTGTGTGTTTTGGTTTCCGATACTTTTCCTACATCACCAAACGAAGCTACATCAGCAGGGCCAGCAAAAGCAGACACCACTTCTACCCCTACAGCCATATCGTATACTCCCCAATCTGGGTGAAACAACAACGTATCTCCATAAGTTACTGTACAATTTTTAAAAGAAATTAATAAAATTCTACCGCGTAAATCCCTTGTTCCAGTTATTACTTCTCCAACTACTTTCACCCCCCCTTCAAACTCTAACGTAACTTGCTCTCCTTCATAAATCCCATAGGCTTTCAAATCACGCGGACTCATATTCTCTATTGGAATATTAATCCCTTTCAACTTTCCTATCGGGCTTCCAAAGCCTTCAGCATGATATGCTATTCCATGACCTATTAATTCTTTATCTCTATTTGCCAACGCAGTAGGCCCTGTTGTTTGTATATAAATGGCGTTGTTATTCTCATCAGTTATTACATTAGAGAAAACTCCAGACACTTGAATACCTGTACTTAACTCGATAGTTCCTAAACTTTTAGAATCTATTAATTTTTCTATTCCTTTTAATCCTCCAGTTCGTATAGCCATTTTATTAGCAAATTGCTCCAACACTAAACTTAAATGAGCAAAATCTGGTGTAACAAATAACTGAGGTTGAGGTTTTGTAATGTCGAAACTTACATTCGCAGCATCTAAAGTATAAGGAACTTTCTTTACCTCCTCTTTCATACACCATTTACTCTCACCTATTGAAGACAACAATCCTGCACCATAAATTTTCGGATTTTCAAGAGTCCCTATCAACCCATACTCTACTGTCCACCAGTGCAAGTTTCTAATTTGAGCCATTTCTGAAAGCTCTCCCATATTATCTTGTAACCATTCCACTTTTTCTTGCGCTTCGTCAATCTCTTTTTGAGTAGAATTAGGGTCTTCTTTTAAAATAGATAATAAACGAATTGCCTCATACATTTCGTAATCTTTTGCAGAAGAAATTGCTTTGGCTCCAATTTCACCAAAACGACGTAAATATTCAGCATACTCTGGATTTGCTATAATTGGTGCATGCCCTGCTGCTTCATGAATGATATCTGGTGCAGGAGTGTATTCAATATGATCTATCGTACGCATGTCGGAGGCTATTACTAACACATTGTACGCTTGAAATTCCATAAAAGCATTCGGTGGTATAAATCCATCGACAGATACTGCCGCCCAACCTATCTCTTTCAAAATACGGTTCATTCCTTGCATATGAGGAATTTTCTCAACAGAAATCCCTGTTTTTTTCAATCCATCTATATACGAAGCATGAGCCACTTTTCCCAAATAATCTACGTTCATACGCATTACATAACGCCACACCGCTTGGTTCTGCGCTGTATATTCATCATACGGTTGTTTTACCACAAATTTATGTAAGTGCTTGGGTAACTTCTTAGTAACTTCGTTTAACTCAAAGTGAGGCTCCATAATATTGTTTGTTTTGCTGTGTAAATTTAAGTTTTTTATAGTTTACAAAAAATTGATATCCGTTAAATTATATATTTTGTATTTTTACTTTCGGGACTATTAAAAGAATACAGTAATGAAAATTAAAGGAGGTTTTAAAACTCGTTTATTTATAGGAATAGCTATTGTTGCTTTTGCCTATTTACGTAAATGCAGTCAACAAGAGGTAAATCCTTATACAGGAAAAACGCAAGCAGTAAGTTTATCTCCCGAACAAGAAATTGCTATCGGCTTACAACAGGCTCCTATCATGACTCAACAGCATGGAGGGTTATACCCTAGCGAAAATGCTCAAGCTCTTGTAGACAAAGTAGGATCTAGACTTGTAAACAATACTGTAGCTAAAAAATCTGGTTATCAATTCGATTTTCACTTATTGAGAGATGAGAAAACAATCAATGCTTTTGCCTTACCCGGAGGTCAAGTTTTTATAACTCACGCTTTGTTTTCTCAGTTGAAAAATGAAGATCAACTAGCAGGTGTATTAGGGCATGAAATAGGGCATGTCTTAGGAAAACATTCTAACGAACGAATTACCGATGCTAATTTTTGGAAGCTTTTAACTATGGGAGCTTCTGTTGGTGCTGATTTAGGAGAGCTGGCGAATAATATCGGACAACAAACTTTATTAAAAAATGGTCGTGGTGACGAATTAGAAAGCGATGAATTGGGAGTTAAATTAATGGTTGATGCTGGTTATAATCCGGAAAACTTAATTGGCGTTATGGAAATTTTAAAGGCTGCTGCTGGCCCAAATAGGGTTCCTGAATTCCAAAGTACCCACCCTGATCCTGAAAACAGAATTGAAAAAATTAAAAAAGCTATTCGCAAGTACAAAAAATAAGTTTTCGGTAACATTTAACAACATACACATCTAATAAGTGTATCTTAAATATTCATTTGCTATGAGTTTTGGTTTTGGCCCATCATCTGAAATGAACAAAACTGTTCAACGTCTTACAAGAAGTAAACCTAACACATTAAAAAAAATAGGTCGACTTAGTACCTCAAATAATTACGCGATAACGGATAAAAAAGCCTCTCAAAAACAGCTTCAAGAAATTAGAAAAAAAGTAAGGAAAGAAAATCAAAAAGCTGTGCTAAAAAAAGTATTGTTTTTTGCCTTTTTTCTAATGTTTTTAATTTACTTCATATACTTTTAAAAATTACTATGAGTTTTAAAAGAGCTGTATTAGACATGGTTGTACGCCTACTAGGCAACTATAAATAAGGAAGCTCTTTTGAAAAGCTGCTTGAAGAAATTCGTAAGAAACGAAAAGACAAAACCATGTTGCTTGAGTAAAAAATAGTATTATTTTAATTAAGTGCCTTTTCAATATTACTGTACTTAATGAACTTCTTATAAATGAAAAGAACCTCAGCTAATTAAAGCTGGGGCTCTTTTTGTATAGAGTTTTCAAGCTAATTATTTACCTTGAACTATATTATAATTTATTCCAATTCCTATAGAGGCAGGTGCAATTCCATCAGAAGATATTCCTTGATAATATCCATAAATATTCCATTCATCATCATGATATCCTATTTCTGGCCTGTAGTAAAACCCTCCAGATTCACTTCCTTCAGTAAAAAAACCATATCCTATGTCTGAGCCTAAGAAAAAGTTTTCAGTTGGATAAAACCTAAACAAACCAGCTAGTGGAATAATTCCTGCATCTGAAAACGTTATCAACCCTTCTTCTTTACCAAAATAGTGTGTATATCCTGTAGAAACACCAATAGCAAAACTATCAGCATCTAA
Source organism: Tenacibaculum sp. FZY0031 (assembly GCF_036350695.1). NCBI lineage: Bacteria > Pseudomonadati > Bacteroidota > Flavobacteriia > Flavobacteriales > Flavobacteriaceae > Tenacibaculum > Tenacibaculum sp. FZY0031. The sequence continues at coordinate 28,588 of NZ_JAZDVY010000011.1, forward strand.
AAACTGATATTTAAAATCAACACCCAATGCAAAAGATGATACATCTGATGCATCTCCAACTGGCAATCCTGCATGTACCCCCATCTTTAACCAATTTGTTCCTTCACCTACCTGAGCGTTTACAACTGTAGAACTTACTATTGCAACCACTAATAAAATTATTTTTTTCATACTATTACTTTTAAGTTACGAGGCAAAATTACGCTACCCAAGCAAGGAGGATTACCTCTTTCCGTACAAATCTTAACTCAAATGATTTTTACTTTTAGCATTCATCTCTACCTCTATATGAATACAAAGAAGTAAATTTGTAACATGAACAAGAAAGTAATTTTAATGATTTTGGATGGGTGGGGAATTACCCAAGACCCAAAAGTATCGGCTATTTACAATGCAAAAACTCCTTTCATCAATTCATTATACGATAAATTTCCACATGGACAACTAAGAACTGATGGGAAGCATGTTGGCTTGCCTGAAGGGCAAATGGGAAATTCTGAAGTTGGGCATATGAATTTAGGGGCTGGTAGAATTGTATACCAAAACTTAGCTAAAATTAACAACGCAATAAAAGACGGGACTTTAGTCCAAGAAAAGGAACTTCTAAATGCTTTTGAATATGCAAAAGCAAAGAATAAAAATATCCATTTTTTAGGATTGGTTTCTAATGGAGGGATTCACTCTCATATTGACCACCTAAAAGGATTGCTATCTGCAGCTAACAATGTTGGTTTAGATAACGTATACCTACATGCTTTTACTGACGGACGTGATTGTGATCCAAAATCAGGAAAATATTTCATCAACGACATTCAAGAACACATGCAAAAAACTACGGGTGAATTGGCAACAATTACTGGTCGTTACTACGCAATGGATCGTGATAATCGCTGGGAACGTGTAAAGCTTGCTTACGATGCTTTAGTTCATGGAGAAGGAATTTTTTCTTCGGATGCTTTAGCTAGTATTCAACAAAGCTATGATTCTGATGTTACTGACGAATTCATTAAGCCTATAATTATGGTTGATGAAAACAACCAACCAAAAACTACAATTAAAGAAGACGACGTTGTTATTTTCTTCAATTTTAGAACCGATAGAGGGCGTCAGTTAACCGAAGCTTTAAGTCAAAAAGATTTTCCTGAGTTCAACATGAAGAAATTACCATTGTATTTTGTTACTATGACAAATTATGATGACACGTTTAACAATATTCATGTTATTTACGATGGAAAGAACATTGAAAACACCTTGGGTGAAGTATTAGAATCAGCAGGAAAAAGTCAAATAAGAATTGCTGAAACAGAAAAATATCCACACGTTACTTTCTTTTTTTCTGGTGGAAGAGAAGAGGAATTTACAGGAGAAAAACGGTTGTTATGTCCGTCACCAAAAGTAGCTACTTATGATTTAAAACCCGAAATGAGCGCTTATGAAATTCGTGATGCTATTATTCCTGAACTACAAAATGGAAATGTGGATTTCGTATGTTTAAACTTTGCCAATGGAGACATGGTAGGACATACAGGAGTTTTTAAAGCTGCTGTTAACGCTTGTGAAACAGTAGACAAATGTGTACAAGATGTGGTAACCACTGCTTTAAACAACGGTTACACCACTATTTTAATCGCAGATCATGGAAACTGTGAAACAATGATTAATCCAGATGGAACACCGCACACAGCTCACACTACAAATCCAGTACCTATGATTTTAATTGACAAAGAATTAAAATCAATAAAAAGTGGTATTTTAGGCGACGTTGCCCCAACCATTTTAAAATTAATGGGTATTGAACAACCAAAAGAAATGACACAACATTCGCTTATTTAAAAATAAATCTTATGAAATAAGCCATAACAAGAAGTTGACACCAACTGAAAAGATTATTGGCGAATTACATCTGATGTATTAAAAACAATAAAAATTAAACAGATGAAAAAAATTGCATCCCTTTTTGCAGCTTTACTAATAGTTTCTTGTGCGTCTACACCTAAGAACTTGGCGACAAAAAACGAAAATGGAAATTTAGTGGGTATCGCTACTAAAAAAGACTTTCAACAAGAACCATATGGGAGTGAGTGGTTCAATGATTTTTATTCATATTACGAAACAGATAAAGCTACCGTAGAAAAACTAAAACCATATTTAAAAGACATAAAAATAAAAGGTTTTATGGGAACTTGGTGTGGAGACAGTAAAAGAGAGATTCCTAATTTTTATAAAATCTTAGACGAAGCCGAATTCGATTATAAAAACCTTGAATTGGTTACTGTAAACCGTCAGAAAAAAGCCAATGGTTTAGAAGAAGGCTTCAATGTAATTCGAGTTCCAACTTTCATTTTTTATAAAGACGGAAAAGAAATTGGTCGTTTTGTAGAACACGCTCTTGAAGACAGCTCGGTTGAAGAAGATTTCTTAAAAATACTATCTGGTCAAGAATACAAACATCCATATCAAAAATAACTGTAAATTTGCGCCTCAATATTTTTACCATGATTAAACCAAAAACTAGAGAAGAAATTGAATTAATGCGCGAAAGTGCTTTAGTAGTATCTAAGACCTTAGGGATGCTTGCCAAAGAAGTAAAACCCGGTGTGACTACATTGCAACTTGATAAACTTGCTGAAGATTTTATTCGTGAGCAAGGAGCTATTCCTGGTTTTTTAGGACTATACGATTTTCCTAACACACTTTGCATGAGTCCAAACTCACAAGTGGTTCATGGAATTCCAAATAACACACCTTTACAAGAAGGTGATATCATCTCTATTGATTGTGGGGCAATAAAAAATGATTTCTACGGAGATCACGCCTATACCTTTGCCGTAGGGGAAATTGCTCCTGAAACTCAAAAACTACTTGACATTACTAAAGAGAGTTTATATGTGGGTATTCGTGAATTCAAAGTAGGAAATCGTGTTGGAGATGTAGGTTTTGCTATTCAAAACTTTACTGAAAATCATGGCTATGGTGTTGTTCGTGAACTGGTAGGACACGGATTGGGACGCAAAATGCATGAAGACCCAGAAATGCCTAACTACGGACGCAGAGGTCGTGGTAAAAAATTTATAGAAGGGATGGTAGTTGCTATTGAACCTATGACCAATATGGGAACTCATAAAATCCGTCAACACAGTGATGGATGGACCATCACTACTTTAGACAATAAACCTTCTGCACACTTTGAACACGATGTAGCCATCGTTGATGGCAAACCAGAATTACTATCTACCTTTAAGTATATTTACGATGCTTTGGGTATTGAAAGTAATGAAGAAGACGAATTTAGACAACAACCATTAGCTATATAATTTGTGTCTTTATTTAAAGCAATACTTAATACCATTCCTAGACCTATATTAATCAAAGCCAGTTATTGGGCTCGTCCTATTATTACCTGGTGGTTAAAAGGGGATAACTTTACAGATCCGATTGACGGAAAATCATTCAAGAAATTTTTACCTTACGGATATGGAATTCAACGTAAAAATGCACTTTCTCCTTCCACCCTTTCACTAGAAAGACATCGTTTACTGTGGCTTTTTTTACAACAGGAAAGCAACTTCTTTACTTCCGATAAAAAGTTAAAAGTATTACATATCGCTCCTGAACAATGTTTTTTAGCTCTTTTTAGAAAACAGCAAAATTTAGAGTATACAACATCCGATTTAGAATCACCGATTGCCGATGTAAAAGCAGATATTTGCAATCTTCCTTTTGAAGACAACGCTTTTGATGTAGTGTTTTGTAATCATGTATTAGAACATATTCCTAACGATACAAAGGCGATGCAAGAATTGTATCGAGTAATGAAAGTTGGTGGATTTGGTATTTTTCAAATTCCGCAAGACTTATCAAGAGAAGTTACTTTTGAAGACGATGCTATTACCGACCCTAAAGAACGCGCAAAAATATTTGGTCAGTACGACCATGTACGCGTATACGGTCGTGATTATTTTGATAAACTACGTTCTGTAGGATTTAAAGTTGATGAAGTAAACTATACACAAAAAATCGCCCCAGAAAAACTAGAACGATTTGCTTTAATGAAAGGCGAAATTTTGCCTGTATGTTATAAAAATTAGTTTACAAATTCTGCTAGTTCTCCAGCTTCATTATGATATAACAACACCACTTTAAGCGCTGGATGTTTTTTTAGAAACTCTTTTGTTTTTTCTAAACCCATTGCTAAAAAAGCTGTTGCATAAGCATCTACATCGGCACAGTCTCCTTTTAACCGAACCGACACACTTAACAAATTGCTCTCTTCTGCTAATCCTGTTTTCGCATTTACTGTGTGTACTATCTTTTTTCCTTCAGCATTTACCTTGTACTTTCTATAATTCCCAGAAGTAGCCATAGACTCATTATCCAACTCAATTATTTTTTGAACAGAGCGTGTTCCATCAATATTTGGCTTTTCAATAGCTACTTTCCATAAGTTACCATCTTTTGTTCCTCTAGCCCTAATCTCTCCTCCTATTTCTACTATATAATCATGAATATTTACCGACTCTAAAAACCTTCCAACAACATCTACGCCATACCCCTTAGCAAAAGCGTTTACATTAAACTCTATATTTTCACTATCTCTATAGACTTTTCTATTTTTTAACACCACTTTATCAAACCCTACATTCTCCATCAAAGCTGCAATTTCTTCAGAAGTCAAATCTTTCTTTTCTTTTCCTGAACCAAATCCATAAGCATCTATTAGCCTCCCAATTGTCGGATCAAAATAACCATCCGTTTCTTTATAAATTCTTTTAGCCTTTTCAAAAACCTCTACAAACATCGCATCAACTACTACTGTAGTATCTCCTTGATTAATTTTTGAAATATCTGAAGTAGGCTTATAGGTTGACAATGATTTATTTACCAAATTAAATAAACTATCAATGGATTTTTGATGGTTAACTTTATTCACATAAGTTATGTGATACGTAGTACCAAAAACAGCTCCTTGTAATTTAGTTATGTTCTGTTTTTTTTCTTCTTTACAAGCTGTTGCTAACAATAATAAAACTACTAAAAGCGTTATTCTTTTAATCATCATTAAAAATTTAGTCACAAAAATAATGCTTTCACACTTCATAAAAGATTGTTAATTCTCTTTTTTGTGTCTTCATTTTTATAAATTTGCTTAACTATTAATAAATACATCTAAAAAAATCAGAATAAAATGAGAAAACTATTTTTATTCCTTACTGCTTCAGTTTTACTAGCATCTTGTGCTTCAACAAAAGAATTAGAAGCCATAAAAGCTAAACACGAACAAACAAAAGAAGAATTATTGGCTGTAAAAGCTAACTTAACAAAATGTTTGGTTGAAAAAGAAAACTGTCAGGACAAAGCATTTTCTTTAGAGTCTAGAGTAACCGAATTAAAGAAAGATAAAGAAAATACTTTGCAACAAGTTGAGAACTTAACTGTGTTAACTCAGGGTGCCAATGATAACATTAAAGAAACACTCGCTCAGTTAAGCAAAAAGGATAAGTATATTAACAAAATTAGAGAAGCAGCTTCGAAAAAAGATTCTTTAAATTTAGTGGTTGCTTTTCATTTAAAAAGAGAATTGCAAGAAGGTATTGACGACGAAGACATTGAAGTAAATGTAGAAAAAACAGTGGTATTTATTTCAATTTCTGATAAGTTATTATTTAAAAGTGGAAGCTACACAATTAACGAAAACGCTTCTAAAGTGTTAGAAAAAGTTGCAACTGTAGTTAACGGACAACCTCAAATGGATGTAATGGTAGAAGGACATACCGATAACACTCCTGTTGCTGCCGGATCTGCCTTGAAAGATAACTGGGGACTGAGTGTTTTACGTTCAACTGCTATTGTTCGTGAATTACAAGGAAAATACAATGTAGCGCCTCAAAGACTAATTGCGGCTGGTAGAAGTAGTTATATTCCTTTAGTAGAAAATAACAGTCCTGCTAACAAAGCTAAAAACAGACGTACAAAAATTATTATCTTACCAAGATTAAATCAGTTCTTTGATTTATTAGACCAAAAGGTAGAATAATTTTTTACAACATACACAAAAAAAAGCGTGCTTAAAGCACGCTTTTTTTATGCTTTGAACTTGACTCAATTCATAGACAAAAAAATTAAACTAACCCCCTATTTGTCAATCAAATAATTAATCGTACATTTGCAGACCTTTTTAAAGGATAAATTAAATTATTAATAAACAAAAACTAATCGTGTAATTATGAACACATTAAGTTACAAAACAGTATCGGCTAATAAAGCTACCGTAAACAAAGAGTGGGTTTTAGTTGATGCGGACGGGCAAACATTGGGTCGTCTAGCTTCTAAGGTTGCAAAACTTATTAGAGGTAAGTACAAGCCAAATTATACTCCTCACGTAGATTGTGGAGACAACGTTGTAATTATCAACGCTGAAAAAATCAACCTAACAGGTAAAAAGTGGAGCGACAAATCTTATGTACGTCACACAGGTTACCCAGGAGGGCAAAGATCATTAACTGCAACAGAAATGTTCGAAAAAGATCCTACAAGATTAATCGAAAAAGCAGTTAAAGGTATGTTACCTAAAAACCGTTTAGGTAGCGCGTTATACAAAAATTTATATGTTTACGCAGGTACAGAGCATGGTCAAGAAGCTCAAAAACCTAAAACTATTAACCTTAACGATCTTAAATAATTATGGAAACTGTACACAAAATAGGTAGAAGAAAAACAGCTGTTGCTCGTGTTTATGTTTCTCAAGGAAGTGGAAACATCACGATCAACAAAAGAGAGTTTAAAAACTATTTCACTACACCAACTTTACAATACAAAGTTCAACAACCTTTAATGTTAACTGAAAACTTAGAGGCTTACGATGTAAAAGTAAACGTATACGGGGGTGGTGTTACTGGTCAGGCTGAAGCTATTCGTTTAGCAATTACTAGAGCATTAGTAGCTATTAACGAAGAAAACAAAGCGGTATTAAAACCAGAAGGATTATTAACTCGTGATCCAAGAATGGTTGAACGTAAGAAATTCGGTCAGAAGAAAGCACGTAAGAAATTCCAGTTCTCTAAACGTTAATATGTTACTGAACTTGTTTCAGTATTTAAATGTTTCGAGACTGTTATTTACAAATCAATTTTTAACAGTTTAGTATCTAAATATTTCAGACTTAATAACTACTGAGATATTGCGAAAACAGAACGTAAACACATTTATTAAAATGGCAAACATTCAAGAATTATTAGAAAGTGGTGTTCACTTTGGACACTTAACTAGAAAGTGGAACCCTAACATGGCTCCATACATTTATACAGAGCGTAATGGTGTTCACATCATCGATTTGTACAAAACTTCAGCTAAAATTGACGAAGCTTCTGCTGCGTTACAAAAAATAGCTAACTCAGGACGTAAAATCTTATTCGTTGCAACCAAAAAGCAAGCGAAAGATATCGTTGCTGAAAAGGCTAAAGCTGTAAACATGCCTTACATTACTGAGCGTTGGCCAGGTGGTATGTTAACAAACTTTGTTACTATCCGTAAAGCCGTTAAGAAAATGACGTCTATTGATAGAATGAAGACTGATGGTTCTTTTGATGCATTATCAAAAAGAGAAAAATTACAAATTAACCGTCAACGTGAAAAATTAGAAAAGAACTTAGGTTCAATTTCTGATATGACTCGTTTACCAGGAGCTTTATTTGTAATTGATGTAAAGAAAGAACACATTGCTGTTGCTGAAGCACAAAAATTAAACATTCCAATCTTTGCAATGGTTGATACAAACTCAGATCCAAGACCAATCGATTTTGTAATTCCTGCAAATGATGATGCTTCTAAATCTATCGATAAAGTTTTATCGTATGTAACTGATGCAATTGCTGAAGGCTTAACTGAAAGAAAAGCTGATAAGGAAAAAGCTAAAGCTGAAAAAACAGCTGATGCTCCAGCAAAAGAAGAAGCAAAATAATTTTTAATTTAAAGGTTTCATTACATTGAAACCTTTAAATTTTTACAACTTTGTACAACAATATATTTACAACTAAAAAATAACGATAGAAATGTCAGTAAAAATTAGCGCTGCAGACGTAAAAAAATTAAGAGAAACTACCGGAGCTGGTATGATGGATTGTAAAAAAGCATTAGTAGAGGCTGAAGGTGATTTTGATAAAGCTATTGAAATTTTACGTAAAAAAGGACAAAAGATTGCTGCTAAAAGAGCAGATCGTGAGTCTACTGAAGGTGTAGCAATCACTAAAATTAGCGATGACAACACATATGGTGTTGCTATCGTATTAGCATGTGAAACAGATTTTGTAGCTAAAAACGATTCATTCAAAGCTTTAGCGCAAGAATTTGTTGACATCGCTTTTAACCACAAAACAAAAGAAGAGTTCTTAGCTGCTGATTTTGGTGGTGTAACTGTTGCTGAAAAATTAATCGAGCAAACAGGAGTTATCGGTGAGAAAATCGATATCACTGCTTTCGAAAGAATTGAAGCACCATACGTAGGAGCTTATACTCACGTTGGTAAAATTGCTGCAATGGTAGGTTTAACTGCTGCTGTAGATAACGCTGCTGAGTTAACTAAAGACTTAGCGATGCAAGCTGCTTCAATGGGAGCAACTACTTTATCTTACAAAGATTTTGATCCTGCATTTGTAGCTTCTGAAACTGAAGCTAGAATCGCTGCGATTAAAAAAGACAACGAAGAGTTAGTACGTTTAGGTAAAACTTTAAAAAATGTTCCTCAATTCGTTTCTCGTTTACAGTTAACTGAGGAAGCTATAGCTAAAGCTGAAGAGGAAGCTAAAGAGCAATTAAAAGCTGAAGGTAAACCAGAACAAATCTGGGACAAAATCTTACCAGGTAAAATGGAAAGATTTATCTCTGACAATACAACTTTAGATCAAGAACAATGTTTATTAGATCAAAAGTTTATTAAAGACGAAAAGAAAACAGTTGCTGAATATGTTTCTTCTTATGGTGACGTTGAAGTTAAAAACTTCGTAAGAGTTACTTTAGGATAATTCTCAACAATTATATTATATAAAACCATCCATTTTTTGGATGGTTTTTTTTTGGAAGACCCTTTATTATTTTACTTTCCATTCACTTGCTCCTATGCTATATCAAATAAAAATTAAACAATCGCTTTTTATTCAAAAGCTATAAATAAAAGCATTTTCTTATACTCCTCATCCCCAATTAGCCAACTGTAATATCCATATTTAACAAGGCTTTTTCCTATATACCTATAAACTCATAGGTAAATCCACTCCACACTTTTCATAATAATTGAAATTTATTTCTATTATATATCAATAATTTATACATTTAAGTGGCTAAAAAAACGCCCCCTAAAACAATTGAAAATGAAATCGAAACACATTATGATACCTGCTCTCAAATCTATTCTATAGAAATTGGAACTTTCCCAAAGTTTAGTCATAAAACTTCATCAGAAAAACACCTCATAACCCTTCCAAGAACACCTATTTTACCTCCCTAATGCTCAGCTATAAAAACACCTTCATATTTTCATTAATTACACTAATTAGCACCGTTTGCCTTGGTCAAGAATTTATTTATGAAAAATTAGGGGTAGATGAAGGGTTACCAAGCTCTCAAGTATACGACGCTTATCAAAGTAAAGAAGGATATATTTGGTTTGCTACAGACAAAGGAGTATCTAAATATAATGGTTACGAATTTGAAAACTTTGACACTAATGACGGTTTAACAGGCAACGTAGTGCTTCGCTTTTATCCACAAAAAAATGGACAAATATGGTGTTATTCTTATCATAACAAATCTCTTTTTTATTTTGATGAACTATTTAAAGGGTTTACACCCTATAAGTACAACAATATACTCGCCCAAAACTTATTCTTTGACAGTGTAATAAAAAGTGTTTATATCGATGCGGCGAATAATTTACACATAGGTGGTCACTACATAAATGGCGAATTAATTATAGATCAAGAAGGCAAAATCAAAAATAATTATGCCTCCGAAGACTATTTTATTACAAAGTTCTCTTCTAAAAAAAGAATCGTACTTGATAAATCTCCGCATTTTGCAGCTACCTCTTTTTTTTTCACAACAAATGACACTAGCAACATACAAAAAAGGATATCTGCGAAGTACATCCATGCTCGTATCATGGCTGATTGGTTAACACCTCAAAAGACCGGTGTTTTTATAAATGACAGCCTAGTATCTATTGTAAATAAAAACAAGATATTCATAAAAGATAAGTACTCTCCAATAGCTCTAAAAGTTATTGACAATGAACATTTTTTTATTGGTTATGAGTTTGGAGGAGGGAAAATCATAAATAAGAAAGGTCGTATTTTAAAATCATTTTTAAAAGGAAAATCTGTAACCGACTTATTAATAGATCACGAGGGAGGTTTCTGGTTTACAACCTTAAATTCTGGGATATACTACGTTAAAAATCCATCCGTAAACATCTATAATATTGCCGACCAAACCAACATCCATGTGAATAACCTTGCAAAAACAAAAAATAAAGAGCTTTTGGTTGGATACAATAATGGTGACATTCTAAAATTATTAAAAAATAGAAACTCTATAACACTAGATGCATCGAGAGGCTTCCGGCGTGCATTAGTTGAACACGATTCTGTATCTAATGAAACTTATCTTTATAATGCGAAAGGTTTTGTAAATATCTCTAACCAAAAAACATTGCTTAAAGGACATATTTTAAAACTATCCGAACCCATTGATAGCACTATTTTTGTCTCTAGACATAAATGCTTTCATGTAATAAAAAACAATAAACTTATTGCCATAAACAACAAATTACCTTTTAGAGTGCATGATGTAACTTTGTGGAACAAAGACACTATTCTTGGTACCCCTTTAGGTATTTTTAAATTCAATAACGGTGAAATTACTCCTTTATCAAAAAAATCGGAGCTTTTTAATTTTAGAAGTGACGATGTAGATGTCAGTAAAAATAAAAAGACCTTATATATTGCTACTCAAAATGCAGGCTTGGTTATTAGTGACGGTAATCACACATACAATATCACCGAAAAAAACGGATTATATAGTAATATTATTAATGAAATATCTATTGAAAATGACTCTACCATATGGCTGTGTACAAACAAAGGTTTAAATAGAATTATTTTTAGTAAAAATCATTATCAAGTTAATGGAATTGATAAAAAAAGTGGGTTATTGAGTAATGAAATTGAAGATATTGAGATTATAAACGATACCGTTTGGGCAGGAACCAAACAGGGGTTATGTTTTTTTTCAAAAAACCAGCTCACACCCCAAAAAATTGACAACACTTATTTTAAACTAAAAAAAGCATACACAAATAACAATCCGAAAGACAGCATTAAAGACAATGCCACATTATCTTACAAGGAGAATGAAATTGATTTTATTGTGGAAGGTATCTCTTTTGCAAATAAGGGAGATTTACATTATCAATACAGGTTGAACAATCAAGAGTTTTGGACTGCTACCAAAGACAGAAAAATTCACTTTTCTTCACTCCCTCCTAACCACTATACTTTCGAAATTAAAATGTGTTTTAACAATAAAAACTGTTCAGAAAAAACAGTTACATTTTCTTTTACCATTCTTCCTCCATTATGGAAAACAGGCTGGTTTAAGATGATTTGTGCTTTGGGTATTTTTTTTCTGATTTATGTATTCTTTAGAATACGAGTGCTTACCTATAATAAAGACATTGTAAGAGAATTGTTACGAGTATTCTTAAAATATTTAAAAAGAAAAGAAGACATCTATTTTTCTTTTAAAGAAAACGGCAATGAAGTACGCATTAAATCGCAAGATATACTGTATATAAAATCTTCAGGGAACTATATTGATGTTTTTACAAAAAGTAAAACACATACGGTTCGTATGAATATTGGAAAATTCCTGAGCCATATTCCCGACAAACTTGAATATATACGCATCCACCGTTCGTATATAGTTCGAATAGATAAAATTACTTCTAAATCTAAAGACAAACTAAAAATTGATGACCTACAACTTCCTGTAAGTCAAAGCTACCTTAAAAACTTACAAAATATTCATTTTTAAGCGCGAATAGTTCGTACCTAAAATAGCTAGTATTCGTACCAACCCCGTTTTCGTTGGTAACTATTTTAATACCTATCGGTAACAAAGCCTTATAAAATCAAGGTTCATTTTTTATGATTAAAATAGATTTGGCACAATAACAATCAAAAAATTTTAATTATGAAAAATTTAGTTTATAGTAGCATATCCCTAGTCTTAATGGGAATCATGTTTATGAGTTGTAATAATGAAGAAATTATACAGCCTCCTCACTCTAATAATTATATATCAGAATCCATACAAATTAATTCCGATGGTAAAAAATTGATATTCCTAACATCAGAAGATTATGAGCGCTTTATAAGTAGTAGTACAATAACAAATAATGAAACTTTAAGCAATAAAAGCTTAGAAAAATCAAAGAGTACTAAGCTAGATATCAAGTTCGAATTGTCTTCACAAGATTATATTTCATATTCAAAATACATAGCTGAAAATAATTTAGAAAATTTGATTAAAGATGAAATCTTAAGTGAAATATTGAATCAAGACCAAATTGTTCAAATAGGTAAATTTTTATACAAATTAAATTTAATTGAAGAAAAAGTATATGTTTTGCCTGCAAAATATGACTCACAATATTCCGATCTTGTTATTGAAAATATAAATAATAAAAACATCCTAGTTTTTTCTACTTCTGATGAAGTTATAAAAATAATAGAAAATGGTGACCCGAAATCAAATAAAAAAATTGGATGTAGTTCAAGAAAGGCTAATTACAAATCCAATACCACAAACATAAAAACTATTAATTCAAATGCAAACATGAGTGCAACATCTAGATATGAAAAATATGGAATCATGTTTAAATTGGAAGCAGATGTTAATATTTTCGATTCCAACTCATGGAGTGATTTACGTGTATACATTGCTTTCGAAAATTGTAGTTATAAACAAAGATGTGGTAATAGCCTAAATAATTACAGTTATCCTTGGAAAACACCTAGTGTTATGTCTACTAGTAGTTTAACAAAATTGTACAGAGTAACACTATACAGTTCTCTTAAAAAATTAGAAAATTACACTTGGAAAATTAGAGGTAGAGTTGAAGATTGGACGCCTCCTGTTGCTCCAAACCCTTGGAACAACCCCTACACCGTTGTATTTTCTGATTGGGCGTTAATTTATGATTACTAATAATAAAATTCGACCTAAACTCACTCTTAGTCACCGTTTTGTTTGAGAAAGTAACTTGTATTCAAGTGACTTTGCATAAACTTTATACAATGTTAACTAATATAACCTCCCTGAGTTCTGATTATTAAAAACGCTGATATATGGTAATTTGATTTTATCTGATGATTAACTGATAAAATTTAAACTACTGATAATCAAAACTAACAATACTTAAAATTAATCGAACTCAGGTAGCTTAATCCTTCTTTTTGAATTTTAACCTAATGCTATAAAGAAATGAAAAATATATTAAAAATAATAAGCTTACTACTTGTTAACTTATTAACATTCAACACACACGCACAATTCACCTCTACATCTTCATTTGAAACAGTTTCCTCAGGACCAAACGAAACTGAATATAAAACTGTTGGAGCAACGTCAAGTGGTAGACACATAGCTATATCTCGACAGTACATTAAATTCTTAGGAAATAATAAAGGGCGAAGGGATTTAAGGTTTTTTGATTTTGGTGGTAATCTTCTAGCACAAAGTGAAGACTATTCACATGACAATCATTTTTTTACTAAAATTTTATTTGACCCTAGAGATGAAAATATTGTTTACGCATTATATGTTCAACGAGAAACGCACCCTTATCTTTCTGAACCAGAAGAAGATGCTAAAAGATTAACTTATTTAAGACGATTTGTTAAAAACGGTTCTTCAGTATCAATGTCTGATGAATTTGTCGTATTCTATAATGATAATCCTTCTGATTTTGTAATTGCTCCTAACGGAGACTTATTAGTAGGCAATGTTAAGGATAATGGTCAAGTTAAAATTCTTCCTGTTAAATGGATTGGTGGACTTTGGCTATCTGCAACTGAATGGGAAGTTTCATATCCAGGTACAGCCACAAGATCTCCTACAGTAGGTACAAATAGTGGCAGTCTTTGGCCTATTTTTATGGATATGAAGGACTATGTCTTTATTATAGGACATAATCGAGGGTACTATTATAATTCCAACGAATATAGTCAAATTAAAAAAGCTCTTTACCATCCAAATAATCAAACGGCAACACCTATACAAACATACTATCTTCAGGGTAAGCCTCTTTATGGATCAGGAAGTAGCAGTGGTTCTATTTCTTCAGGGATGGCTGACAGTCAGAGCATAGCTCTTCGAACGGATGGTGGAATTATGTTTATCTCAAACCCACCAGATGTTCCTGCCAATAGTTACACAGGTTATCTAAATAGTATGACAGCTTCTGGTACAATTACAGTCCTTGAATCTGTAAATGGTCCTAAACCAAGAGTAGTTGTAACAGAGCAGAACAAAACATTTTTTGCCAGTGGTAGTTCAACATTACAAGGAACACCACCACATATAAGTCTTTATAATTCTACAAACAATTTAGAACACACCTACTATCCAGCGTCAGAGATTAAAGACCATATATATAATCTTAGTGTTAAGGACTGTAAATTATTAGTAACAACAGACAAAATAAATTATGGCACATATCAACATCATCAATTCTTCTCATGTACTGATTGTAATGGAAATGTTACTGCTGCTGGAGAATTTAAAGGACAATTTATGGATCGAGAGGTTTGGACAAAATATGGACCATTACCTGTAGCTGTATTTTGCAACCCAAATGATGTAATTTTTAATGGAGTACCTAGCACCTGTGAAAACAAGGTTGAAATTGCAGTAGCTCCAATAAACATTAACACTTGGGTACCTGGACAAGATTTGTATAGTGGAGTCTTCTGCAATAATTGTACTGCCCCTAACAATATGCAAATTTTAAACTATGCAAGTTCTTTAAATTATGGTCAGTATTATTTATTTACCTTCAGAGTTATTGATTTAGCTGGAAATGTTTCAGTTATTCATCGTCTCTTTTTAATTGAATATTGTGAAAAATCAGAAGGGGTTAGCACAGAAAGTTTAATAATTAATATCTACCCTAACCCAAATCAAGGCATCTTTAACGTTTCTATGACAAATAATGAAAAAGAAGGAGTCTTAGAGGTGATAGATTTATCAGGAAATCTAATTTATAAAGGAACTATTTTTAAAGAAAACCCGACAGAAATAGATATTTCTAGAAAAAAATCAGGGACTTATATAGTAAAAGTCTCTATTGAAGGAGAAGTGTTTTCAGAAAAAATAATCAAAGAATAAAAATAAAAATTTCTAAATGTAAGAAGAGGTTGTCTAAAAGTAAAGGCAACCTCTTTTTGTTTAATTCTTTAATAATTCAGGTTTTCAAAAAAAGTTTAAATCACTTCTTAAAAATTTCATTAATTTTGCACAACTTTCAACAAAACAAATGCAATACAAAAGAATTCTTTTAAAATTAAGTGGTGAGGCACTAATGGGTGAACGTCAATATGGAATTGACCCAAACAGACTTAAAGAGTATGCCCAAGAGATAAAACAAGTTATAGATAAAGGAATAGAAGTAGCCATTGTAATTGGTGGTGGAAATATTTTTAGAGGAGTTGCAGGGGCTAGCCAAGGTATGGACCGCGTACAAGGCGACCATATGGGAATGTTAGCTACTTGTATTAATGGATTGGCTTTACAAAGTGCCTTAGAAGATCAAGGAATTCACACGCGTTTACAAACTGCAATTGAAATTAAAGAAATTGCAGAACCATATATAAAACGTCGTGCTAATCGTCACTTAGAAAAAGGACGCGTAGTAATTTTTGGTGGAGGAACAGGAAATCCGTATTTTACAACCGATACAGCAGCTGTATTAAGAGCTATTGAAATTAATGCAGATGCTATTTTAAAAGGTACCCGTGTTGATGGTATTTATACAGCTGACCCTGAAAAAGATAAAGATGCTGTTAAATATGAAAACATTACTTTTAAAGACGTTATTGAAAAAGGACTGAAAGTAATGGATATGACAGCTTTTACCTTGAGCGAAGAAAACAAATTACCAATTATTGTTTTTGATATGAACAAGCAAGGAAATCTTTTAAAGCTTGTTTCTGGAGAAAACATTGGAACAATAGTTGATAACGAATAAACCGAAAAGTTACCCTCAACTTATTTGAGGTTTTAAATACGAACAAAATGAACGAAGAGATTGATTTTATTTTAGATTCGACAAAAGAGGCTATGGATAAAGCCATTAGCCACTTAGAAAAAGAATTGGCAGGAATTAGAGCTGGTAGGGCTACTCCTGCTATGTTAAGCACAATTATGGTAGATTACTACGGTTCTCAAACGCCATTATCACAAGTTGCAAACGTAAACACTCCTGATGCTAGAACGATATCTGTTCAACCTTGGGAAAAAAATATGTTACAAGAAATTGAGAAGGCTATCATGCTTGCAAACATTGGATTCAATCCAATGAACAATGGGGAAAACATTATTATTAATGTGCCTCCGTTAACAGAAGAACGTCGTATAGGATTAGCGAAACAAGCTAAAGCCGAAGCTGAACACGCTAAAGTAGGTGTTCGTAATGCTCGAAAAGATGCAAATAACGAAATTAAAAAGGTAGAAATTTCTGACGATATGAAGAAAAATGCTGAGGCAGATGTTCAGAAATTAACTGACAATTATGTAAAAGTAATTGATGAAAAGCTCGCTGTTAAAGAAAAAGAAATTATGACAGTATAACTTCTTTTAAGAAATCGTTAAAAAAGAGCGTCATATGACGCTCTTTTTTTCGTTTAATTAATTCATTTAACATAACTTTGCTGAAATTTTTTTTGGATGACTTTTTGGACTAAAATCGCAGGGTTCTTATTGCGAAATCGTTACTTAGTTTTAATTACTATTGCTATAATTACAGGGCTTTTAGTCACTCAGATGAAATATATGCGCTTCTCCTACACAGAAGCGAATTTACTTCCTACCGACCATGAGGTTAACATTGAATACAATAAGTTCTTAGAAATTTTTGGTGAAGAGGGAAACCTCATTATCTTAGGTGTAAAAGATTCTACAATATTTACCCCTACTAAATTTAATGCATGGAACAAACTTGTTAAAGATTTAGACAGTTTACCTCAGGTAGACTTTACCGTTTCTGTTGCTGATGTTCAACAATTAAAAGCCGACAGAAAGCAACGAAAATTTGTTGTTGAACCACTTTTTGAAGAAGCACCTTCAACCGATGCAGAAATCAAAAATATTAAAAAGCAACTTTTTGAAAAACTCCCGTTTTACAACAACCTATTATACAACGATAAAGGTACTTTACAAACAGCCATTTATTTAAATAAAGACATCGTAAACACACCTATTCGTAAGGATTTTGTTTTTGATGTGTTAATTCCAACCATAAACTCTTTTGAAAAAGACCATCAAATAGACGTTCGTGTTTCTGGTATGCCATACATTAGGACCTTAAACTCTCAGAATATTACTGATGAGATGGGAATTTTTGTTATTGGAGCACTATTAATAACTGCCATCATCTTTTTCTTCTTTTTTCGTTCGTTCAGAGCAACTTTTATTACCTTACTAGTAGTAAGTATTGGAGTTACTTGGGCTTTTGGTTTTATGGGCTTATTCCGTTATGAAATTACGGTATTATCAGCTTTAATTCCACCTTTAATCATTGTAATTGGTGTACCTAATGCAGTTTTTCTAATTAATAAGTATCAACAAGAAGTAAAAAAACACGGAAACCAAGCAAAATCATTACAACGGGTAATTTCAAAAGTTGGAAATGCCACATTAATGACCAACATTACTACCGCTTCTGGTTTTGCTACTTTTATATTTGTTAAAAGTAGACTAATGCGAGAGTTTGGTGTTTTGGCCTCTGTAAACATCATTAGCATCTTTGTTCTTGCGCTATTAATTATTCCGATTATATATAGTTTTATGCCGCTTCCTGAGAAAAAACACTTAAACCATTTGGAAAAAAAATGGATGGGAAATGTTGTTTCTTGGATGGAACGCATGGTAAAAAAACAACGAATTGCTATTTACATTACCACAGTTTCCATAATCATTTTTAGTATGATTGGGTTATATATGATTCGTGTATCAGGCAGTTTGATTGAAGACATGCCAAAAGGGAAACAATTTTATAAAGACATTAAGTTTTTTGAGCATGAGTTTGGAGGAATCATGCCTCTGGAAATTTTAATAGACACCAAAAAAGAAAAAGGTGTTATGAAGCTTTCTACTTTAAAAAAGATGGAAAAACTTAACGAAACTATTGAAACTTTTCCTGAATTATCCAAGCCTATTTCTGTCACAAACCTTGTTAAATACTCTAAACAAGCCTATTATAACGGAAATCCTAAATACTATCAACTTCCAACAAGTCAGGAGAAAAGTTATATTTTCTCTTATACAAAAAATTCTGATAGCAATTCTGGAATGTTAAAGAACTTTGTTGATAGCACTGGACGTTATGCACGTATAACTACCTTTATGAAAGATATAGGAACCGATAAAATGGATGTTATCCAAGAGCGATTACAAGCCGTTATTAACAAACAGTTTCCTAGTGAAAATTTTGACGTTTCATTAACAGGTAAAGCCTTAGTCTTTTTAAAAGGTACCAACTACCTAATAAAAAACTTGGTTATTTCATTATCATTGGCCATCCTATTAATCTCAATTTTTATGGCGTGGATGTTCCGTTCACCTCAAATGATTTTAATTTCACTAATTCCTAACATGCTACCACTACTCATTACTGGTGGATTAATGGGCTTCTTTGACATCCCTATAAAACCCTCTACCATATTAGTTTTTAGTATAGCCTTTGGTATTTCAGTAGATGACACTATTCACTTTTTGGCAAAATACAGACAAGAATTATTAGCCAATAACTGGAAAATAAAACCTGCTGTTTACTCAGCTTTAAGAGAAACTGGAGTCAGCATGTTCTACACCTCAATTGTGCTTTTCTTTGGATTTTTAGTGTTTACCGTTTCAAGTTTTGGAGGCACCATCGCATTAGGAGGTTTAGTTTCAATTACATTATTATTGGCTATGGTTTCAAACTTACTATTGTTACCTTCTCTACTACTTTCTTTTGAGAAAAGAATCGCAAATAAGAACGTTTTAAAAGAAACTAAGTTTAAAATATTACCCCCAAAAGAAGACAAATAATTTGAACTTAATTACCAATGCTCTAGAGGAGCTATATGCACTTAAAAGCACTTCTTTTTTCTATCGAGCTTAACTGGTAAAAGTTAGCTCTTTATTCTTGGTTCTCTTTATTGCTTATTAACAG
The DNA here is from genome assembly GCF_036350695.1 of Tenacibaculum sp. FZY0031. NCBI lineage: Bacteria > Pseudomonadati > Bacteroidota > Flavobacteriia > Flavobacteriales > Flavobacteriaceae > Tenacibaculum > Tenacibaculum sp. FZY0031. Next base: position 48,074 of record NZ_JAZDVY010000011.1, read on the forward strand.
CAAAAAAGTATCTTTGCTTGATTTTATTGAAGATATAAAGACATGAAAAGAAGTAGCGTTAAAGATTTATTACAATCTGACAAATTTTTACAAGAAGTACACGTAAAAGGATGGGTAAGAACTTTTAGAAGCAATCGCTTTATTGCTCTAAATGACGGTTCTACTATTAATAATATTCAGTGTGTTGTAGATTTTGAAAATACCGACGAAACTTTATTAAAAAGAATAAATACTGGAGCTGCGGTAAGCATTCAAGGTACTTTAGTTGAAAGTCAAGGTAAAGGACAAACAGTAGAAGTTCAAGTAACAAGCATAGAAATCTTAGGAGATTCTAATCCTGATGAGTATCCAATTCAGCCTAAAAAACATAGTTTAGAGTTTCTACGTGAAAATGCACATTTACGCGTAAGAACGAATACTTTTAGTGCTGTAATGCGTTTGCGTTCAGCATTATCATTTGCTGTACACCAATATTTTCAGCAAAATGGGTTTTACTATGTAAATACCCCAATTATTACAGGTTCTGATGCTGAAGGTGCTGGTGAAATGTTTAAAGTAACTCAGTTTGAAGCAAACAAAGCTCCTGTAAACGAAGAAGGTGAAATTGATTATTCTAAAGATTTCTTTGGAAAAGAAACCAACTTAACCGTTTCTGGTCAGTTAGAAGGTGAAACCTATGCCATGGCCTTAGGTAAAATTTATACCTTTGGTCCTACTTTTAGAGCTGAAAATTCAAATACAACGCGTCATTTAGCCGAATTTTGGATGATTGAACCTGAGGTAGCTTTTAACGATTTAGATGCGAACATGGATCTTTCTGAAGACTTTATTAAATACGTATTACACTATGTATTAGAGAATTGTAAAGACGATTTAGCTTTCTTAAACAATCGCTTAGCACAAGAGGAAAAAACCAAACCTCAAGCACAACGTAGTGAAATGGGCCTACTAGAAAAATTACGATTTGTTGTAGACAATAACTTCAAACGAGTAAGCTACACAGAAGCTATTGACATTTTAAGAAACTCGAAGCCTAATAAGAAGAAGAAATTTCAGTTTCCTGTTAACGAATGGGGGGTTGATTTACAATCTGAACACGAACGTTATTTAGTAGAAAAGCACTTTAAATGCCCTGTAATTTTATTTGATTATCCAGCAAATATAAAAGCGTTTTACATGCGTTTGAATGAAGACGGTAAAACCGTACGTGCTATGGATGTGTTATTCCCTGGAATTGGAGAAATGGTAGGAGGCTCTGAAAGAGAAGAACGCTTAGAGGTTTTAAAGGAAAAAATGGCTGAACTAAATATCCCTGAAGAAGAGTTATGGTGGTATTTGGATACTCGTAAGTTTGGTACAGCTGTCCATTCTGGCTTTGGTTTAGGTTTTGAACGTTTAGTTTTATTCGCTACTGGAATGAGTAATATTCGCGATGTAATTCCTTTTCCAAGAACACCACAAAACGCTGAGTTTTAAAAAAAACATAAAACTTATAAATATCAATCGTCATTCCTTTACGAATGGCGATTTTTTTTGTCCTATTTCATATCTTTGTATATATGCTAAAACAAAGTTTACATCAAAAATTACTTCAAAAATTATCTCCACAACAAATACAGTTGATGAAGTTAATTCAGTTGCCTACGCAAGCTTTTGAAGAGCGTTTGAAACAAGAAATTGAAGAGAATCCCGCATTAGATACTGGTAAAGACGAGCCTGAAAATTTTGAGGATAGTTTAGCCAATGATGTTGATTATGACGATTCAGGCAATGAAAAAATAGATGCTGAAGACATAAACATTGATGAGTATTTAAGCGATGATGAATACCCTAGTTATAAAACGCAAACCAACAACTATTCATCAGATGATGAAGACAAACAGGTTCCTTATGCAGCCGGTACTAGTTTTCATCAATCTTTAAAAAATCAATTAAATACTTTTAGAATTGATGAAGAAGAACGAGCTATTGCTGAATTTCTAGTAGGTAGTATTGATGATAGCGGTTATATCCGTAGAGATATTATAGATTTGGTTGACGACTTAGCTTTTACCCAAAATGTTTTTACTGATGAGGAAAAGGTACAAGGTGTTTTGGTAAATGTTGTTCAAAAGTTAGACCCTACTGGTGTTGGTGCTTTGAATTTAAAAGAGTGTTTAATTATTCAATTAAAAGCTAAATCTGAAAGTGAAAACAGGGCACTAGCTATAAGAGTTTTGGAAGAGGCTTTTGATCATTTTGTAAAAAAACACTACAAGAAGCTTCTAGAAAAATTCGGTATTTCTGAAGAACAATTAAAAGAGGTTATTAGCGAAATAAGCAAGTTAAATCCAAAACCTGGAAGTTCTTACGCTGGAAATAATAAAATCGCAGAGCAAATAGTTCCTGATTTTTCAATAAGAATTATTGATGGCAACTTAGACTTAACGTTAAATGCTCGTAATGCTCCAGAATTGCATGTTTCGAGAGAATACAACAACATGTTAAAAGGATACCAAGATGCCAAAGAGAAAACTAAATCACAAAAAGATGCGGTACTGTTTATAAAACAAAAATTAGATGCTGCAAAATGGTTTATTGACGCTATAAAACAACGACAACAGACCCTTTTGGTAACTATGAATGCGATTATGCATCGTCAAGAAGAGTATTTTTTAACGGGGGATGAACGTAAGTTAAAACCTATGATTTTAAAAGATATTGCTGATGAAATTGGTATGGATGTATCAACAGTTTCTCGTGTTGCTAGCAGCAAATATGTCTCTACACCTTATGGTACAAAGTTGATTAAGGAATTCTTTTCTGAATCGATGAAAAACGACCAAGGAGAAGATGTATCAACTAGAGAAATTAAAAAAATCCTAGAAACAGTTATTAAAGAGGAAGACAAGCGAAAACCTCTTACCGACGAAAAGTTATCTAAAATTTTAAAAGAAAAAGGGTACCCTATCGCCAGAAGAACAGTCGCTAAATATCGTGAACAATTAGACATTCCTGTCGCAAGATTACGTAAAGAAATTTAATGCATTGGCATAAATTCATATCAACCGTGCTCCACCCTATTGTAATGCCAACTATAGGGATTATTTTGTATTTCTTGTTATCGCCAATCAATTTAAACAAACAACAGCAATACACTATATTGGCAATAGTTTTTGTAGCTACCTACTTTATACCAATGTTATTGTTAGTTTTTTTAAAATCTCTTGGTTATATAAAATCTTTTCGAGTACACAGTATCCGTGAAAGGAAGTTTCCTATTTTTTTTATGATGACTTTATTTTTAATTTTAGGAAAAATGTTTGCCAGCATGAGTATTGTAAAAGATATCTGTTACCTGTTTTACGGAACTGTATTTGGTTTAGGCTTAATATATTTACTATTTCCCTTTAATATCAAAGGAAGCCTTCATTTGCTATCTATGGGAGTCGCTGTTGGCTATTTCTTGTTATTCCAACAAATACAAACTGTTTATGTACTTCCTGTTATTATAACTTTTATTTTATTAGCTGGTCTTCTTGCTAGCTCTAGACTGTATTTAAAAGCCCACAATGTAAGAGAAGTATACTTAGGCTTTTTTATTGGCTTATGTAGCCCTTTTATAGCGTATTATATATTATAATAAATAAAAACTTAGCCCCAGTTTAACTATTTTGCTGTCTATTGATTTTCCATTTAAAGTTACATCCTTAAACATTGGTGACAATCCGTAATATACATGGAAATTAAATGTGCCGTAACCCGCAGATAAAGTTACTCCTGTTTGCCATTTATTGTACTTTTCAACAGCTGAAAAACTAACTTGCCCCGTGGGAGAATCATACCTAAAAGTATTACTCAAATTATAAGAAACTTTCAATCCTGCGTAAAAACGCCAAAAAGAATAGGTATTTGCATCTGAAGAGCGCCATCTAAACTGAATAGGCACTTCTAAATTGTGAAGTTTTATTTTATTTGATGATATAGCAGGGTCTGTTTCGTACTCTTTTACATCTCCTTCTAATACTTTTAATTCATGGCTAAAAGAGTCATAACTATAGCCTAAACCAATGGCAATAGCGGTTCTTCCTTTCCTGTTAAAGGGTATGTCTTTCATATAACCTGCTCCAAGTCCGTAAGAAAAGCTCGTTCTGCCTACTCCTTCTGGCTGGTCTTGTAATAAGTTATAGGTAATATCAATATACAATTGATCTTCCCAATACTTATCTCCTAACTGCAAAGAATCTTTCTGACAAAAAACACTAAATGACAGAAAAAACACTAAAAAACTTACGATATACTTCATAGATAATTATCTAACGATAAAGATACCTTTTTGGTATAAAAAAAGAGCAATCTATTGATTGCTCTTTTTGTTTTATTTAAAAGTAATTACTTCTTAATAACATCTCCCTTGTGAGTAGATAAACTTAATTTAAGAGCGTTAACATCTCTTAACTTCTCACGAATATCGGCTAAGGTACCTACACTCGATTCTCTATCTGCTTTTATAGAAGTTGTCATAAATGGTACTTCTAATTCAGAAACATTATCTCTTTCAAGATAAATAAACGACGGTACTTCTTCAGGAGTAGCTATTTTGTCGTTTAACTGTATTCTGTTATATCCTGTACCATACTTTGGGTCTTTAGCTTTACCAACATAAATTGTACTCACTAAACTTTTACGCTCAAGCTTTTTTACTTCACTTGCACTTGGTAAACGAGGTGAATCAATCTGTAAATCTGTTTCTCTCATGGTAGTAGTTACCATGAAGAAGAATAATAACATGAAAACAATATCTGGTAAAGATGCCGTAGATACTGCTGGCAATCCTTTTTTCTTCTTTTTAAATTTAGACATACTCTATTGTTTTACTATTATTGAACATTTGTTGGGTCTGTATCGGAAATAATTTGAGGGTAACTCGCCTTGATATCTTCAACTTTCTTTCTTAATGACTCATCTTTTCTTGCGCTGTCTTTAAAAGCTTGCTCTAACTCTGTAAAGCTCATACCATATTTTTCTTGGCATAATCTGTTACGCAACTCTGTGTAAGCTCTTAACAATTCATTTTGTACAGCTACATACGTACCATACTCAGTACCTCTATCACTCTCAACAGAGATTACTGCTTTAGTTGGATGATCTGATGATTCAGGATCCTTATCACCTTTACAGTAATTACAAGTAGTTCCTGCTTCCATTCCTGGCATTGGGTTCCCAATACCCCCACCATTATCAATAAATTTCATAGCCGCATCTTTTAAGTCTTTCAACTCCATTACCTGATCTTCAACTAAAAGTTGATTATTTCGGTTGATACTAACTTGAAAAATATTTTTTTCTTTAATAATTGGTGGCTTTACATCAGTCTTTTCAGCTAACTTTTTAGGGATACCTGAATCAACATCCATTGTAGTTGTTACAAGGAAAAAGATAAGTAGCAAGAAGGCAATATCTGCCATCGAACCTGCATTAATTTCTGGGTTTTCTCTTCTTGCCATACTAACTTACGATTTAACGATTCCTTTTAATAAATCCCAAACAAAGAATGCACCAGCAATTCCTCCTAGGATAATGCTGTATGTAATTCCTGTTCCTACCCATTTAGATGTACTTCCTTGAGCTGCTAATTCTCCTCCATCTGCTCCAATTACTTGTGCATCTGAAGACAAGAAATAAGATACAGCAAAAAGAACTGCTAATGCTAAAACACCTAATAATACCTTTTTTAATGCTGCAGGGTTTTTAAACATCCCCCACATTGAGGCTGCAACTGCTGTTACTACCACTCCAATCAATAACCAGTAAGAATAAGTTACTAAAGGAGATACGGCACTTGATACTGCCTCTACATCTTCTTTATCTATTCTAGCTACATTTAAGAACAATGCAGCACCGATAAGTGAAATTGCAGCTACTAGTAATGTTAATATTTTACTATTCATATTGATTGATTATTTTTTATACTTAGCTAATAAATCGATTAAAGAGATAGATGCGTCTTCCATGTTGTTAACGATACTATCAATCTTCGAAATAATGTAGTTATAGAAAATTTGTAAAATAATCGCTACGATAAGACCAAATACTGTTGTTAATAATGCAATTTTAATACCACCTGCTACTACGGCTGGAGAAATATCGTTTGCTACAGCAATTCTATCAAATGCATCAATCATACCAATTACAGTTCCCATGAATCCTAACATTGGTGCTAAAGCGATAAATAAAGATAACCAAGAAACGTTTTTCTCTAATAATCCCATTTGTACTCCACCGTATCCTACTACAGCTTTTTCAGCAGCATCTAATCCTTCATCAGCTCTTTCTAAACCTTGATAAAAAATAGAGGCAACAGGACCTTTTGTATTTCTACAAACTTCTTTAGCAGCTTCTACACCACCTGAACTTAATGCTTCGTCAACGCTAGCTACTAATTTTTTAGTATTAGTTGTAGCCATGTTTAAATAAATAATTCTTTCAATTGCAATAGCTAAACCTAAAATTAAGGCTACCAATACAATTCCCATAAACTTAGGGTCTCCTTCAATAAAACGTTGCTTTAACTCTTGGTGAAAAGTTTTCTCAGCTTCTTGAGCATAAGTTGATTGAATAGCTCCTAAAAACATAAATCCTGTAATAGTTAGGATATTTACTACTTTTTTCATTTTGTTATAATTAATTTTAAATAGTTAACGGGTTAAAAATACAAATTTTACTATGAATATCTTATTTTTTTACAAATAAGTAATTCTTTACTTGTACTTATTACGCTTTTAATTTTACAGAGTGGCAAGTAACAAAAAAATGTTGGTACATTAAAAAAAATCTATAGGATTTCTATTAACCACACCTTTTTTAACTCTTTTCTATAGTATTTCAAGCAGTTACAAACACAAAATTAACGATTTATTTACAAACTAAGCCATTTCTCCTCTAAGCGGTGTTTGAAAATAATGCGTAAATTCTTCTTTTGAAAGCTTTTCTCCCAACAAATACATCATTTTAGCAATGGCTGTTTCGGTTGTAATATCCTTACCGTCAACGATGCCAATACGTTTTAATTCTGAACTTGTTTCATAATGCCCTAAGATTACACTTCCTCCTTTGCATTGCGTTACATTAACAATGTAAATTCCTTTATTTACCGATTCCTCTAACAAATCAACAAACCATTTTTCGGTTGGTGCATTTCCTGATCCGTAGGTTTCTAAAATAATCCCTTTTAAATCTGGAATGTTCATAAAACTTCTCACTACAGATTCTGTTATTCCAGGAAACAACTTTAAAATAGCTACATGATTATCAAGGTTCTTCCTTACTACTAATTCTTTTTGATCTTCCTGAGATTTGAGTAGTAACGGATAATTAAAGTTTAAATGGACACCGCTTTCTGCTAAAGGTGGATAATTCATAGAAGCAAACGCTTCGAATTGTTCGGCATTTATTTTTGTAGTTCTATTTGCTCTGTATAGCTTATATTCAAAATACAATCCTACTTCTTGAATTACTGGCTTTCCTTTTTCGTACGCTGATGCAACTTGTATAGAAGTAATTAAATTTTCTTTGGCATCTGTTCGTAAATCTCCAATAGGCAATTGTGACCCTGTAAAAATTACAGGTTTTTGTAAGTTTTCAAACATAAAACTTATTGCTGATGATGTATATGACATGGTATCTGATCCTGTTAACACTACAAACCCGTCAAACTTGTCATAATTATCGGAGATAATTTCTGCTATTTGTATATAATAATCCACACTCATATTTGAGGAATCGATAGGTTCTTCAAACGATACCGTATTGATTTCACAATTAAGTTGCTGTAATTCTGGAATTTTGCTAGATATTTGACTAAAATCAAACGCTTTTAATGCTCCTGTATTATAGTCTTTAACCATACCAATAGTTCCTCCTGTGTAAACTATTAAAATTTTAGGTTGATTTGCCATTTTGACATTTTTTTATACCGTTAATAATTTGGAATAATTTATGTTGTAAATTTAACCAACAAAAATGATACAAAATTTTAAAACTATATAGCTTATGATAGGATTTTATATTCTAATTGGTATTATATCTCTTTTCAGTTGGTTAGTGAGTAATACCTTACAACGCAAGTTTAAAAAGTACTCTCAAGTTCATTTGCGAAATGGAATGAGTGGTGCTGAAATTGCTCAAAAAATGCTAGCTGACCATGGAATTTCTGATGTCCAAGTAATTTCTACACCTGGTAGATTAACAGATCATTACAATCCACAAAACAAAACTGTAAATTTAAGTGAAGCTGTATACAACCAACGAAATGCTGCCGCGGCTGCTGTTGCTGCACATGAGGTTGGACATGCTGTACAACATGCCAGAGCTTATCAATACTTACAAATGCGTTCTAAACTAGTACCTATGGTAAGTATTACCTCACGTTTTTCTCAATGGATGGTAATTGGGGGAATTGCTTTCGGAGCTGCTTCTGGTAGTACGGGTATTGGTTTTTATATTGCACTCGCTGGTTTGGCTTTTATGGCTTTAGGTACTATTTTTAGTTTTATTACCTTACCTGTTGAATATGATGCAAGTAATAGAGCCTTGGCTTGGTTAGAAAACAAAAACATGGTTACCCGTGAAGAGCTAGCAGGCTCTAAAGATGCTTTAAAATGGGCTGCAAGGACTTATTTAGTAGCTGCTTTAGGATCTTTAGCAATGCTATTATATTGGGCTTTGCAAGTCTTAGGGAATAGGGATTAAATTCAATGTACCAATTTGGAAATTTGATAATGCAATAATTAAAATCCCCGTTTTGATAAAATCAAAACGGGGATTTTTTTATGTTCTTGTTTCTTTATTCTAGTTTCTAAAAAACTAGTCATTCAACTTCAATACCGCCATAAACGCTTGCTGTGGAATTTCTACATTTCCTACTTGACGCATACGTTTTTTACCTTTTTTCTGCTTTTCTAAAAGCTTACGTTTACGAGAAATATCTCCTCCATAACATTTTGCAGTTACATCTTTACGTAAAGCTTTTACTGTTTCACGAGCAATGATTTTTGCTCCAATTGCTGCTTGAATAGGAATATCAAATTGTTGTCTTGGAATCAGTTCTTTTAACTTCTCACAGATACGTTTCCCTATTGAATACGCATTGCTATCGTGTAATAGAGCTGAAAGCGCATCAACGATTTGTCCATTCAGTAACATATCTACACGAACTAACTTTGATTTTTGCATTCCTATTGGGTGGTAATCGAACGACGCATATCCTTTAGATACTGTTTTTAATCGATCATAGAAATCAAAAACGATTTCTGCCAATGGCATATCAAAAATCAACTCCACTCTCTCTGGAGTTAAATAGGTTTGATTTACAATCTGTCCTCTTTTTTCAATACAAAGTGACATTACTTGTCCTACGAAATCAGCCTTTGTAATGATTGAAGCTTTGATGAATGGTTCTTCTACTCTATCTAATTTTGAAGGATCTGGTAAATCTGATGGGTTATTTACGATAATAACTTCATCTGGGTTTTTCTTCGTAAATGCATGGTAACTTACGTTAGGAACCGTAGTAATTACCGTCATATTAAATTCACGTTCTAGACGCTCTTGAATAATTTCCATGTGCAACATTCCTAAGAATCCACATCGGAAACCAAACCCAAGTGCTGCTGAGCTTTCTGGTTGAAATACCAAGGAAGCATCGTTTAACTGTAGTTTTTCCATCGAAGCACGAAGCTCTTCATAATCTTCAGTATCTACAGGATAAATTCCTGCGAATACCATGGGCTTTACATCTTCAAATCCTTCAATTCTATCAGTCGTTGGATTGGCAAAATCGGTAATAGTATCTCCTACTTTTACTTCTTTTGCAGCTTTAATCCCTGTAATTAAATACCCTACATCACCTGTTTTAATCTCGTTTTTTACAACTTGGCTTAGTTTTAAAGTTCCTACCTCATCTGCTCCATACTGTCTACCAGTAGCCATAAACTTTATTTGTTGATTCTTTTTGATGGAACCATCAATTACTCTAAAGTAAGTTTCAATTCCTCTATATGAATTGTATACTGAATCGAAAATCAAGGCTTTTAAAGGGGCTTCAGGATTTCCACTAGGCGCAGGAATTTTTTCAATAATCGCTTTTAAAATATTATCTACTCCGAATCCTGTTTTTCCACTTGCGTGAATTACATCTTCGGGCTCACATCCTAATAAATCAACAATATCATCTGTTACCTCTTCAGGGTTAGCTGAAGGTAAATCTACTTTATTTAATACTGGAACAATTTCCAAGTCGTTTTCTAACGCTAGGTATAAGTTAGAAATCGTTTGTGCTTGTATACTTTGTGCCGCATCTACAATTAATAATGCTCCTTCACAAGCTGCTATTGATCGAGAAACTTCGTAAGAAAAATCTACGTGACCTGGCGTATCAATTAGGTTTAATATATAATTTTCCCCCTCATACACATAATCCATTTGAATAGCATGTGACTTAATGGTAATTCCACGTTCACGTTCTAAATCCATGTTATCAAGTAACTGATTTTGTTTTTCACGCTCAGTAACTGACCCCGTATAGTCTAACAATCTATCTGCAAGGGTGCTTTTACCGTGGTCTATATGTGCAATAATGCAAAAATTTCTAATGTTCTTCATCAATCTAAAGTTTCTCAAGCCATTGCCAGACATGTAACATAAACTTTTGTCAACTCAATATCTAGCATGGATTCATTCGTCGTAATTCTAACTACTTGTAATTTGCAAAGATACTTTATTTGCAGGCTACTACAAACAAAATAAATAGCGAAAATTAAACATCATTTTTAACTTATTTAACTAAGTACACCACCGCATATGCCTAGTCCAATTATCAGATACAAAACAGCTAGTATATAAAAAATTTTTGAGGCTGTTTTACTTTTTTTTCTGATAGCTGCGCCAACAACAGCAAATAATATAGGTGGTCCAAACATAATTAAACCTATAATTACAAATAAGCCTGAAAGGTCACCTACTTCTAAAAATACCATATCTTTTTTCTTATATTTCTTTTCTTAACGCTTCTAAATACTCTTTTTTATCATCCCTGTAAAATAGATTCATTGTCTCAAAAGGAATAATTTTATTGTCTTTATCAACTATATGTACACATGATTTCTTTACCGCTCGTACATCAAAATTATAAGCATCAATAAATTGCATGATTATAACTCTAAATAAATTATCGTACCCTAACTCTGGTGCGTCAATATTAGGCAAACAACACATGATTGATTTCAAATTTTCTTCAGCCACCTCAACAGAATTCCCTGTACTAAATAAATCTATCATTTTTCCGTGTAAGGCTTCATCTTGCTCGTAAATAATGGTGTTTTTACTATTATCTAACAAATCATTGGGGTTGATATATCTAGTTAACGGAAATACTTCTCCTCCCAATTTAAGAGCATACCCCATTACCAAGGCATCAGGATTACACGGTACTGGAATTAAATCGTCAGTATTGAAAACATCAGTTTGTTCCATTATTTTTCTTCTAACTTCAGTAAGTGTCATTCTATCCGTTTCAGGATTAAAGCTTTCTAGCCTTCCCGCTATTTGTGTTGGTTGAAACGTAACCCCTCTCACACACTTTTGTTGCAAAGCATAATCGATAATTTTCCCTATTTCGTGATCATTTAATCCTTTTTGAAGCGTAACTACCAAAGTTGTTGATAAATTTAACTTATTCAAGTTATCAAGTGCTTGCTTTCGAATACTGTTCAAGTCTGCTCCTCTTAACTCTCTTAGCACACTATCTTCAAAGGAATCAAACTGTAAGTAAACTTCAAAATCTGGCGTATAGGTTTTCAATCGTTCTGCAAAAGCAAGATCTTTCGCTATTTTAATTCCGTTAGTATTCAACATTAAATGCCGGATAGGAAGTGATTTTGCATAGTCTAAAATTTCCCAAAATTCAGGATGTATCGTTGGCTCTCCTCCACTAATTTGGACTACATCAGGTTCTTTTTCGTTTTTCACCACAGCATCTAACATTGTTTTTACTTCTTCTAGTGTTCGATGGCGTCCGTAAGTAGGTGATGAACCAGCATAACAGGTAGGACAAGTTAAATTACATCTATCAGTAACCTCAACAACGGTTAAGCACGAATGTTGTTCATGATCTGGACATAAACCGCAATCGTAAGGACATCCATAAGCTGTTTTTGTGTTAAACGTATAAGGCATCTCACTGGGTTTGTTGTAGTTTCTGATATTTTTATAATACTCAATATCATCAGCTATCAACACTTTTGAGTTCCCATGCTCTCTACAACGTTTAAGCATATACACCTTATCATCTTCAAAAACAATTTTGGCATCTACTCTTTTTAAACATTCAGGGCATAAGCTCAATGTAAAATCATAGTAGTTATATTTTCTTTCTGGCATTTTTTTAAAATTATAAGTTTATAAAGTTAAAGGTATTGCTAAAAAGCTATGAAACTCTTTGTAAGTGTACTTTTGTTGTAAAACTAACATCATTAATTTCTTGGTTTAAAATCTTTTTTAGCTATATAAATTCCTTCAGATTTTTCCCATTTGGTATCAATAATTTTCTCAAAATAATTGCGAAGAAATTTTAAGTTTTGTCCTTTTACTTTAGTCGTAACATTTAATAGTTTTTTAAGTTTTTTCTTTTTTCGAGCGAAATAAAAACTATAGTAGACCATTGCTAGTTTACTATTTAAAATTGACACTGCATTATCAAAATTAAAATACTCACTTTTAGGATTGTTGAAATAATATTCAAAATAATCTTGAGAGTAAGTTAAATGAATATCATTCTTTTTATTACCTGAATAAATCAAAAGAGCTAAGTCACTCATCCCTAAACCCATTTCTAGGTTGACAAGATCAAATTGGTCTTCAGCTTTACAATAAGTAAAATTCTCAATTTCATTTTTATACTCAACAAGCATTAATTGGTATAACTCTTTTACCGGATTACTAGCTCTTTCAATCATAGAAGACAACGTATCTTTTATAAGACTAAAACCATCATATTCTTCCCAAGTATGATAAATTGACTCATCAACAGAAGAGAAATTAGCGAAAAAGTCTCCTCCACACCCATCAATCCCTATATAATTTAATGGAGATATTAATGTGACAGCTTCACATGGAGCCAAACCAGAAAATAAATCATCTGACATCTCTAACATTGAAGGTCTTGCTGCGTCAAAATATTGAGTTCTATCACTTTTATATTTCACTTCTTCAAAACCATGAAGAGGGAAAATAAACAATGACTTAAACAAATTTATACTAGGATTACACCCTTGGGCTCTTTTATACTTTTCATAAAAAAGTGGCACTTCTGTACCATAAAATTTTATAAGAAAATCTTTACTCTCTTTGAAATTTTCTATTATAAACTGCTCAGTTTCTGATTTCATAAATTTTTTATTGCTTTAAATTCCTAAAGGAAGTTACCAAGAGTACATCTTCCTTAAATAGTAAATTAACCCAAAATTAGGCTTGGGAATATACAAAAACCTTCCCATATCAAGTATGGAAACATTTTCTTACATAGATAAAAACAACTATTAAAGTGAGACCAAACGAAAAGGGAAATAACTTAAACTGTGAGAAGTTTACAACTTTTACCTATGTAATATACATAACAAACTATACATAGTATTTGAATAGTACTTAACCCTAGTACAAAAAAGGTATTGGGTTTTAAAAACTCTATACAAAAGCGAAAACCAAAGTATGCCAACATAAAAACCTTAAAAAGTTCTCCTGATTGTAAAACGTATTCCTTTTGTAGGTATTTTAAACTTATGAATAGCATTATTAAAAACACCAACTCATATAGTGCAACTGGATGTCTTAACACTCCATCCCCTAAATCCATACCTAAAAAGAATTTAGTTTCTACTCCGTAGGTAAACTCATTTATTCCTGAAAGAAAACACCCTATTCTCCCTATAAAAATCCCAGCAATTATAGGAAACACAAACAAATCACCTGATGATTTTGTTTCTCCTATTATTTTTTTTGCTAATTCTACCCCTATTAAACCGCCAAACAAACCTCCCATAATAGTTTTTACATTCAATAATTGAATGACGTTTTTTACTGAAAAAGTTACTAAGGGATTTTCTAACACTCCTACTAGTCGAGAACCAATAAAAGCTCCTATAGCAGCTCCTAAAATAATTGACAATCTGTTATTGGAAGAAATATAATCTTTCCTTTTCTTACGTAAGAAAACATAATAACGAAAGGCTAAAAAGAATGCTAAATATTCTAGAACAAGATGAATATTAACTGTATAACCGAATAAAGTAGGCTCAAAAGGAAGTTCCAATAAAAAAGTTTATGAGTTAAAAAGTGAAATATACATAATTACTCAAAAAAAAGTAACTTTGCAGCATGGTAAAAATAGGTAACATAGAACTTCCTGATTTCCCGCTATTGTTAGCACCAATGGAAGATGTGAGTGATCCACCGTTTAGAGCTTTATGTAAAGAAAACGGTGCAGATGTAGTGTATACTGAATTTATTTCTTCAGAAGGATTAATTCGCGATGCAGCTAAAAGCGTAATGAAACTAGATATTTACGAAAAAGAACGTCCTGTTGGGATTCAAATTTTTGGTGCTAATCTAGACTCTATGTTACGTTCGGTTGAGATTGTTGAAAAAACGAATCCAGATATTATCGATATCAATTTTGGTTGTCCAGTAAAAAAAGTAGTTTCTAAAGGAGCTGGGGCTGGAATTTTAAAAGATATTGACTTAATGGTTTCTCTTACTGAGGCCATGGTAAAACATACCAACTTACCTATTACTGTAAAAACTCGTTTGGGTTGGGACCATGATTCTATTCGAATTATTGAAGTTGCCGAACGCTTACAAGATGTAGGTTGTAAAGCTATCTCTATTCACGGTCGTACACGTGCTCAGATGTACAAGGGCAATGCTGACTGGGGACCTATTGCTGAAGTAAAAAACAATCCAAGAATGCATATTCCTGTGTTTGGAAATGGCGATGTTGATTCTCCTGAAAAAGCCATGGAAATGCGTGATAAATACGGATTGGATGGCTGTATGATTGGTCGTGCTTCTATTGGATATCCTTGGTTTTTTAATGAGGTAAAACATTATTTTAAAACCGGCGAACATTTATCTAAACCAACTATTTCTGAACGTGTTGAGATGGCTCGTCGTCATTTAGAAATGGCTATTGACTGGAAAGGGGAACATTTAGGTGTTGTAGAAACGAGAAGACACTATACAAACTATTTTAAGGGAATTCCACATTTTAAAGAGCACAGAATGAAAATGGTTACTTCTGATGACCCTAAAGATGTTTTTGCTGCATTTGACGAGGTGCAAGCTAAGTTTGGAAATGCAACAATTCCTGAAATAGGGTAGGCTAACGTTTTATCTCTCAATAAAACTTTTTGAAATTCTAGAACTTGCAATTTTTGCTGCTAAATATCCTAAAGCCGAAATTGTAACAACTACTACTAGTAAGTTTAACCATCTAAACTCTACTGGGTACGCCAGATTTTGTGTAATCATTAGCAGTTCAAAACGTTGCTGTATGACTACTAGGATACCACCTAAAACAATTCCTATTCCCATTCCTACGAGTGTTAATAAGAAGCCTTGTAATACAAATATCTTTTTTATATCCTCTATGCTACTTCCTAAGTTAAAGAGAGTTTTTAAATTTTGACGTTTATCAATAATCATCATAATAATTGACCCTATCACATTAAACAAAGCAATAGCTACAATTAACGTAAAGATTAAATACGAAATAAAATTTTCTGTATTAATTACCTTATAATACAACGTATTTAACTGCGCACGTGTTTGTACTTTTAATTCATCTCCTAAAATACTTTGTAAGTTTTTTTGAAATGTATCTAAGTTTATATTGCTTTTTAAGCGAAGTTCAACACCTGTAATTTGGTTTTCATCGTACCCTAACAGTTCTTGCGCAAGTGAGGTTTCAGTAAACACATATTTGTTCTGAAATTCTTCCGAACCTGTATACACACCTACTATTTGCGTTGACACAGATCGAAAAGCATTATTAGCATTGATAAATCCTTTTCCTGGTTTAGGTACTAAAATTTGAAGTGCTTCTCCAAAATTAAAAATTCCTAATGATAATTTATACGATATTCCGTACCCTACTACTGCTGTATTCTTATATGCTTCATCAATCCAAGTTCCTACTGTTAGCAGAGAATCTATCGGAATAATTTTTGAATAATTAGAGTCTACTCCTTTAATTTGAGCTATGTGTTCTTTGTTTTTGTATTTTAAAAACACACGCTCTTCCACTACTTTTGAAGCCACTTCTATCTCTTTATTTTGCTGTAAAATACTATCTATTTTTTGAGAGTACAGAAAAGTCTTTCCTTTAGATGCAGTAATTTTTATATCTGGATCAGAAGCATTAAGCAATGAATCACTAAACGTTTTTAATCCTGAAAAACCAGATAATACAACAAACAAAGCCAAGGTACCAACTACAACACCAAAAACAGCAATTGCTGTGATTATATTAATTGCATTGGTACTTGTTTTTGAAAACAAGTATCTCTTAGCTATGTATAAAGGAAAGTTCAAGCATTCATGAATTTAGCTAGCCAAAGTAACAAAAATTATTAACGTTTTTGACGACGAGGTAAAACATCTGGATTTTTTATAGGGTCTATATCTTCTCCTTTTAAAGACTTGTCAATATCTTCAATATAATCCAAACTATCATCTCCAAAGAACAGCAATTCTGGCATTCTTCGTAATTGATTTTTTGTTCGCTGAGCTAATTCATGGCGAATTAAAGGAGTATTAGATTTTACGCCTTCAATAATTTTATCTCTTTTTTCAGAAGGAAAAACACTTAAGTATACTTTTGCAACACCCAAATCGGCAGTAACCGAAACTTTAGAAACCGATATAATCACTCCCTTCATTCCATCTTGAGCAGCACGTTGTAAAACGTCTACTAAATCTTGTTGCAACACTCCTGCTATTTTTCGCTGTCTATTTGTTTCTTCCATGTTGCAAATTTAAGCATAAAATTACGGAGTGTAAATTTTATTTTTTATGGCATACATAACTAAGCCCACTCTGTTTCTTACATTTAATTTGGTAAACAGGCTGTCTCGATAACCATCAATAGTTTTTGGGCTTAAAAACATTTTTTCTGCTATTTCTTTATAGGTCAATTCAGAGCATGCTAATTTCATAAAAGTTATTTCATTGTCCTTAAACGCTAAATTGTTTCTTGAATTTTTTCCTGAAACGGAATCTAACAATAATGTGGTTACGTTTTTGGTGTGGTAAAACCCGTTATCCATCATTTCTAATAATGCTTTCTCTAAGATTTCTTTTTTGGTATCTTTTAGCAAGTACCCTACAGCGCCGGCTTTTAACATTTTTAAAATGGTTCCATCAGCATCCTCTACAGACAATGCCATCACATGAACTTGTGGATAGTTATTTACTATCCATTCTGTAGTCTCAATACCATTCATCACAGGCATATTGACATCTACTAAAACTAAATCAGGTATGTTTTTAGGTGATGCTAAGAACTTTTCTTCAACCTCTTTACCGTTTTTACAAGTGTAAAGCACCTTAAATTTATCAAAAGTGTTTACCATACCTTCTATAGCTTGTGATAATAACGTATGATCATCTACAACAACAACTGAGTATTTCATAATTTCTTGAGTTATATTGGTTATTTAGTTGTTGGGGAAATACACTAAGGTTCTTTAAATATAGTAATTTATTATTAAACTTGTTCCTTTTTGGGGTTCCGACATAAACTTTGTCTCTGCATTAATAAGCTTAGCTCTAGCTTTTATATTCTGTAAACCTAGGCCTTTCAACCTCACTCTTTCCATGTCAAAACCCACCCCATTATCTTGAGCTTTTACCTCTATTGAATTGTCTCTGTAGGTTAAAAAAACTTCTAATTTAGAGCCTTTAGAATGCTTTATTGTATTAGAAAAAAACTCTTGAAGGATTCTAAAAATAACTATTCCATGTTTTTGATTAATCTCCTGTTCTTCTCCTGCAATTGTTAACCTAGCATCAATATAATTTAGTCTATTAAATCGCTCTACTTCTAAATTTAATGCGTCCTTTAATTTTATATTATTAATAAAATCGGGGTTAATTATTTTTGACAAGGCTCTTACCTCCGTTAAGCTTTTTGCTATAATTTCAGATATTTCTCCCATGTTTTCAGGAGAAGCATGTTGCAACTGTATTTTAGCTAAAGTTAGGAGTTGTCCTATATTATCGTGCAACTCCCAACTAATATTTCTTAACGTTTCTTCTCTTATTTCTATTTGAGTCTCAGCTATTTCTCGTTCGTAACGTTTTTTATTTTTATCCCTTTCTTGCAACAGTTTATTCTTACGGCGTTGAAACACCGTAAATAATGTCACTAAAAAAACAATAATGATAACAATTACTATTGTAGTGACTATTAATATTCTACCTTCTTGTTGCTCCATAATAACCCAAAGGATATAATAACATTCATTAAAACAATTAACGAATGTAGAATTGGTAATAAATCTCTATTTTTCATGTAGGTCCAAAAACTAAAAAACGGAATCGCCGGTAAATGAAAAACTAAAAAACCTACCGAAACCCAAAAAGGTAATAATCTTTTATAGTTTATTATTTCATCAGATAGCAGCAATTCTCTTAAGTATAAAAAAACTAAGACACCTACATTAAACGATCCAATAATTACTAGGTAATAAAATATATTTTTAAAATAAAAAACAAATATCCATGTAACTACAAAAACAGCCATCAATAACTCTGGTATTTTCAACCATTTCTTATCTCTAATCAGATTTTTATACAGAAAATAAATAACAATATATTGAAAAAAAGTATATCCATAATAAAGAAAAAAGCTTGACTCCCTTGCTTTTATATAATAACTCCCAATTATTTCTGTTAAAAACGTCACTATTAACAAAAGCGTTAATAACCTCATAAAATAGGTTTTCCTTTTTAATAATAAAAAGAAGCTTAACGTAGCTACAGCCAACTGTGAGCATAAAGGAATATCAAACTGAGTCATAAAATAATAAAACTAGTACGGAGGAGAAAGTTGTCCATAGTTTCCTGCTCCACTTAACAACTCATTATATAGAGGTGAAGCAAACATAAATCCAGCTTTATTTTCTCTCACTGTTTTGATTCTATAATTGTAATCGTCTCTCTTCCCTTTTTCAAACTCTTCTCTCGTATTATATATCCATTTATATCCATGCTTTGCCAGCATTTCTTTAAACGTTACTAATTTTCCTTGTTTTGCAGATTGCACAGGGTCAAAAGCTATTTGTTCTCCATTAATTGTAGTCGTAGGAATGTAAATTAAACTACTATAATTTTTCCCTGTATCCTTATGATTTTCTTTGGCTGTAGAGATAAAACTAATTCCCGTAATTTTAATTTTTGCTTTTTTACTCAAATTTTCTACGTGTCCTAAATACTTTTTAAACTGTACAAAATCGAATGTATTAGCACGTGTATCCTCATACCCTAAGGCTTCTTCTAGCGGAGCTATTCTTGTTCTATCATAACTTGATAGCATTTGAATAACTTCCTTGTAGTTTAGCATTTCCTTTGTTCTTCCTTCATCAGAGTAACAAAAAGTGCCTTCTGGCACTTGAGATTGCCAATCGTCACAATCACATTTATTGCCATTGATCTTATCGCATGAAATAGCAAAACTCATTACAAGAATTAACAATACTAATTTAAGTTGGTTAGTGTTTTTCATAATAAAATTGATTTTTTGATTTTCTAAATATAAAGGCTTATTTCTTAATAAAAAAAACAGAATCGTACAGAAACCCCTTAAAACCTAAGTTATCAATTGGTTACTCAAGATTCTACAACCCACAAACAGGAAAAACCCCTTGCCTCTACAAATGTTTTAACTCTTGTTTTTTCATGGCATATACTCTTGTTTTTTTCTTGTAAAAAAAGTTAACCATCCTTTCTACACTAATTTCACTACAGAAAAAGAGTTTTTACTTGGAATATTTAAAAAAATGTTCTTAAAATTTTACTCGTAATTTTCGAAAACACATAAACAACCTGTAATACAATATTATAGAGAAGTGATTTTTATTAAATTTTTCATAGCATTTCAAATCTAATAATAATAACTACATAAAACCAAAACTTTTATTTCCTAAAATACGCAGGAGAAAAACCACCTTTAAAACCTAGGGCTATCACAACACTTTTACAGTTCTACTCCTCGAAACTCTACTCTAAAATTCTTTCAATTTTGTCTTCAGTTATTTCGAAATACTAGGCGAACACCGAAAAGCCTCATAATAAACAGAGTAGGTAGACAAAATAAAAAATATGCCAAATTTAGTTCCAGAATTAAACAGTTTAGACTTCAACGTATATGTTGGAGGCCCTTTACAAGCTGCCATACAAGCACAAACAGCAGCTTCTATGGCCACTGTAAATTTTATTAAAGAAGTAGGATTTGAAAAAGACAATGACCCTGCTACTCCAGATGAATTACGTTATGTAGATTTTAACTATAAAAAGTCAGTTCCCAATCCACATCTTGGAAAAACACCTCAGCAATTGACTGATGAAGGATTACCATCAAGTACAGATGTAAGTAGTAATTTTATTGAAAGTGAAATTGAAATTAAAGTACCATTTTTAACGATGCTTACCATTCCATCAATTCGTATTGATGAAATTAACATTGATTTTAATGCTCGTTTGAGTTCTACTGAAACAAGAAATGTGTCTTCTGAGTTTGCTGCTAGTGCAGAATTAGGAATCAATTACAAAATTGTAAACTTTAAAGCTTCTGCTTCGTACAAAAGAAACACCTCTCAAGGTGTGAAAGTAGATAAGACATACAACCTTGGGGTAAAAGTTCGTGCCGTAAACGATGAATTACCAGAAGGATTGAGTAGAATCTTAAACATGTTAGAAGACAGTATTGCTGCTGTAGCTTAACATTTATAACGAGGTTGTACCGTACCAAACCGTACAACCTCATTTTAAAAACTTTTTATTATGGTAAATTTAAATGAATACTTGGGTGGAATTGCCACCAGCATCGCAGAGGCACGCTTAATGTCTGATTTGAAATCTTTAGAAATTGCTGAAAAGTTTTCACGTCATGAACTCTTGAAACATTTTTCTATTCCTCGTTTTAAAGCGCAAAATATTGAACTCACCATTCCTGTAGCGATTGGAGAATTAGAAGAAACTTATGAAGCCGATTACGAACCTATTGATAATGTTGCTTTCAATTCACAAACCTATACAATCTTAAAAGATGCTTCAAAAATTACTTCTTTTGATAGAAAAACGTCTACTATACTTCGTTCAATAATAGCACAAAGAACAGATGAACTTGAAAAAAACATAAAAGCATCTAGAGAAATCGACCCTGTATTATCAAGATTTTCACAACAATTATCTGAAGAATTTATCTCTATTTATAATGAAAAAGTTAGTTATGATGTATTAGTTAAAAAGCTTAACTCAGAATTAAGACCATCTATTAAAAGTAGGCAAATAACCCAAAAAAACACGAAAGTTATTGTAGAGGCTCATAAACTAAATGAAATCAAACCTGAAAATATTGTTCAGATTAAAATGACATTAAATGAAGAAGGTATGGAATGGTATACTTCAGAAAATGAAGACGGTGTAAGAGAAACCAAACTATTACCAGAATAGTCATGAGAAAATCGATTACCAAAATAACCAATCAACTCAAAACTCAATTGAATGAAATACATGAGTTGGCGAATCAAATTGAGAAAAAAAATACACAAAGCACTAAAAATATTCGCGATTGGTTGTTAGCCACAGAAGATGTATTAAAGGGGCTTAACTTACCAGAGTCATCTATGTTTGCCGTAAAAAGAGCTGTGTTAAGTTCATTCATCCCAAATAGTAGAAATAAGAAAAAAGAGGTTTTACAATTAGGAGCATCAACATTAACAGAAGCTCAACACGATTTATGGGAAGTATACACTCCCTATGCTACTATATTAAATAATTCAACAACCTTAATAGAACAACTTTTAGCTGTTATTTATCAAACCAAACAATTTAAATACGATACAAGTGAAGATTTTACGCAATTCCTAGAACAAGTTTGGAGGTTTTGTTGCAATCATGAACAACTTAAAGGGATTAGTTCACAAATTCTCTCAATGATAAACCAGTCGGATGTACTTATTATAATGGCTGAAAAAATAGCGCTAGAAAGTTTATAGATAGTTCGCTATATTTTTTACTTTTACCTTATGAACAAAATTGAACATATTGGTATCGCTGTTAAAGATTTAGAAAAATCGAATGCTTTATTTGCTTCTCTTTTTGGAGAATCACATTATAAAATTGAAGAAGTTGCTAGCGAAGGAGTCAAAACTTCATTTTTTAAATCTGGTCCTAATAAGATTGAATTGTTAGAAGCTACAAAGCCTGATAGCCCTATAGCCAAGTTTATAGAAAAAAAAGGAGAAGGAATTCATCACATTGCTTTTGCAGTTGATAACATAAAAGAAGAAATTAAGCGTTTACAAGATGAAGGTTTTACAGTTTTAAACGAAACCCCTAAAAAAGGAGCCGATAATAAACTAGTAGCTTTTTTACATCCTAAAACTACCAATGGTGTACTTATTGAGTTATGTCAAGAGATAGAAGAATAGGAAGTATTTAAAAATTAAATATTTGTATCTTGCAACGCCTTAAAATCAGTATTTACTAATGACAACCTCTTTTGATTCTTTTCAAAAACGCCGATTACAATCTTCATACATATCTGTAGTAGTAAGTATTGCACTTGTACTTTTTATGATTGGTGTTTTAGGTCTAGTCCTTTTAAAATCAACAAAAGTTGCAAATCACTTTAAGGAAAAAGTAGTTATGACGCTTTTCTTAAAAGATGAAGTTGCTGATAAAAACATTAAAAGTCTTAAAGAGTCTATTAAAAAAGAAGAGTTTGTTAATAAGGTGGTTTATATTTCTAAAGAAGACGCTGCCAAAGAGTATAAAAAAGATTTAGGTGAAGATTTTTTACAGTTTTTGGGAGATAATCCGTTAAAAAACGGAATTGACATTTATCTAAAAGCTGATTATGTTACTCCTGAAAAAATGAGTGAACTTGAAAAATCTTTTGATAAAAACAACTTTGTTGCTGAAGTAAGTTACGACAAACCATTAGTACAATTACTTACCAAAAACATCCAACGCATTAGCTTTTGGTTATTGGTGTTAAGTGGTTTTTTCGGGTTGGTTGCTATTATTTTAATCAACAGCTCGATCCGATTGTCTATTTACTCAAAACGATTCAATATCAAAACCATGCAAATGGTAGGTGCTACAAAAAGCTTTATTCGCAAACCTTTTATTTGGCAAAGTATAAAACTAGGACTATTAGGAGCTTTTATAGCAATAAGTGGCTTAGGTATTTTAATTTATTATGTAGACAAATACATTCCTACACTAGAATTACTTACAGATTATATTGCCTTAGGATATGTAGCTGGAGGAGTTATATTGGTTGCTTTTTTTATTACGTGGATTAGTACCTTCTTTGCTACACAACGATTCTTAAATTTACAAACCAACGATTTGTATTACTAAAATATTTATGAAAAAAGACAATTCACCCAAACAAGAATTTCTATTCGGTAAACGAAACTATATCATTATGCTTATTGGTATTGCTGTAATTGCCTTAGGGTTTATTTTAATGGCAGGTGGCGGTAGTGATGATCCTAATGTGTTCAATCCAGAAATCTATAGTTGGCGCAGAATTCGTTTAGCTCCTACCTTAGTCATTATTGGATTGGGTATAGAAATTTATGCTATTTTTGCCAATCCTAAACAATAAGCATGGATTTATTAGAAGCAATTATCCTTGGAATTATCCAGGGTCTTACTGAATTTTTACCTGTATCCTCTAGTGGTCATTTAGAATTAGCAAAAGCTTTATTTGGAGACACTTCTGTACCTCAAGAAAGCTTAACTTTCACCGTAGTGTTACATGCTGCAACAGCATTAAGTACTATTGTAGTGTTTAGAAAAGAAATTGCTGAAATTTTTAGAGGATTATTTCAGTTTCAATGGAATGAGGAAATGCAATTTTCTGTAAAAATTGTGCTGTCTATGATTCCTGCTGTGGTAATTGGTTTAGCCTTTGAAAAAGAATTGGAAAGTTTTTTTGGAGGGAAAGTATTATTAGTAGGTTTTATGCTTTTAGTAACTGCTGTATTGCTTTTATTAGCAGATAAAGCGAAGAATACGAACAAAAGTGTTTCTTTTAAAAGTTCAGTAATTATAGGAATCTCTCAAGCAATTGCTATGTTACCTGGAATTTCACGTTCAGGAGCTACTATTTCAACATCTGTGTTATTAGGAGTAGATCGTACCAAAGCTGCTCGTTTTTCATTTTTAATGGTGGTACCATTAATTTTAGGAAAAGTAGCGAAAGATATTTTAAGTGGAGATATTAATTTTCAGAGCTCAGAAATTGTTCCTTTGTCTGCTGGATTTATTGCAGCTTTTATCTCGGGATTATTAGCGTGTACATGGATGATAGCCCTAGTTAAAAAGAGTAAATTATCATACTTCTCATTATACTGTGCTATTGTAGGTTTAATTGCTATTGGCTACTCTTTATTTTTCTAGATGACTGCAGAAGATTACAAAAACGGACAGGTTTTATTGATTGATAAACCTTTGGAATGGACTTCTTTTCAGGTAGTGAATAAACTTCGCTGGCATATTCGTAAACATTTTAATATTAAAAAAATTAAAGTTGGACATGCTGGAACGCTTGATCCTTTAGCTACTGGCTTGTTAATTATTTGTACTGGTAAACAAACCAAAAACATTAACGAATATCAAGGACAGGTAAAAGAATATACAGGTACGTTTGTTGTGGGAGCTACCACACCAAGTTACGATTTAGAAACTGAAATTAACGAAACGTTTCCTACAGAACATATAACAGAAGAATTACTGCATAAAACTACGGAACAGTTTATTGGTAAAATTCAGCAAAAACCACCTATTTTTTCTGCCATTAAAAAAGACGGAAAACGCTTATATGAATTAGCTCGCAAAGGTGAAACCACCGAAATTAAAGCTCGTGAAGTAGAAATTAACGAGTTTGAAATTACCAAAATTGATTTCCCTAATGTTGAGTTTAGAATCGTGTGTAGTAAAGGAACTTATATTCGTTCTATTGCTAATGATTATGGAGAAGCGTTAAATTCTGGAGCACATTTAGCTGTTTTAAGAAGAACTAAGATTGGAAACTTTTCTGTAGATAATGCGTTGAGTGTTGATGAGTTTATTGAAAAGCTAACTCATAATGAATAGATATAAGAAACTAATAAAGAAATTTAAAACAAGTAATAAAAAGAGCAACAATTAATAAAATAGTAAAGACCATTATAAGGTTCAGTCTTTTTTTGTCTTTTTTTGCTTTGACTCTGATTTTTTCTTTTATCTTTTCTAGTTCTTCTTCAGGAACTTTTATAAATTTTAAGTTATTATTATTACCTGTATAGTTCTGTTTATTTTTAAACAGCCTTTTTCTATCCAGTAAACTCTTCTTATTTTCTCTTAAAGTTGAACTAATTTTACTCATGTGTCCCTCTCCTGCCATAGTAATTACTTTACTATAGGACGAAAAAAAACAATAATGTTACAAAAACCGACTATACCAACTTTCTGTAATTGGCACTTCCCAATAATTTTCTAATTCTATTTTAGTTTGTACCAAATTATCAAAAACGATGGTTTTAGCTGATACAGACTTCTTTTTAAGCAACTTTTTAAATTCTTTGACTTCTTTGTACTGAATAAATTCTCCTTGCTTAAAACACACATTCATCTTATCTAACAGCTCCACTTCATATTCTTGTTGTAATTGTAAAATAAATGCTACTTGTTTATCAATGTCTGCATTCGTTAATTCAGAACCTTCTTCAACAGAAAAAATAATGAAACGGTCATATTTCAGCTCAAAAGAAACTTTGAAAGCAGCCTCTTCAGACTTCCACCCATCTACAAAATGATGTAACTTTTCTTTTAGACCGTCAATTTCTTGCGGGTAAAATTTTCGACTTGATGGATATACCCAAATCTTTGCTTCTTCTGATAAACTACTGAACTCTACAAACATATTTATTCCTTATGGGCACAAAGATACAGAAAACAATTCCCCTTTTTGACAAAAACAAAAAGGGGAATTTCTAGCTTTTTTATGTACTTTATTACTGAAGCATTGATACTAAATCTTCTTGTGTGTTTTCTCCTTTGTTTTTATTGTACCAAACTTGTAAATCTGTTTTAAAATCAGCATCCAAGCTACCGTGTTTCTCTTTATAATCAACAACCATTTTAGTTGCTATGGTAGGTCTTGGTCCCCACGTATTGATTACTTCATTCTCTTTATTTAAAGCAATTAACTTAGGAATTGACCTCCCTCCATTCGTTAAAAATTCGTCCATCAATTCTAAATTTTCATCTCGTAAAACTAATTTTAAATTGATGTTTGGATTTTCTTCTGCTACTTTATTAATTACAGGTAAGTTTTGTGCTGCATCACCACACCATCCTTCAGTTAACACTAACCAAGTTTGTGGTTCTTTTACATCTTTAATTTTAGCAAGTGTTTCTTCGGTTAGTTGTAGCGTTTTATCTAAACGCTTCATACGCCTATCGTTCAACTTGCTATAATTTAATAAATCATCTGATTGCTTGGGTCCGGTAGATTTTCCTTGAGCCAACAAATTACTTACCAACTCTCTATACTCTTGATAAGAAAACGCTTTTTCTAAGCTATTTTGAATAATTTTTTTCATCATAAATGTATTGTTATTACAAAAGTATTTTATTTATAATGAATCATAGGTAACCTAAGTTACCATTCACTATAAAACTTGAATAACATAGACGAAAACAAAAACAACACCTTACACTTCTGCTGACTCTTGAGTTTTTGCTTGTAAATTAGTAATGATATCTTTAGTCATAGAGGCTAAATCAAACTGATGTCTCCATCCCCAGTCTTTTCTTGCTGCTGAATCATCAATTACTTGAGGCCAACTATCAGCAATCGCTTGTCTAAAATCTGGATGATATGTGATAGTAAATTCTGGAAGGTATTTTTTAATTTCAGTAGCTATTTCAGCTGGCGTAAAACTAATTGCCGCTAAGTTGTATGAAGTTCTTGTTTTAATATTCTCTTCATCTGCTTGCATTAACTGGATAGTTGCATTGATAGCATCGTCCATATACATCATTGGGAGACGTGTATTTTCTGACAAAAAGCATTCAAAAGTTCCTTTTTTTAACGCATCAAAATAAATATCAACCGCATAATCAGTCGTTCCTCCACCTGGTAAGGTTTTCCAACTTATAATTCCTGGGTAACGAATGCTTCGTACATCTACTCCATATTTATCATGGTAATAATTACACCAATGTTCTCCTGCAACTTTACTTATTCCATAAACCGTAGAAGGCTCCATAATGGTTTGTTGTGGTGTATTCATTTTGGGTGAAGTGGGTCCGAAAGCCGCCATTGAGCTAGGCCAATACACCTTTTCAATGTGTTTTTCTTTTGCCAATTCTAACACCGCCAATAACGAAGTCATGTTTAAATCCCAACCTTTTAAGGGATACTTTTCTGCAGTTGCCGATAGCATAGCTGCCATTAAATACACTTGGGTTACTTTATATTTTTGAACAACATTTAAAATTTGTTCTTGATTGGTCGCATCGATGATTTCAAAAGGCCCTGAACTCATCATTTCTGCATTCCCTTCTCTAATATCGGAAGCTATTACATTATCTACGCCATAAATAGTGCGTAATTTTTGGGTTAGTTCTGTTCCTATTTGCCCGCAAGCTCCTAAAATTAATATCGTTTCACTCATTTTAAATTATTCAAAAATACATGTTTGCAAAGTTATTAAATTTAAGATTTCGCAAAAAGCATTTGTTCTTTTTTAACTATCTACAAAAGAGACTCCTAATCTATTGATTTCAAACTTCTAATTGAATTCTGTAAAGAATGCCAAGTAAAATATGTACTTTTATCCTTTAATTTTTTTATGAAAATGAGTCGTTTTTTATTGGTTATTGCTTCGTTATTTATTTTAGTTACTTCTTGTAAAAAAAAGAGTGTGCAAAAAGAAGAATTCCCTACTAAAACTGAAATGAACATTTCGGTTAAGCATACCGATTACTCTGAAATAAATAAAAAATACGTTGATGAAATCAAACCTTGGAAAGAATACTTTATTGTTGAAGATTTTTTGCAGGAATTAAAAAATACAAGTCCTACTGAAGCTTTAAACAATGCTTTAGAGTTACAAACACTTACCAAGCAATTTAAGGATAGTTTGAATATAGAGTCGCTAAAAACACCTGCTTTTAAAGCTCGTATTAATGTTTTTGAAAATGAAACTTTACGTTTAGCAGACATGACTTTTATTCCTTCTATCTCTGCGCAACAAGTTAACAGTCAGGTTGAAAAAATTATGATGCTTTTTAGCAGTGTTAACGATAAGATTAACACAGTTTACACTAAGAAGCAATTTGATAGTGAAATAAACCTTGATAGCTTATTTAAGAATCAATAGTTTTTAAGGCTTCGTAAATTAAATTACTTTCAAACCCTCTGTACAAGAGGTAGTCTGCAATTTTCTTTTTTCGTTTGAAATGATTGGTTTCGGATACGGACTCATTCTTTTTTTCAACCAACTCATATAAGGTTTTTATATATTCCTCTTCGTCGATTTCTTTCAGAGCTGATTTTATGTTATACACAGAAATATCTCTAAATTTCAACTCCCTAACAATTCGGTCTTTTCCCCATTTTTTTATTCGGAACTTTCCCCTTGCAAAACTTTTGGCAAAGCGTTCTTCATTTAAAAAATTATGTTCTAATAAGTGTAATAAAATATGTTCTCTGGCTTCTGGAATTAAACGGTATTCTTTCAGTTTTTCTTCTACCTCCTTATGACATCGATCTTGATACACACAGTAGTGCTCTATCTTTCTCTTTATTTCTTCAACTGTAAAAACCGGTTTATTCATAGCACGAAAATATAAAAAAGGGTTAAAAGTAAATTACTTTTAACCCTTTTTACAGTTAACAAAAAATCAATTATAAAACGCTACGTAACCACATTTTAAACTTGGTGATTAAGTAGAATAATATCGGTACTACAATTAATGTCAAGAAAGTTGCTATGAATAATCCGTAAATAACAGTCCATGCTAATGGACCCCAGAAAATTACATTGTCCCCTCCAACATATATATGTGGATTCAACTCACTAGCTAAGGTAAAGAAATTAATATTTAAACCTGTTGCCAATGGAATTAACCCTAAAATGGTTGTGATTGCCGTTAAAAGTACTGGTCGTAAACGTGCTTTTCCTCCTCTAATAATAGCTTCTCCTAATGTATGTACATCTACAAACTCATCAGATGACAATCCATGTTCTACTTTTTTACGATCAATTAATAACTGAGTATAATCGAGCAGTACTACCCCGTTGTTTACCACAATACCTGCCAGCGAAATAATTCCCATCATGGTCATCATAATCACGAACGGTTTTGCCGTGATAATTAATCCTCCAAATACTCCTATTAAACTCAAGAAGATTGCTAGCATAATTATTGCGGGCTTAGAAACAGAGTTAAACTGGAAGATTAAAATCAGGAAAATTAATCCTAACCCTCCAAAAAATGCTTTCATTAAGAACGCCATTTGTTTGTTTTGCTCTTCAATTTGTCCTGTATAGTCAACTTTTACTGAATCTGGTTGTTCAGTAAACGTCTTCATTTCATTTTGAATTTGTGATACAATGGCAGCTGCATCTGTATATCCTGGAGCTAACGCTGAATATACGGTTACCACTCTTTTTACATCTTTATGCTTAATGGCACTAAATCCTGAGGTATTTGTTTGTTTGGCTACTGCCGACACAGGAATTTCTTTAATGGTACCTGAAGACATGTCTCTAAAAGTAATTTTTTGGTTAAAAATTGCACTTTTATTATACCTGTTTTCTTTATTAAAACGAACATAGATATCATAGTCATCCCCATCTTCTTTATAAATTCCCGCTTTCGAACCAAAAATAGCATTACGCAATTGGTTTCCTACTTGCGATGAACTTACGCCTAATTCTCCAGCTTTTTTACGATCAACATTTACTAACATTGATGGTTTAGATTTATTTACATCAATCTTTAATTCATCAATCCCTGCAATACTTTTTGAGTTGATAAAGTCACGCATCTTTTCTGCAGTATTGATCAATTCAGCATAATCATTTCCTTCCAACTCAATATTGATAGGATATCCTGCTGGCGGACCTACCGCTTCTTTTTCTACAGAAATTTCTAGCCCTGGGTAAATTCCTCTTAAGGCTTCGGTAACTTTTCGTTGTAACTCTTTACTGTCTGCTCCTCTACGGTATTTGTACTCACGCATGGAAGCAGTAATTTTTCCTCTATGAGGCATTTCTGCTGTAGAACCTCCATCTGTTTGTGGGTTTCCAGATCCTGCTCCTACTTGAGACACTACACTTTCTACTAAGAAATTATATCCGTTATCTATATATTCTGGTGAATTTAAGACTTTATACACACGCTCTTCCAAATCTTTCATTATCAGATTTGTCTTTTCAATATCCGTTCCTTGTGGGTATTCGATATACACAATAATCTGATTTGGTGTATTGTCTGGGAAAAACTCAACTTTTGTACGTTGACTTCCTATTGAGGCTCCAAAACCTCCAAAAGCAATAAATAATAAAACAAACGTACCTAAAGAAATAATGTATGGTCTCCAGCCTCTTAGAGCTGCTCTTAACATTCTTTCATAAAAACGTTCCCAACGTGGTAACACCGTATTTTGAAAACGATTTGCCCAAGGACGTAGAGCTAATCGGTACACCCACAACATGATTGCTGTAAATATCATTACCGTTCCTAGCGCTCTATACGTTCCTCCTAAAAGTGCTATTAATAGCCCTATCACCGCCATTACTGACGATAAAATTACAATACGTCTTAAGGGCATATTTTTATCCTCAACACTCATAAACTGCGACACCAATACTGAGTTAAAGAAGATCGCCACAAATAATGAAGAACCTAATACTACAGATAATGTTACTGGAAAATAAATCATAAACTGCCCCATGGTTCCTGGCCACATTCCTAATGGAACAAAGGCTGCCACCGTAGTTAATGTTGAGATAATAATTGGAAATGCAATTTCTCCAATTCCCTTTTTAGCGGCTTCAATTCTGGGCATTCCTTCATCCATTAAACGGTATACGTTTTCTACAACCACTATACCATTATCTACCAACATTCCTAGCCCCATAATTAACCCAAAAAGAATCATGGTGTTCATGGTATATCCTAACCAACTCAATATCATTAATGACATAAACATTGACATTGGTATTGCAAACCCAACAAATAAGGCATTTTTAAACCCTAAGAAGAACATTAACACCAATACTACCAGAATAACCCCAAAAATGATGTTATTTACCAAATCATCTACTTGACCAATCGTTTTTGAAGATTGATCGTTAGCGATGGTTACTTTTAAATTACTTGGAAATATATTGGCTTTGGTATCTTCTACAATTTTCTGAATTTTTTCAGCAGCCTCTACCATATTTTTTCCTGAACGTTTTTTTACATCCAGCATTACTACAGCTTCTCCAAACTCACGAGCATACGTAGTTTTATCTTTATCTTTAAAAGAAACTTTTGCAATATCTTTAAGGTAAATTGAATTTCCTTTTTCTGATTTTACTACAAAATCTTGTAATTCTTGTGGATCTTCAATTTCTCCTAAAATTCTAACAGTACGTCGTTGTCCACTAGCAATTAAATTACCTGCAGACATTGTTAAGTTACCTCCGTTAATTGCATTAATTACATCCTGGAAACTTACTTGCGCTGCCATCATTTTGTAAATATCAACAGCTACCTCAACTTCTTTTTCTTCAGCACCGCGGATATCTACTTTTTTTATTTCTTGTAAATCTTCAATTTCATCTTCTAGATACTCTCCAAATTCTTTTAATTTATCTACAGGATAATCTCCCGAGATATTGATATTTAGAATTGGCATTTCTTCAGAAATACTTAATTCAAAAACATTCGGTTCTACTTTCGCTCCGTTAAACGTAGGCCAATCTTCTCCAGACGTTTCTTGATCTATTTCATCTTTTACCTTTTGTTTAGCTTGATCTACTGAAATATTTTCGTCAAACTCAACGACCACCATTGAGTAGTCTTCTTGAGATGTAGAGGTTATTTCTACTACATTACTTACCGTTTTAAGTCTATCTTCTAACGGGTCGGTAATTAGCTTCTCTATGTCTTCAGCTGTATTTCCTGGGTACAGAGAACTTATATAAATTTTGGTTTCTCTAATTTCTGGGAAATTTTCT
Organism: Tenacibaculum sp. FZY0031; assembly: GCF_036350695.1. NCBI lineage: Bacteria > Pseudomonadati > Bacteroidota > Flavobacteriia > Flavobacteriales > Flavobacteriaceae > Tenacibaculum > Tenacibaculum sp. FZY0031. The sequence goes on from NZ_JAZDVY010000011.1 coordinate 80,629, forward strand.
CTTGGCATACTTAAAAAGGCAGAAATACCTGTTATAAGTATCATAACCATCATTACGTAGATAGTTGTTTTATTATTTATTGCCCAAGAGGATAAACCAAACTCTTTATCTACTTGTTTTTTTTGTTTTTCAGTCATTAGACTTTAGTTTTTAGTCGTTAGTGTTTTTAAGGTACTTTTGAAGACTGCTTATCATCTTTGATAATTCTTCTAATCTTTCTCTTAAATTATTTTCTTCTTCTATTGAAATATACTTTTGATTTTTAGCGATTGCTACACAAACCACACATTCTTTAACAGAACCTAATGCTATTTGTAAAAATCTAGAAAATTGCGGGTTTGTATCTCCTGAGCCTTCTGCAATATTTAATGCAACAGAAGTGGCTGCCTTTATGAATTGTGATGTTAATCGATAGTTTTCTTCTTTTGGAAACGTATTGCTAACTTTATAAACAATATCTACAAAATCAAGTGATTTTTGATACACTTTTAAATCTTCGAACTGGAATTTAATCTCTTTCATTCTACCGACTAAAAAACTATTTACTTACAGCTAACACCTTAACCTCTTGTCCGTTTTTTACACTACGAGCTCCTTCTTCTATAATTTTTGTTCCGTTTTCGATTCCGCTTAGAACTTCAATAATATCTCCTTGTGTTTTTCCTGTAGTTATAATTGTTTGTTTAGCGGTTCCAACCTGATCTTTTAAGTCTTCTACCACATACACATATTGTTCTCCATTAGCATTTTCTGAAATAATACTTTGCGGAATTAAAATTGCTTTCTCATTAGAGTAATCATTTATTTTCAACTTAGCTGTTAAATTAGGTTTAATCTTACCTTCATGATTAGGCACACCTACTTCTACCTTAAACGTTCTATTTGCTGGATTAATAAAATTACCTGCTTGACGAATTTTAGAAGTTAACTTTTCTCCTAATACTGGAAACTCAACCTCAACATTTTTTCCTTTCTTAATAGAAGTAATATAGCTTTCAGGTACATCTGTTTCGATATACATGTTTTTTAAGTTTACAATTCTGAAAACTTCAGACCCCATTCCTGGTGCTACTACTGTTCCTTGCTCTTTAATTACATCATCAATTACTCCTGAAAAAGGGGCTGTGATGACCGATTTTGCTAACTGTCTTCTTAATTGACTAACCGCGTTGGTTTGTGCTTCATAGTTAGTTTTAGCTTGTAAAAACTGAATTTCAGATCCTATTTTTTGTTCCCATAAACGTTTTTGACGTTTATACGTTGTTTCTGCTAATGCAGCTTGTGCTTCTATTTGCGCTAATTGATTAGCCAAACCTCCATCGTCAATTTTCGCTAAGGTTTGTCCCTTTTTAACATACTGACCTTCTTTTACGTAAATACGTGTTAAAAGCCCTGGCATTTCAGGATAGATAAGTACATTTTGTTTTGTTTGTACTGCTCCTTGTAATTCTAAATAGTGATCAAAAACCTCTTCCTTAGCAGAAAGTACTGTAATTAACGGAACTTTCTTGTTGGTATCTAATTCTGAAATCTTGTTGTTTAAAACCTTAATTTCATCAGATAGTGTTTGCATTTGTGTATCTAACGATGCTTTTTTCTCTCTAATTTTAGTTAAATCATTAGATGCTATTACGTCTTGTACAGACTGTTCTTTTTTACCTCCACATGAGGCTAAAAGCAATGTAATAGCGAATAGTGAATATATTCTTCTCATTATTATAGTTGATTTTATTTTAGTGGTATGTTTAATGCGTTTTCTAATTGTGCCTTTTTAGCAATTACGTTCAACATTGATTGCACATAATTATTTTGTTGTGTGTATAACTGATTTTGTGCTTGTAGTAAATCAAAACTTGAAGAAATTCCTTCAAAAAACTTTATTTGTTGCTTTTTTTCTATTCGTTCTGCTAATGCTAAATTTTTCTTAGCTGTTTCGTAGTTTTCAATTCCTAATTGATACTCACTTTTAGCTCTTTCTACTTGTAGGTTTAACTTCTGCTTTGCTTCTTCTAAGCGGATATCAGCGTTTTCTAATGCTATTTTTGCTTGTGCTGTTCTTGAACTTCTTCCCAAACTACTGAAAATAGGCACATTTAAACTTACTCCAAATAATGAATAGTCAAACCACTCTTGATTGCTATCTAAGAAATTAAAATCATCTGAGTTGGCATTAGCTCCGTAATTGATAAAGGCTGATAAACTTGGCAGAGCTTTACTTTGTTCTAACTTCATTAACAAACGCTTACTTTCTCTATCGTTTTGAGCTATTTTAAAATCGATATGATTATCGATATTAAATTGAGTAGCTAATAAGCTTAAATCGGTATTCTCGATTACTAAATTATCTAAGGTAGAAGTTAATGTTAACTTGGTATCTATTGAATTTCCTAGAGAAACATTTAACATTTGATATGCAATTTCTTTCAATCGCTCAGCATTTCTTAGGTTGCTTTCTACATTTCCTAACGTAATTTGCAATTGCTCTACGTTTTCTAACTCGGTTAACCCATTGTCGTAGGTTTTTTGAGTTTCATTCAAGTTTTTCTCTAATATTTTCTTATTGTTTTCTAAAATTTCAATTGATTTTTCAGTAACCAATACATTTCCATAAGCATTGATAACGGCTTCACGAGTGGTTAATTCTGTCTTTTCCTTTGCTTGTTCAGAGATTTTTAAATATGTTTTTGCTGATTGCAAGCCTACCAAATACGAACCATCAAAAATTAACTGAGATAATGTTACTGATGCATTCACTGTTTGTTTTGTTCCAAATCTCAAAGGAATAAAACCTGTTGGCGTTGTTACTTCTTTTCCATTTCTTATAGCCCCATCAAAATATTCCTCTACAATATCTATGGTACTTTGAGTATTGTCAAAAGCTGCAACTGGTAATAAAGACACTTGTTGCTTTATCCAATTTTGATACTCTACTTTTCCATTAATTTGTGGTAAACCTATTGTAGTTGTTTCCCATTTTTTCTTTTTAGCCGCTTCTATATCGTTTAAGGACACTTTGTTGTCGTAACTGTTTTTTATAGCATAATCAATCGCCTCTTGCATTGATAAACTCATTTCTTTTTCTTGAGCAGATAGGTACCCTGTAAAAAAGAACACAAATACACCGTATATGTATTTCCTCATTGTTTTTAGTTTTTGTTTATATTTTTTAATTGTTTTTCTAATTCTTGTACTCCTTTAGGAGTCGCTATTGCCCTAATATGATACTCTAAAATTTCATACTCAATCTCCATAACCTCTTGCATATCGTTACTGTACAACTCACTTTCAAACACTCCAAAAACTAGTGTAAAATAAAAATTCACTAAGAGCGCTTCTTTGATATTTGCTCTGTACAAACCTTGCTCTATTCCTTTTTTTATGTTATCTATATTACAATCTCGAAACATACATACCTCCCGTTCTATCAGTTTTGTGTACGTTTCTGGATAGTACTTCTTTAATTGATACATCGGTGAAGTTTTTGCATTTTTAAACATTTCTTTAAAAATTGCTTTTACTGCAAATTCTTCTTCCACAGCATTGTAATTCTGCCCCTTAACAGTATCAATTGTTTCGCTTATTGTGTTGTGAACCGACTCTGTACTAGCATCTACCAAGGCTGTTTTATTTGAAAAGTACTTGTATAATGTTTTTTTGGACATTCCAAGCTCCTTCGCAATATCATCCATCGTTGTGCTCTTAAACCCAAGGGTTAAAAACATTTCTCCTGCTTTATTAATTATTTTATTTCTCATAATTGTTTGCAAATGTACAACAGGAAACTCTAGAAACAAAAAAAGTTTCCAGAGTTTTAATCTTTTTTTAACATTAGGTTGTAGCTAAAATTTATGTTTACCTTATTTTTACAAAAATTTTCAAATTTGGACATATTATCATATCAATCAGACTTTATTGCTTTTTTAGAATCTCAAAAATTTACAAGAGAACCTAAAAACCTTTACGAACCAGTAGACTACATCTTACGATTAGGAGGCAAGAGAATTCGCCCAATGTTAACTTTAATTGCTGCTGATGTTTTTTCTAACGATTACCAAAAAGCCTTACCTGCCGCATTTGCTGTTGAAGTTTTTCATAATTTCACTTTAGTACATGATGACATAATGGACGATGCTCCTTTAAGAAGAGGAAAGGAGACTGTACATGAAAAATGGAATATCAATACCGGTATTTTGTCTGGTGACGCCATGCTTATTTTAGCCTATCAATATTTTGAAAATTACGAGCCTGTAATTTTTCAAAAGCTAGCACAATTGTTTAGCAAAACTGCTTTGGAGGTTTGTGACGGTCAGCAATTAGATGTTGATTTTGAAACAAGAAATGATGTAACTATTGATGAATACATTAAGATGATTACATTAAAAACTTCTGTTTTAGTTGCTGCTGCTTTAAAAATGGGTGCTATTGTTGCAAAAGCTGATGAAGAACAAGCGCAACACTTATACAACTATGGATTAAATCTAGGTATTGCTTTTCAATTGCAAGATGATTACTTAGACACTTTTGGTGATCCTAAATCTTTTGGAAAACAAGTTGGAGGAGATATCATCGAGAATAAGAAAACATTTCTTTATTTAAAAGCTTTAGAAATAGCAAGTGATGCTGACAAAGAAAATTTACTAAATCTTTACAACGGAAAACAAAAAAATAACTCTGAAAAAGTAGCTACTGTTTCGGCTATTTTCAAAGAAAATAACATCCCAGAGGAGACACACAAACTTATTGAGTACTACACAGATAAGTCATTTAAAAGCTTAGATTACCTTAACATTTCTAATGAACACAAAGAGGGGTTACGCGCTTTTGGAAAAAATTTAATGAACAGAAAAGTGTAAAAAAATAGGTTTTTATTTAAAAAAGTTTTTATTTTTGCAATCCAAATTTAACGGGTCCTATAGCTCAGTTGGTTAGAGCACCTGACTCATAATCAGGGGGTCCATGGTTCGAGCCCATGTGGGACCACCTTTAAAGCTTCACTTTTGTGGAGCTTTTTTGTTTCGTAAAAACCACAAAAACAAACACTTACCCTGTAAACATCAATAAAACTAACACTATTAGAAACCTCCTTTGCTTATCGCCCCCCCTAACCACTCCCAAAAAACTAAAGGAAAATAGTTTTTGCAGGTAACTCAACGATGATATTATTCCTCCTTTTTTGATTGATTACTTTTAAATCCAATTCTTCTTCTTGATTCTTGATCTTTCTTTTTCAATTCAGCCTCTAACCTTTTATACCTACTAATATCTTTAATCGCTACGACTACAGCAGCAATATAATTTTCATTATCTGCTATAGTCTTCCACTCAACAAAACTCTTCTAATCTCATTTGTTTGCTTGTTCATTAACAGCACATCAATATCGTTGGTAATTTCACCTCCTAAAGCCAATTCAGCAGGTAGGTTTTGTGCTGGGAAAACCTTTCCTTCATGCGGATTCAACACTTTAAAATAGGTATGCAATATGAAAATTGGGAATTTGATTTAGAATTAGTAGATACAAAAAGAAGTTACGAAATTTACAAATACATAAAAGGAGATATTACAGAGATAAATAATAAACAAGTAACATATATCCATTTATATTTTGAACTGGATATATTATTTAAAATTAAGATTCAAACGTCAGCTAATCTATATACTCTATTATGTTAGTAAAAATAAAAACAGCTACAATTTTTCATATGTATCTACAAAAAAAGTCACTATAAATAAGCACTTTAACAAGTAGTTAAAAATCAATAAGTTTTTCCCGAATCCTTTACAAATATGAATTACTTGGCATAGCAAACAACAAATTAATCGATTTCCTGTGTTTAGGAATTAATAAAAACATCTTCACCTCTTTTGTTCGTACATAAAAAAATGGTACAGATGCCCTATTTTTTAGCATTACACTTATGGGTAATATTGCTACACAAAATCTAAAAATAATTATGAGAACAAGATTATTTATATTAATGCTGGGCTTAGGCTCTTTACTCACTACTAATTCTCAAAATTTGGGAGACTTTAAACCCAAAGAACAACGCGGTGCTTACGGCTCTAGAAAATTTAAATCTAAAGATGTTTATATCGCTAATTTTTCAGTAAACTATCAGCTATATAATCTAAAAACTACAAAAACAAATGGTGGTTTTATGGGGAGAGCATTATCTGGTAAAACAAAAGCTTCTTTAGCTGTAGGTATGGATATTCCTGCTACTACACTACAACAAATAACAGATGATGCTTACCAAAGTTTTATACAAGATTTAAAATCAAAAGGATTTAATGTACTGAATGGAGATACAGCCGCAAACACAAAGTATTATGAAGGGTATCAACGTTTTGAAAATATGGAAATGAGCCTATCAGAGGTTCCTGGTATGATAACTGTTTACCCTAAAAATACTGTTTTTTTTGTAAAAGGATTTACCAATGACGGTAAGAAAAAGCAAGGTGGATTTTTAGGAAGTATCAATAGATTAAAAAATGATGACGGACGTAATAGCATTACTAGTGAAATACGTACATATTCAAAATTATCGTCAGAATTAAATGATGCTACCATTATTAATGCAGATGTATATGTGTTATTTCTTGACGTAAAAAAGCCATATCAAGGTAGGGGAGCAAAGATTACTGCTAACACCAATTTACGTATTGCTGCGTATGAGCATGTAAAAAGTAGAGTAAAAAACAAATCGTTTACTACCAAAATAGGATTGACAGGAAAATCAAAGGAGAAAAATTACTTGTGTGTTTCGGCAATAGATTTTGTGTCAGGAAAACATAATATTGGTAGTTCGCCACTTGGTACGTACACGGGAGTACTAAAAAAAGATTTACAAATAAATGACGTAGTAGGTAAAGAAAAAATACAAGCTTTTGCAAAAACCGACACAGATTATATAGGCATAGAAACTGCTTTTGGAAAAATGTATAGAGCAGATAATATTTCGGTAGAAAACACTGCATTAATAAAAGCAAACGCTAATAAATACGAAAAAGGTGTAGCACAAGCTATTACAAAGTTTTTAGAACATCATGTGAATGAGTTTAACCGAAAGTTTTTTTAACATTAGTGTTTGTTTTTAAGACTCTATATAAATAATATTCAAAAAAATCAATTATTATGAAAGTTAAAATTAAGGAGGCATGCATGCATATTGTAGCTTATTTTTATAATAAGCACAAGTTATGCATAGCAAGAATTCCGTAAGCATATTAAGAAAAAAGATTTTAAAAAAACACAGAATAACATTCGAGTCTTTTACTAATGGTAATGGTGATCTCCTATGATTTTAAGCTAATCAAGTCTTACTAGTGGGTCCTAACATGGTAATACAATCAGGCGGAACAAATACATATCAAACATATAATAAAAAGCATCTAATTGACGGTACTGTAATTAAAATAAGTAAACAAACAGGTAAAATTGAAATGCTTACTTACAGAGACGGCCCCTGTTTTAACTTAATTAACTGATAACCAACAACCGAACAATACAAAAATGATTTAGGCAGATACAAGGTTAGACCGTTAGGTAGACACAGTCGCAAACACAAAGTATCATGAAGGTTATCAACGTTTTGAGAATATAGAGATGAGCGTATCATAAGTACCTGGTATGCTTATAGTTTATCTAAACGATGCTACTATTGTCAATGCAGATTTATATGTTCTATTTCTTAATTTACTGAGCAAAGCTGAATTAAGCTGAAAGCACAATCATTAAACCTCATTTAAAATGAAAAAACTTTTTTTTATTGTAACATTTATTAGCATAACAGCTTGTTTAAATACGGTTAATGCTCAATCATTTATTTATGATGACATCAAGTTGTCGTCTATTTACGATTTTTCTGAATTTAAATTCGATAAATACAGAGCGTATCGTACACACTTTGAAAAAGCTAACAGTAAAGGAAAGAGCTTAAAAAACAAGAAAAAACACAAACGAATAGACTTTATTAACCATGGTAAGGCTCTTTATAGCACTAAGGTTACATATAATTCAGGACTCTTTGACGGGCAATTTCCATTTTGTACTAGATATTACGCCTCAAATGAACAGTTGAATTATGATTATAATATTGAAAATGGAAATAATATACTTCGAAACCCAATGTTTTATGAAAATGGTAACTTTTGGAATGGCGTTGTAGAAGATAAAGGCGAACCTGGGGTTAATCGGTTTGTGGAAATTGACCCTGACGGAAATAAGATTGCTGACTTACCTTATAAAGAAAGATATTTTTATAAAGAGCATCCAACGTACGGTAGAAATCGTGTCGACTATGTTTCGTCGAAAAACCCATCATATTATGCTCCTGCAAATAATGAAAATGACCGATACTATGGTTACGACCATACGGGAAGTTATTATAATTATGAGAATGACCTCGAGCTGACAGGGTTTATTTATCCAACTAAAAAGAATGTAACTAATGGTTCTGTATTGTTTATGGAAGACAAAAAGACACAAGAAAACTATTGGGTAGTAATCATTGACAAAGAAATTAAATTTAAAACAAAAGCACATGCCAATGAAAAGCCAGACATTCTGCAATTGAAAAGACAAACCGATTTTGAAGTCTATTCATATAATATTGCGACCTTAGTTAGCCACGGTATTGATACTTTAAACGGTTATGGGGTACATATGATTCCGCAAGATAATTACAAACTAAGTGATGCAACTTTTTTGGAAGTTGGGCACTTTAAAAACGGAAAACTTCACGGTATTGGCTACCGCACAAAAATAGTGAGATATCATAGCGGTTACAGGTATGATGTTGATGCCTACTACGGATTGTTTGAAAACGGAAATCCCAAGAACACAAAGCATATTTTTGGTAACTCGGTGACAAAACATGAGAATATTTGGGATGTTATGCCAATAGAAGGTTTTTCTCATAAGGGTAGAAGAGCCCTTACAGGACGAAAAAAATATGGTTTTGAAACCAAAATTAATGAGTTAAAAGTAGGTGATATAGTTTATATAGAAAGTATTAACCGTACTGCGAAAATAAAAAGTGTGAATAATACCCAAAAGTATATCACGGTTTTTTCCGACAACCCTAATATACAAGCCAAAATTACTAACAACGAAAAAGTTTATATGAAACATGATTATGTTGCCGACAACAATCAATCCTGTGAGAAAACAATACGAGTGCCAATTTATAAAGAAACAAAAAAACATGTTTATACCATTCCTGCAAAATACACAAATGATTCTTATACGGTAAAAGGAGTTTATTACGATAAACACGTATACAAATCAAACTATATACCTGCCCAAAAAGTTTATAAAGAAATAAGGTATGTTGATGGGTATACAAAGCAAGTATGCCCAATATGTAACGGAACAGGTGCTGCTAATAAAGGTAAAATTATAAAAACGGACTGGATACCAGTAGTATTTAACTAAAATACAATTTAATAGGTTTAGAAAAACAAAACACTAACTACAGCTCCATTAACTAACATAACGAAATAAAGCCAAATTATAGCTTGATACTACAATGAAACCATTGCTATCTATATTAGAACGAACATTGCAACACAACCGAAAGTGGGATTTTATCATATTTACGCTATTAACCTTACTTTCGGTAGTAAATGGGCAATCTACCGTTTTTTATATTATTTACTTTTTTTGGTTTAGTGAACTAATACGAATTATTGTCGATAGATTTTGTTATAAACAAAATGAAAATTCCATAGTTAACATCAAGAAAGGAAAAACCATTTTTAGCTCTTTATTTATAATGGTAGTTTATTTCATTTTTATTATTGTCTTTTTTGGATTTATAGCAAACTGGAAAAATAATGAACTTACTTTAATTAATATGGAAGTGCTATTTTTTAAAAATTGGTTTTTTAATAGCAATCTATTATTCGTATTGGTTGAACGGATTTACCTCCATAAAACAGAGCAACCATTAGCTGTTGGTTTTGGGATGTTTACGCCAAATATACTCATACTTCATATATCCATTATTATGGGTGCAGCGTTGCTATTTTTTGTGGTAAAAAATTTTCCTAAAACTTTTACACCCGATAATTTATGGGGCTCTGTCATTATCATATTCCCTTTTTTGATATTGAGTGCCATACTTTCTTTTTATAACACTTCAAAAATAAATATTCAACAATAAAATTTTAAAAAATGCAATTATTTATAAATCGTTTCATAACACTATGCTTTTTGCTAACAAGTTATTTTTTGGTAGCTCAAAATGAAATTGCTTATTACCCACCTGACTGGAGTTTTAAGAATACTATTGATGCGGTTGACTTTTCTCAAATAAAAACAATGACTAAAGAGGTCTTTGAAATTGATGAAAACAAAGAATATCCTTTTTCTAAAGAATATTGGAGCTGGAATAACACCTACCAATTAACGGACTATCGTTTTATAAATCAGCCAATGAAAGAAATGAGTTTTGATGTACGGATAAACTATACAAACCCGAATGGCAACCAAATAAAAACGATTACCATCTTTAATACAGTGAAAGAAAAGATGATTGAAGAACGTCAGTACAGCTATGGTTCTTTTAATGTAGATAAAATTGTCGTAAAAAGATATTTACTCAATACCAATCCAGATGTTTTTGAAGTAACCTATCAAGGAAATGATGATGATTATATTAAAGAAACAGTTTTTACCTCAAATAAAAAAATATCCTCGCAAACTAAAAGCTGGTACAATTACGCTACAAAAAGTTTAAAAAAAGAATACTATAAAGAGAACATTAAGACACCCGTAGAAACAGAACATTTAAAATTTGATGCACTTGAAAAACCTCTTGAGCGTACCATTGGTAATTTGGGCGTAACCACAACAACAAAATACAACTATAAAAGTAGGAAGGTAGAAGTGTTTGGTGATGAAACTGATTATAAAGAACTTATAAATATAGAAAAAGACAGTGAACCCTACCAAAAATTTGAATATGAATATGATGATAATTATAATTGGATAGTACGTAAAACATATCAAATGAAAAATAATAAGTGGTTATATACTACTATTACCAAACGTACTATAACATATAAAAACTAATATGAATAAGATGAAAAAAATAATCGTTTTACTGTTTGTTATCAATGTTTTTAAAACGTATAGTCAAAAAACAAATGACTATCTAATACCACCACAAACTCATTGGAAATCATTCGGTTTTAAAAAACAGGTAAAACAAGTAAATATAGCCTACTACAAAGTAGATAGCATATCATACAAACCAACAATGATAGAAGTGTATTCTTTTAACAAAGAAGGCTTTATTATACAAAAGTATTTTAAAATATTTGGTAAATACGCTAGCGAAACAGCTACTAATTATGAATATAATAATGGCTTGTTAGACAGTATAAACACGTATGCTTCATCAGTAAATTTTAATAACAAACAAAAATTACATTATAACACCAATCAAAAACTCACAAAAATTGTAGCGAATGGCAAGTTTTCAAATTTTACGGATACGTATACGTATAAAAATGGTTTGGTAAATTCAATAGAAAGATCATACTCCAACGGGGGGAGAATGACAACTTATTTTAACCATAATAAAAATTACAGTCGTATCAAAGAAACTAGTGTAAATGGTAAAATTACTGAAAGTTATACTGTTTACGATGGAACTGAAAAATTTGCATCATTCTATTTGGGCAGAGAACCGATAGTTACTTTTTACAAGGCTTATCATCATAATGATTTAGATATCGAAGTAAATGAAAACGCATTAAACTATGCCTTAAAAATGCGAAAATTAAAAGAACAAGAACCTAATTCATTTATCAAACTTATGGGTGAACTACAAGGTAAACCCACCACAAGAACCATTTTTACTATTCCTGCAGAAAGTAGAAACGAAACGGGCGATTGGATAAAGCGTTTGCAAATAGACAAACAATATAATATGCATATAAGACGATTGGTATTTAAAAAACTAATCTATGCAGATGGATCCGAAAGTGGTAGTACCAATTTTGATATGTTTTTTGAAAAAAAAGTAGCTCGTTTAAAATAAAACACCCATAAAAAAATGAAAAAATATTACACACTCATTATCATATTTTTATTAAAGACACTTGTAGCTGAAGCACAAACTATAAATTGGGTAAACGCTCCTGTTAATCCATTACCCAAAGGTGCTAGTTTAGATAAAACACAACTAAAGGGTGATGTATTTCAAGACAGTTTTACTTTTTACGATAATAAGGGTAATTGGTTAGATATAGAACATAGAATACATATAAAATTTGACAATTATAACAGACCCATATCAGCAACATATACCAATGGAAAAACACTCAATTTCAAATATGATGCTAACGGAAATCTTATTTACGACGAAGGAAAAATTTATGAATACGATGCACAAAACAGAATTAAAAAAGCAATTTACAGCTACAAAACAGAAGAATATAGTTATATAAAACAAGGTGATTTGGTTATAGTAACTATTACATCTAAAGAAACAGATAAACTACCAACTACTAAAACTGAATATTACAGAAACGGGTTGCTAACAGCAAGAAAAGCAAACCAAAATAACAGTAAAACATTTTTTAAATATCAATACGATTCTAAAGGTAACTGGATACAAAGAACAGAAACCAATGCTGCAGGTAATGTGTTACACCAATATAACAGAAGCATTATTTATCATAGTGAATATAAAGATTTTGAAAAAAATGCACAAATTAAAAAAACTACGGGCGACTTAAACTTAAAAGGCGGTTTGGCCATACCTCATTTATATATCAATGGTAAATTAGACAATACGTCGCTATGGGACAAATTTAACAACGATTATATATTCTTTAATCCATTAACGAACACTTATTACATTGCGAGAAACGCCCTTGACACATCAATAACTTTAAATACTACAATTCCTTTTGAATTTTTACTACAGTCAGAAAATAGTATTATTAGTGATGGTAAATCAGCAATGTGTATAGAGCGAGGCATCCCATCAATTTTTTCTTACAGAAAGTGGAAATACCAATCAGAATATAAAAATATTATTGCTAGAGATACTAAAAGTAAAGATGTTTATTTTGCAGAAAGCGCACTGCAAAATACTAGTAAAGAAACCAAGGCATACCCTGCAATTTCTATGACCTCTAGAGGGAATTCAATTTGGTATATCCCATCAGAAGACAAAGAACACGTAAGCTTTTTTATAGCAGGTAAACGGTTTAAGGATTATAAAATTGAAGGATATGTTGAAGGGACAAAAGACTACGTGTTTTCAATCAATAATGTTCCAACTTATGTATTAAGCAACTTTGCTAATTCAAAACCAGGCGTATTTAACAAAGGACGTTATTTTAATTTTTCTACCGATAAAATTTCAGGCAAAACTAATACTACACAACCTCAAAATAATAAAACAGACAATGCTTGCATAAAAGGTAACTGTACCAATGGTTATGGCACTTATGTTTTTAATAGCGGTAGCAAAGTGTTTGGCTTTTTCAAAAGTGGTAAACTACACGGTTATGCACAATTTTTCTTTGCCAATGGTAATCGTTATGACGGTGATTTTTATAATGGGTATCGTAATGGTTTTGGAATTTATTATTGGAATAAACTCAACGAGCAGTATTATGGGCATTGGAAAGATGGCAAACAACACGGTTATGGGTATTACGTTAAAAACAACAAAACTTTTCAGGCGGGTATTTACACACAAGGTAAATTAACCACCAATCTTTTTACTGATTATTTACAGAAAAAATCAACCGGTAAAAATTGCTTAGGAAACTGCCAAAATGGGTATGGTGCCTTTAAATACAACCAAGGAGATGTATATGTTGGCTTCTTTAAAAACGGACAACCATATAAGGCAGGCGCTTACAGGTGGGCTAACAAAAACTTTTATGTAGGCGACTGGGATAGTAATGGTAAAATTAATTATTCAGGAATGTTTAAAACACCAACCTATGTGTATTCTGGAGCATTTGCCCACAATGGATATATTACGGGTTTAGGTGTTAAAACAGATGTTAAAACCTTCACTCAAACCTATGGTGAGTTTAAAAACGGTCAACTAATTGTAAATTATGCAAACGGCTACAATCCTGCAAATAGTAAAACAATGCCTCAGAAATAATTGAGAATGTACAACAAAGTTTGGCAAAAAAACAACTATCAATAAAGTAAATAAAGACCACGCAGTTAAAGATTTATATAAGATAAACATCTAAAAAAAATATAAATAAACTAAAAAACAATATGCTCCTAAAAATTAAATTTATTACAGTCATTTTTTTAGTATTAAATTGTAATGCTATTGCACAATCTTTACCAAAGATTACAGCTAAAGATTACGGATTTACACAATCGGTTAAAAAAGTTGAGATGGTAACGTATACGTTACATTCTGAAAAAGCAATACAAACCGAAAAAGTTAGCTACAATTTCAACACTGATGGTACCATAAAAAGCTACGAAAGAAAAAGCAATACGAGTAGCGATTGGTTAAAATTAAGCAGTAACTATAAAAAAGGTCTTTTACGTAAAAGAATAACTAAACATCGTAATTCTAATTTAAACAGAAAACATCAATATGTTTATGATACACAGCATAATTTAATAGAAGAGCGCATCTATTTAAAAAAAGGGGAAAAAAATCATATAAAATATGAGTATCAAAACAATAAGCTACAAAGCATTATAGCTAATATAAATGATACTAATTCTATAACTACATTTTATTATACCCAAAAAGGTAATTTGTATAAAAAAGTACATCATCAAAAACATAAAGCTAAAGAAGATGTAATTTCTAACCACTTCTATTTAGAAGATAAAGAAATTTTATCCTACACAGAACCTAGCACTAATTACAAGGCATATATATATACAGAAATAGTAGATATTGCTTTTAAAATTATTGAAGAGAATAATGCTACAAGCAGAATAAATAAAGGTATTCAACGATTTAATAAAGAGGCACCAAAAGATAATATCCCTTTTAACTTAGAGCAATATAGCAATCAAACTTGGCAATTTTACGAAAAGCATTTAGACAAGGTAGAACCTTACCAAATAACCATCTATTCCTACAAGAAAGACACCTTGGGTAACAAGGTAAAATATGCCACAGCCAATGTAAATATCAAGCAAGAAAACATAGCAACTATTCAGTTTTTTAGAACAACATTACAAAATGGCAATATCGTTGGCGACACAAAGTATAATGAAAACACGTATTTAGAATTGGTAGAACATCTTAAATATATCAAAATTCCTAAATAAACATTTTTAACTATGACAGAAAATAATTATGAAATAAAACCGCTTTCCTCTAAAGATAAGAAAAAAATTAGTCAGCAGTATGTTTTCTTGGTTATTTTCTTAATTTTTGTAGGTGGTATATTCTTTTTCATTTTTAAAAATGTATTAAAGCCCGCAAAATTTAGTACAATTCCTATAATCGTTTTTGCTATTTTTTTATTGTTCTTCTTAAGTATTATAGTATACACTTTTTGGAGTACCTACATTGATTTAAAAAAAGGAATTAAACATTGCTATACTGGAATTATTACCGATAAACGAATAGATAAACACACCTCTTCTTCAAAAAATTTTACCTCAAGAGCGGGTAATAGTTCAAATAGTACTACCACTAAAACTTCATATTATATAAGTGTTGACATTCAAGAACACAGTATTCCTTACACGGTATATTCAAAAGCTATTATAGGAGACAAAATATATTTAGAAGTAAGTCCAAAAAACAAAGAGGTTTTAACATTTACTATATTAGAGAACCATCAGCAATCGATTGAAGTTAATAACACCCTTAATTTCATTCCAAATAAAAGTAAAACTATGCCAATGAGTCAAAAAGAAGTGGATGTAGTTAAAAAGATATTTTGGAAAAAAATGAGAAAAAGATTAATTTTTGTAATAGCATTTGCATTACTGTTATTATTGTTATGGCAAGGTATTTTTATTTTTATAATTCCTGTACTTGTTGCTTTTGTATATACTTCATTTAAACTACTTATAGAAATAAATAACTATGCAACGTTTTTTAGAAATGGAAAACTCAAACAAATAACAACAGTTCAGGTTAATGACAAACTTAAAATCACTTCCAATAGAAACGCAACCAAGTTCCGTTTAGTTACTAATAATGGAAACATTGATGTGTCAGAAAACATATACAACAAAGTAAAATCAAACGATATTATTGATTTGCACAAAGCATCGTTCATTACTATTCTTATTGCAGTAAATTTTAACTCACACAATATATACTTGTTTAATGAAACTATATAAATCTTCTGTTATGAAAAAAATAGGTTCACAGCTTCTTTTAGGTATCATTTTTATGTTTTTTATAAACAAGGCATATAGTAACGCTGCGCAACCTGGTATTTGGAATGCTGGTGGAACCGTATTTACAATGCTATATCCCGAAGACTCTCTCTCTTTTAAAAAAGTGCAAATGCAACAAGAAAACATATACATTCAGTTATATAAAGGTTTTGCAGTGGTAAAAGGAGTATATTGGTTTCGTAATACAACAAATGATTCTTTACGATTCAAAATGGGGTATCCTACCAATGGCATCTATGCTGGTGGAGACAACTATCTTAACCACGTTACTTTAGATTCATTAAGCCAATTTAAAATAAGAGTCAAAAACAATTTGCTACCGTTACTTAAAGAAGCACATCCAGAACTCAATAACAATTACAAAAAAACAATACCATTTAGTGATAATTGGAAAGTTTGGAACATGGAATTCACCCCAAACGAGCTACAAAAAGTAGAAGTGTATTTCATTGTAAACACCAACAATGCAAGAGTAAAGAAAGGTTATGAAAGCGAAAGTAAAAATGCATTTATTTATCTGTTAGAAAGCGGAAGTGTATGGAAAAACCCCATAAAACATGGTGATTTTTACATTGAATTAATGGACGAATTAAACGATTCTGACATAAAAGGACTTTCCTCAGGATTTGATTTTAAGTATAATGATAAACATAAGTTATTTAAAGGCTCAAAAGTAAATTTTTCACCTACCCCTAAAGATAATCTTGTTGTTACATACTATAAAGATGATGATAAATTTTCTTTTGAAAATATAATTCAGCAATCAGATTATTTATTTACAAATATTGATAAATTATCAAGTTTATCATTAGAAGGTTTTACGTATTCCAATACTAAAATTAGAGAACCGTACCATGTTAAGACTACTTTTTGGGGAGTTTTTCCTGCTTTAGTAATTTTCTTACCCATTGTCATAATTTTAGTTATTGTCTTTATAATTATAATTTGGTTCATAAAAAAAGAATAAAAAAGAGCAACAAATGATCCATTCTGCTTTACTTAACTTTTTTATTTTACCGCTATATACTGTGTTTCCTCATTTTACTAAAAACAGCACAAATGTTATTAAGCCTTATTTTAATTATAATTGTTTTGTAAATTTTAAAACAAAAAAGTTTATAATTTCATTTTTTCCTAGACCTATTGCCTTTTTATTAAATTTAGCTCTTAAACATAGGGTGGTTTTTAAAACCTTATGCAATATTTTTTATTTATGAATTCAATAATACTTTTTGTCAACCTCTTTATTATATTCATATTAACATTAATAGTAGCTACCACGTTAATAACTAAAAGAGAAAGTATAAAAGCAAGGCTGTCGTTCAGTTTTTTCTTTTTAAATATAATTTTAGTTTGTGTTTCTAATTTAATCACCTTCTTTGGAAGTTATAAATTGGTTTTTGTACCTTTTTTAATATTAGGATTCGTTTTTCTTTTCGGACCTATGTTATTACAGTATGTCTATTTTAATTTAGAAATAAAATTACCCAAATATTGGTCGTTAAATTATTGGGTTCTTTCGTTACTCTGTTTGAGTGGGGTTTATTATTTGTTTTTGCCAGATGAATTGAAAAAAAAATATTTTGCAGAAATATTACAAGGAACCCATCTACCCCTTATAATAATAACGAACTTAAGTTTATTACACAGTGTTATTTATTTTATTTATTTACGAGTATTTATAAATCGTTTTACCGTAAATACTAAAGAAAATCATTTACAAATTAAAAAAGAGTGGGTTTCTCAATTTGTAAATTATATGATTTTATGCAATGTAATTTTAATTATTTACTTCATTATTGTTTCAGTCTTTTATGTAGAGTACATTGTCATTGGTGATTTAGTTGTGATGCCCATTATCGTATTTACTATTTATTGCTTTATAGTAATTAAACATTCTCAGATGCATAAAGAAGCTGAGTTAAAATATGTGTTAGTGCAAATTGAAAATCAGAATAAATTACTGGAACAACGCTTGGAAATTTCTCGCGATCTACACGACAACATAGGCTCAAAACTCACTTTTATTGTTGTTACCATTAATACTATTAAATACTACATTACTGACGAAGACGAAAAGTTAACCGATAAACTAAATACTATAAAAGATTTTGCAAAAGTAACTACGCAAGAACTACGAGATACCGTTTGGGCAATGAATAAATCAGATATTTCTATTAAAGATTTACACTCTCGAATTGCAAATTTTATCGAAAAAGCGAAACAATCACAAAATAAAACTAATATAACTGTTAATGTAGATGAAAATTTCCCTGAAGATGTAACCTTTACATCCTTACAAGGACTGAATGCATTTCGCATTATTCAAGAGGCTACCAATAATGCTCTTAAATATGCAAAAGCTTCACAAATAACCATCCATATTTATAAAAAAGAAGATAATATATGTTTCTCTGTAAAAGATAACGGCAAAGGCTTTATAGAAAAAAACGTAGAATTAGGCAATGGATTATTGAATATGAGAAAACGATCCATAGAATTAAAAAGTCAACTCAACATACAAACTGAACTAGAAAAAGGGGTTGAAGTTTCATTTTGTTTTATAATTCCAAAAACAACAATACATAAGGTATGAAAACTAGAGTAGCCATTGTAGATGATAATAATTTTTTAATAAAAAGCACCAAAGAAAGCCTCTCTTTTTTTGAAGATATAAGCATCGTATTTACAGCCAACAACGGATTAGAATGCTTACAAAAACTTAGCGAAAATAAAAATACTGACCTGATATTAATGGATATTGATATGCCCAAACAAAATGGCATAGAAGCCACTGCCTTAATAAAACGAAAATATCCGCAAGTAAAAATAATTATGCTTACTGTTTTTGATAATGACGAACAAATTTTTAATGCAATACAAGCAGGAGCAGATGGTTATTTATTAAAAGACGACGAACCAAAAACTCTTTATAATGCTATCACAAAAACCCTTACTGGTGGCGCTGTTATGACTCCATCTATAGCTCTTAAAGCACTAAATCTTTTACGCACTCCTTTATCTCTACAAAAAAATGAAGAAGAAAATGTAAAACTAACAAGTAGAGAAATTGAAGTCTTAGAACAATTAGCAACAGGGTTACCATATACCTCAATAGCTGAAAATTTGTTTATCTCACCATCAACAGTTAGAAGGCATATTGAAAATATATATAAGAAGCTACAAGTACACTCAAAGATTGAAGCGATTACCTTAGCAAAGAAGAAACGCTTAATATAAAACTTTAATCTATAGCAATATTTATAGGCATAAGATTCATTACAAACTAATGTTTATCTTAATTTCACAATCCTTAATTTATATAAGAAAAATAGATGTTTTACATAAATTGCAACAATTACATACTTACATAATATTTTAAAACGCCTGCAACATTTTAAAGATTATATGAAGTAAAATGAAAGTAAATAAAAACCGAGATAAAATTAATCTTCTGAAAAACAAACACTTCCCTTGCAAACATCAATAAAACTAACATTATTAGAAACCTCCTTTGCTTATCGCCCCCCCAAACCACTCCCAAAAAACTAAAGGAAAATAGTTTTTGCAGGTAACTCAACGATGATATTATTCCTCCTTTTTTGATTGATTACTTTTAAATCCAATTCTTCTTCTTGATTCTTGATCTTTCTTTTTCAATTCAGCCTCTAACCTTTTATACCTACTAATATCTTTAATCGTTACAACTACAGCAGCAATATAATTTTCATTATCTATTATAGGTCTTCCACTCAACAAAACTCTTCTAATCTCATTTGTTTGCTTGTTCATTAACAGTACATCAATATCGTTGGTAATTTTACCTCCTAAAGCCAATTCAGCAGGTAGATTTTGTGCTGGGAAAACCTTTCCTTCATGCGGATTCAACACTTTAAAATGATCTGAAAAATCAATAGATATTTTTGAATCATCAGCTATTCCAAAAAGTTCATTTGCAACCTCATTAGCCAATATAACTTGCTTATCAGTGTTTGCTACCAAAACCCCGTCACTAATGTTTTCTATAATCATATTTAACTTTTGCTGATTCTCATACAGTTCATTCATTCTTTTTTCATTCTCATTTTGCAGCAACAGCTCTTTGGTAATATCTCTAACTACTGCATATAATCTTCCCGTAGCTGTATCTGAAGTAGCATTCCATGACAACCATTTAATACTTTGATCCTTACATATCCATCGACTTTGAAAACTCACCAAAGTTGCTCCTTCTTCTAATTTGTTAATTGCCTCCTTTGTTTTTTCCAGATCCTCAGGAAAAATATAAGCAGCAAACGGAGTATTCAAAAGTTCTTCTTTTGTATATCCTAAAAGATTGCTTAACGAAGGATTGACTCTTAAAAATTTTTCACTGGTAGCAATTACTAAACTATCTGTAGAGATATTGAAGAAGGTATCGGCTGTCTTTTGCGACTCCATAATCATCTTTCTTTCTGTAATATCTGTAGAGATACTCCCAATAGCATAAACCCTGTTATTGATATCAAACAATGGAAATTTTACTGATAAATATGTATGCTTTCCATCAGACTGCTCAATCTCTTCTTCTATTTGAATTTCTTCTCCCAACTTCATAGCCTCTAAATCTGCTTCAAGGTACCTGTCTGCTAATTCCTTTGGTAACATATCATGGTCTGTTTTTCCTAGTAAATCTTTACCATACGTTTCAAAAATTGATTGATACTTCTTATTTGCCAACATATACTCTCCATTTATTTTTTTAACAGAGATTGCATTTGTTGTATTATCAATGATAGAATGTAATAATTTTTGACTTTTTAAAAGCTTTTCTTCCGATTTCTTTTTTGCCTTAATTTGCGCTCTTAAAATAAAGAAAACGGTTGTTAGCATTCCTAAAATAACAACGATTAGCCCCAATGAAATCCAATTCCACCAAACATCACTAGTATTAAAATTTATTTGTTTCAAATAAATAATACCTAACGCTACAACCATGCTACTATTTATAATATAGCCATATAAGTTTTTTCTTTCCATTGAAGTTTTCATTTACAGAGATATTCAACATACTAATATATTGAATTTTAAACACATAAAAAACTTCCTATACCACTTAAAAACACTACAAAACCAGCATTTTAAAATCTAAACTACTACTTTTACTTACCCCTCTTAATTTGATACTTTATGTCGGTCTTATTTTAGTAAAATACGCAAGGCTTCATTATATTTTTAGTTGAATATTCCAACATTCAAAAGCGCATTCTTTGAAAAACCCTTTTTAAATCAGTATCTTTTGCAGCCTTATGATAAAAAACTCAAAGACAAAAAGAATAAACGAATATTCAGTTTTAGCTTTTTAGTTTTTAGGAATCAATCAGATAAGTTTATCCCTCCTTCAATTTAATCATCATTTTTTAGCAAAAAGAGGCTTCTCATATCCTTTTACTTGAAAATGTGCTTATACAAGTACGCTTTCTTCATATTTATTAAAACAAACAATGAATTTCACAAAAAAAAGCCTAGTCTTAGTTGCTTTTTCCTTGGTTACAATCGTGTTTTCACAAGAAAAACCTGAGGTTAAAATTGGCGGAGCACTACGGCTCAACTACAACTTATCTTCTTTAATTAACTCTTCCGTTTTTTCTCTTGAACTACTCAGTGCTTCAACTATTTTAGTTGTTTTCTTAAACTGACTAGGAGCTATTAATTCGAAAATATATTTTCTAATTAAATCTTCAAAAAAAGCTGTTCGTCTTTTAAAAACGAGAGTTCAGATAACCATTGTTTTGACATTAAGTGCATATCTTCTGCACTCAACATATTTTAGATGTATGCTTGTTGTTTTCATTGAGCTAGCTTTTACGATTAGACATTTCGTTTTATATCATTAACTCTTTTATAGCATGTAATTTTGGAATACAAACATTCCAATTTTTCTCTTTTTGTATTTTCAATCTAAAAGCATCTAAAGCCGTTTGTTCTCCATGAATAAGAAACACTTCTTCTGGTATATTTTTTATCTCACTTAACCAATCTAACAAATCTTGCTGATCTGCATGTGCAGATAAACTTTCTATCCTTTTAACTCTTGCTTTTACAGGAAAATATCGTCCAAAAAACTTTATTTCATGACAACCTTCTTGCAACTGCCTTCCCCTAGTTCCTGCTGCTTGATAACCAAGCAACAAAATCGTTGTAGTAGGATCATTAATCATCTGTTGCAAATAAGTTAAAACCCTACCACCAGTTACCATTCCACTTCCAGCAATTATTATTTTAGATCTCGGATTATCAATAGTTTCCCATGTTTCTCTATAAGATTCAATAATATTTATATGGTTACACATTGCTTCGTATTCATTCATGGGTAGTTTATGCCATTGTGGATATCGTTTAAAAACCTCCAAAACATTATTTCCCATTGGGCTATCAACAAAAATTGGTATGTTTGGTATTGTATTTTTCTTATACAGTTTCCATAAAACATACATTAACATTTGCAAACGCTCCACAGCGAAACTAGGAATGATTAAATTTCCTTTATTTTGAATTGTTTCTTTAATGAGTTTTGATAGAATTTCTTCGATGTTTTCTTTTGGGTGCAATTTATGACCGTAGGTACTTTCTAAAAAAAGGTAATCAGCCCACTCAGGTTTTTTTGGGGGGGCTAACAAATAATCATTCACTCTTCCTACATCTCCAGAAAACACAAATATTTTTTCATTTATATCTAATTCTATGAAAGTTGCCCCTATGATATGTCCGTTATATTGAAACCTATATGAGATTTTATCTGAAAAAGAAACCCATTCTCCTTCCGCTACAGATTCAAATAAGGTTATTGTTTTTTCAGCCTCAGTAATTGTATAAAAAGGAAGTACAGGATTGTGTTTACTATAATTTTCTTTGGCTGCTTTTTGCGCTTCTTCTTCGTAAATTTTAGCACTATCGTTTAATATAATTTTTGCAATGGCCAACGTTGGGGTAGTTCCTATAATTCTCCCTCTAAACCCTTGCTTATATAAACGAGGTAAAAAACCTACATGATCTAGATGTCCGTGAGTTAGCAATACAGCATCTATTTTCTTTACATCTACAGGAAGCGCTACCCAATTTAACTCTCTAAGTTCTTTGAGTCCTTGGAACATACCACAATCAATCAAAATTTTCTTACCGTATGCTTCGAGCAAAAACTTTGAGCCTGTAACGGTACCAGCCGCTCCTAAAAAATGAACTTTAGCAAAAGTTAGCATATCTCCTTCGTTTTAAACACTACATAATTGCTGTATTTCTAATAGAATTCTACTTTTTCTCGTATCTGAAACACCTAAATGATCTAGGTAAAAGCTATCTTTTATCAATTCTCTGCACAGCACTACATCTCTATTTAACAAAAACTGCTTTTCTCTTTTAGTTAATAGTGTAGAAACTGTAATTGGATATAGCCCTAACCTATCAATTATATCTTTTAGGCTATTCTTTTTCGGATAATCCCAACTTAGTAAATACAATCCTGCACAATTACCATATTGGCTAGCATCTTCTGTAAATCGTGTATTCGTTACCACCCAGCCTTGAGTTAGCGTTGTTTGGTGCTTATTAAAGGCATTCCAATGTTTTTTCACATCTCGATAACGGGAATGGATATACAACGGAATTTTAACATTACACACAAGTCCTTGCTCACTGTGAAACTTACATTCCACAACCGTAGTTTCGTTGTTTTTATGAGCCAACACATCTATTTCGTGCTCTACGCATTCTCCTTGTAATACTTCTCCTACTTTCACTTGGTATCCAGAATATTTTAAAATGGCCGCCACAAAATGTTCAAAAGGAAAACCTGTTGGTCCTAACTCATATATTGCTTTTTTTAATTTGTACTTTGAAGCAAATACCTTCTTTTTTTTCTTGAGTAAAGCAAAAGCTCTATTGTAAATTTCTTTAGTGGTAATTCCCTGATACAACTCATCTTGAACTATTTCTATAATTTCCGACACTAAGGAATCATCAGCTCCGGTTCTTTTAAGCGAGTTTTTTAATTTAGCTAACGAGAACAGGGCTACTTCTCCAGAAGCTTTTACTATTGTTATTTTATTTGGACTATTTTCCATTATTAAAAAAATCTCTAACCAAAGCCTTCACCTGATTATCTGTCATACTGTCAACTCTTTGCACTTTTTTAACCCTCGCATTTAATTCTTTATGAGAATCCTCAAGTTCTTTCTTAAACTTCTCAAAAGTTTCAGCAGGACCAAAAATAGCTAATGAGTCAGCGCTGTTAACTTCCTCTGCAAGTTCATTGAAATACCTTTTTGTTTGATGTTTTTCTCTTTCCAAATACTTACTATCTTGAACTACATCTTGTGGCCCTCCTTTTAATCTAGTTCCAGAACCTCCATGAATACGAAACGTTTCTATGTTTGATGGTATCGTTTTTATGTTTTCTGTTCCATTTTCAATGGTTACAACAAGAGCTTTCTCTTTATCTAACCAAACTCCTATGTTTTTCATTGTTTTGTTTTTTTAGTTTCTTAAATCATGTAACACCAACACAGGCACCTTTAACTTATACCCTATTTCTTTTACTAATGGTTTAGAAAATATAGTATCAAAAAATGCGTGCTTTTTATTGATAAAAGCCACCATATCACTCTCTCTACTTTCTACAAAACATTTTATTGCTGTAGACACAGTTACGCAAGACAATGAATGAAATGAAAATTTTAACCCTTCAAAATAGTCACTCAACATCTCTTTGTGTTCTTTTTGATTTTCATCTATATCTCCATTATTAGTAATATGTAATACTCTTAAAGATGCATTACAAGCTCCAACTATATCTATTAAATACTCTAATTCTCTTTTTTTATAATGTGTTCTGTAACTCGTAGGAAAAACAATTTCTTTGGGTATTTGTTTCTTAGCCTTTTTTGGTACTACTAAAACTGGACAATTACGAATCTTCTCCATTACCTGTATTGCATTACTACCAAATACAGAACTACTATCATTAGTTAATCCTTTGGTAGCCATTACAACCATTTCTATATCTTTTTGCTCCACTATTTCCTCAGCTGCATCCAATAGTGATTTATTTTGTAGCGACATGTAGTCAAACGTATGAAAAGGATTTACCTCTTCTTTTGACGTTATTAATTTTGATATTTTATTCAGTCCTTCTAATGATTTTTTCTTTGGCTCATCATATCCTTTCTCTCCTGACTTAGGAGGCACTAAATCTTCTATTAAATTATATGTTGTTTTAAAAACATTTAACACGTAAAAGCTACATCTTTCAGTTCTAAAAAGCTCTAAAGCATATACGATTGCATCATATGATGCTTCAGAAAAATCGGTTAGTAGTAAAATCTTTTTTTTCATTTCTATTAAAATTCAGTTAAAAAGGAACTATACCATAAGCTTCATTCAGCAAAAACAATCCTAAGAAAAACAACAACACATATATGGCCTGTATAAACTTTAAATTGGTTTGCTTTAAGAGCTTAATGGTTTGTTTAGGAAAAGTAAACAGGATAATACCTTTAATTAAAGCCAGCCAACCAAATAGAGTTACTAACAATTTAATATTTGCTTCCCATATATTATGAGCCAATACATTAAGTAAACCTATTATAATCGCAAACAATGAAAGAATAATTAAAAACCGAGCATCCTGTAAATTATCTACTATTTGTTTTACCCTTTTAGGATTAAAACTCAACACAAAGAAGAAAATAATACAATACCATCCCCAGAACTTTAGTAAAAAGACTGATATACCCATAACTTATTAATTTACACCTTACCCAAAGATACAAACATAACTCATTGATTTACATGACTTTTATCATGAATTCTGATACTCTTTTTTTTATTACTCCTGAAAAACACTTCTTTTTTCTGGGTGTTTTTTCCCCTTGTTATGATGTATAAAGTATTAAATTTACTTGCTTTAATAATTAACCTAACTATCAAAATGAAAAACGACAAACCCTTCTTTATTTTAATGCTTATTGCTGCTTTTATCTCTTCTTGTAGTATACTTAAAACAGCTCCTTATGATCAATACTCTTTTCAAAAAACTATTGAAATAAAAATAGATGCTACTCAACTTATAGATAAAGCTGAAAGCTCTTACCAAGAAAACAGTAAAGAAATTGAACAACTACAAAATGAAATTACTAAAATTGTTGAATACGAAAAATACAAACCTAATAATGAAATAACCTATAAAATGTGGTTATTATTAGCTGATCAAGACAAAAACTTACTTGCTGGATTTTTGAAACGATGGAAAGAAAAGGATAAGCTTTCTCCTTTTTTTATTACAGAAGCTAAAGAACAAATAACTGAAGCTTTTAACCTGTTACTTGAGTATGAAAGCAAAAAAGAACCTGCTACCAAAAACAAATTATTAGAACTTATTTTTAAAAACTAACCCGCTATGGATTTTGATAAAATATTACAAGAATTAAAAAAATCATTACTTTCTTTATTTGATGATACGTTTAGTGAATTCTCACAAGAATCAAAAAAAGATATTGAACGATTCTTAAATGAATCAAAAGACAAGCTCGAAAGGTGGACTTCTTTATTAGCACAAGGCAAACTTACTGTAGAAGATTTTGAATGGCTTGTAAAAAGTCAGAAAGACTTATTCCAAATGAACGCTTTACAAGCTGCTGGTATTTCAAAAATAAGCTTGGGGCATTTTAAAAACAAAGTTATAAACACTATCGTAAACACAATAAAAACTTTGATTTTTTAACCAAAACCAAAAAAAACCATAAATGCTTATCCATTCATGGTTTTTATTTTTTCTTGACGCTCTTCTACCAAAAACTTAGGGTTCTCTTGAAATTCCCCCCATAGTGATAGCAGCTCTCTAAAAATAGGGATTTCAGCAACTTCATCTTTATACTGAATAATTAAATACGACAGTAAATTATAACAGGCTGTATACTCACCACATGCAATCACATTGTTTAACATATCGCTAGCTTTGTCTTTTTGCGTAAACCATAAAGTAGTACCAAACGATGCGCTTTTATTTGAATTTTTAATAATGGGCTCTCCAATCTCCCCTGTATGTTTTACAATTTCTTCCCAACCTCTCTCGTTCTCTGGTCGGGATGTTTGGTTTCCTATAGCATCCTTACACCGTAATTCATACACTGTAGAGGTAATTATTTTATTCGGAAAAGTACTGTATATAGCACTTGCATGTTGCCTCCTATCATTCTTAAGAAAAACCACACTTGCCATACGAACTAAAGATTTTGCTCTATTAAGTATGTAAAACCCTACTCTTCTTGGTGGCAAATACAATCTTTGATCTACACCTGTTTCATTTTGCATTAATTTAGATAAGGAAAAAAACAAAAAATGTATGAATACTAAAAAAGCCAATATTACCACACTTATCGTATACCAAACCATCATTTTTTGGACTCCAAAAAACACGGTAACTATTAACATAAACAATAAGGTAAAAGCACTGGACACATAAGACACGTATTTGCTAAACCAAGAATCAGAAGCAAACTTAAAGCCCTCTCCTGGATATGGTGAAGATACATCACATAAAAAATACAAGTCATGAAGTTCGGGTTTTCCGTCGCATTGATTTTGTGCTTCAGACACAAAAACAGAAGCGCCCTGATTATCTACAATACCTCCATCCATCAATCCTATTTCCTCTAAATCATTATGTTTGGGACTAAAATCGTACGGAAAACCTATAGGTTCAAATCCCCCTGGAAATGCTGTCGAAGCAGCTATTATATCTCCTAACTTTATATCATCAATAACTCCTTTATATTTGCTATGCACTTTCCCATTTCCAAACCTTTTTTGGTTTCCTTTTATGTTTTGAAACCTAAACTGATGCGTACTATCAAAATCTGTAGCATTGAAAATTACTCTTTCTAAATGTGTTTTCCCTTCACTGATTGCATTTTGAACCTGTCCTAAAGTTGCATGATTTGTTAGTTTATTGTATTCTATGGCAAAAGCGTTAATCGGGTTCTTTCGCTTATGTTTATTCTCAGGCTGGTTCCAAATTAGAGGCCATCTTAAATGACTCAAGGCATTACTTGTTAATTCATCATTAGCTAACCACGCATAATACTCGTCAAAAAAAGCTTGAAACTCTTTTTCTTCTATTTGAGACTGCGCATATTTAACCCCGGTAATTGTTCCTCCTGATACTGTAGAAATAGCTTTTACATTTTCTAACAACCCTACTTTTTCTAATAAAGATAAGGTTCCTAAAGAAAAACAAGCGGCTCTATATCCTCCTCCAGAAAAACACAAAGCAATAGACTTAAACACTTCCATCGTTTTCATGCAATTTTTATAATTTTATCTTATCCTCTTAAAGCATGTAGTCTAGCCACATATTTCCCAATCACATCAAATTCTAAATTCACTTTAGTACCTATTTTAAAGTTTTTAAAGGTTGTATGCTCGTATGTGTATGGGATGATAGCCACACTAAACTCATTTTTTTTAGAATTTACCACGGTCAAACTTACGCCATTTATTGTTATTGAACCTTTTTCAATGGTAACGTTTGAGCCATCAAAATCATACGAAAAGGTAAAAACAGTACTCCCATCGGCATCTTCAATGTTTTTACAAACTCCTGTTCCATCTACATGTCCCTGTACAATATGCCCATCTAACCGAGCCCCTAACTTCATAGCTCTTTCAAGATTTACCTCATCTCCAAGCTGTAAATTACCTGTATTTGTTTTATCGAGCGTTTCTTTAATTGCTGTAACTGTATATTCATCTTTGTCAATTGCTACAACTGTTAAACAAACCCCGTTGTGTGCTACACTTTGATCTATCTTTAACTCATTTGTTATGCTACTTTTTATCGTGAGGTGTAAATTTTCTTTTTCACGCTCAATACCTTTAACAATTCCAAGAGTTTCTATTATTCCGGTAAACATTCTATAAAAATTTAGTTACTTTTGTTAGCATCAAAAATACAACTTTACCTACGAAAGTAAACTATGGATAAAGCAAACAAAATTATTGTCGGAATTTCGGTTGGAGACATCAACGGAATTGGTATCGAAATTATTTTAAAAACATTTGAAGACAAACGAATGCTTGATTTTTGCACTCCAGTTTTATTCGCTTCCAACAAACTAATTTCATATCATAAAAAGGCTTTAAGACTTCATACCAATATTCATGGAATTACTTCTTTGGACAAACTTGTGCACGGTAAGGTTAATTTATTAAACAGCTGGAAAGAAGAGGTTAAAATAGACTTAGGTACAATCACCGAAGAAGGAGGTAAATTTGCCTTAAAATCGTTACAAGCAGCTGTTGATGCTTTAAAAAAGAACCAAACAGACCTTCTTGTTACCGCTCCTATTAACAAAGAGAATATTCAGTCTGAAGAATTTAAGTTCCCTGGTCATACAGAATACTTAGAAAAAAATTTAGACGGAAAAAGCTTAATGATTTTAATGACAGATGAGTTACGTATTGGTTTAATAACTGGCCATATACCTGTTTCTAAAGTTTCAGAAACAATTACACCCGAACTTATCAAAGCAAAAGTGGACATCATGTACAATTCTTTAAAACAAGATTTCAACATTAGTAAACCTAAAATTGCAGTATTAGGCTTGAATCCACACTGTGGTGATAATGGAATTATTGGCACTGAAGATGACGAAATTATTCGTCCTACGATTGCTGAAATTAAAGAAACTGGAAAATTAGTTTTTGGTCCGTATGCTGCCGATGGTTTCTTCGGTTCAAAAACTTACGAGCAATTTGACGGAGTTTTAGCCATGTATCACGACCAAGGTTTGGCTCCTTTTAAAGCTTTATCGTTTGGAAATGGTGTAAATTTTACCGCAGGTTTAAACAAAGTAAGAACCTCTCCTGATCATGGAACTGGATTTGATATTGCTGGTAAAAACAATGCTAATCCTACATCTTTTAAAGAAGCCTTATTTACCTCATTACAAATATTTAAGAACAGAAAAGAGTATCAAGAACTTACAAAAAACGCATTAAAAGCAAAATAGTTCATTTTTTTTACTCAAAACATAAAAGTAAAAACATTTTTTATATCTTTGCACGCTCAAATTGATAGTTGTAGATGAAAGACTTAAAACAATTCAACATACCTTTTGTAGGTTTAAAAGAAGGAAGTCATTTGTTTGAATATCAAATTGACAAAACGTTCTTTGAAGCATTTCAGTTTGACGAGTTTAACAATTCAAACATAAAAGCTGATATTACATTTGTTAAAAAAAGCACGTTATTAGAACTTGCTTTTAACATAAATGGAACAGTGAATGTTCCTTGTGATATTACTAATGAGTTATTTGATTTACCTATTAATGGTACTTTAAATTTGGTTGTTAAGTTTGGACCTGAGTTTAATGATGAACACGATGAAATTTTGATACTTCCGCATGAAGCTTATCAAGTAAATGTGTCTCAATATATATATGAGTTAATAGTGTTATCAGTACCGAGCAAAAGAGTACATCCAAATGTTATTGATGGTACTATGCAATCGGATGCTTTAAGAAAATTAGAAGAATTAAGAATAAACGAAGAAAAACCTGTTGAGGAAGAATCAACAGACCCTAGATGGGATAAATTAAAGGATTTACTAACAGATAAATAAGACATAAAATGGCACATCCAAAGAGAAAAATATCTAAAACTAGAAGAGATAAAAGAAGAACTCACTATAAAGCTTCTGTACCTCAAATAGCTGTTGATCCTACAACTGGAGAAGCTCATTTATACCACAGAGCTCACTGGCATGAAGGAAAATTGTATTACAGAGGGCAAGTAGTATTAGAAAGTGCTGCTGCTGAGGCTTAAAAACTAGTTTAAAAAATTAAAAAACCCTCTACTTTGAGGGTTTTTTTATGTTTTTACATCAAAAAATCCTCTTTTTGATGTTTTTTTCTACAAAAAAGTGAAATAATTTTCATTACTTTGAAAACTCGTTTTACTACAAAACAAACAACTATGACTAAAATAACTGCAGCTATAACAGCGGTAGGAAAATATATTCCAGAACATGCGCTAACTAATAAGGAGCTAGAAACAATGGTAGACACCAATGACGAGTGGATTACTAGCAGAACAGGAATTAAAGAAAGAAGAATTTTAAAAGGTGAAGGCCTTGGAACTTCTTTCATGGCAATAAAAGCAGCAGAAGATTTACTTCAAAAATCAAATACAAACCCTGAAGATATCGACATGGTTATTGTAGCAACAGCTACTCCAGATATGCCTGTAGCTTCAACGGCAGCTTATACAGCTTCTAAAATAGGAGCCGTGAACGCTTTTTCTTATGATTTGCAAGCAGCTTGTTCAAGTTTTTTATACGGGATGTCTACTGCTTCAAGCTATATTGAAAGCGGTAGATACAAAAAAGTTTTGTTAATTGGTGCCGATAAAATGTCATCAATTATTGATTATAGTGATAGAGCTACTTGCATCATCTTTGGTGATGGGGCTGGCGCTGTTTTATTTGAACCTAATAACGACGGTTTAGGGTTACAAGATGAATATTTAAGAAGCGACGGAATTGGTCGTGAATTCTTAAAAATTGATGCAGGTGGATCAATTTTACCAGCATCAGAAGACACCGTTAAAAACAAACAACACTTCGTTCATCAAGAAGGAAGAACTGTGTTTAAATTTGCTGTTTCGAACATGGCAGATGTTTCTGAGAAAATGTTAACCAGAAACAATTTAACAAAAGATGATATTCAGTGGTTAGTTCCACACCAGGCAAATAAAAGAATCATTGAAGCTACTGCCAATAGAGTTGGCTTAGAAGATGATAAAGTGATGATGAACATTCATAAGTACGGAAACACAACTTCTGCTACTTTACCTTTGTTACTTGCAGACTATGAAAAAGAGTTGAAAAAAGGAGATAATTTAATTTTTGCCGCATTTGGTGGAGGCTTCACATGGGGAGCTATCTACTTAAAATGGGCCTATAACTCATAACTAAACAACTAAAATTTAGGAAAATGGACATTAAAGAAATTCAAAGTCTTATAAAGTTTGTAGCTAAGTCAGGTGCAAGTGAAGTAAAGCTAGAAATGGAAGATATCAAAATCACCATTAAAACTGGAAGTGACACTCCTGAAACTACTATCATACAAGCTCCTGCTCCAGCAGCGGCTCCACAAATGATAGCTCCTGCCCCAGTTGCACAACCAGCTTCTCCAGCCGCAGCCCCAGTAGCAGCTGAAGCTACAGACGACTCAAAATACGTAACTATAAAATCACCTATCATTGGTACTTTCTACAGAAAACCTTCTCCAGACAAGCCAAACTTTGCTGAAGTAGGAACAGAAGTAAAAGTTGGAGATACTGTTTGTATCATTGAAGCAATGAAGTTATTTAACGAAATTGAATCAGAAGTATCTGGTAAAATTGTTAAAGTATTAGTGGATGATTCTTCTCCTGTAGAATTTGATCAACCATTATTTTTAGTAGACCCATCATAATTTTTGGTTTAGAAGTTTTAAGTTTAGAAGTTTAGCTACGCTAAACTCTTAAACAACTAAACCTAATAAACTCATAAACTAAAAGACATGTTTAAAAAGATATTAATTGCCAATAGAGGCGAAATCGCGCTACGTGTAATTAGAACCTGTAAAGAGATGGGGATTAAAACAGTAGCTGTTTATTCAAAAGCAGATGCTGAAAGTTTACACGTACGTTTTGCTGATGAAGCAGTGTGTATTGGACCTGCACCAAGTAGCGAATCTTATTTAAAAATGGATCGTATCATAGCAGCTGCAGAGATTACAAACGCTGATGGAATTCACCCAGGATATGGGTTCTTAGCTGAAAACGCTAAATTCTCAAGATTATGTGAAGAGCACGAAATTAAGTTTATCGGAGCTTCTCCTGAGATGATTGATAGAATGGGAGACAAAGCAAATGCTAAAGCTACCATGAAAGCTGCTGGAGTACCCTGTGTACCAGGTAGCGACGGTGTAATTACCACTTTTGAAGAATGTGAAAAAGTTGCCGTAGAAACAGGATATCCTGTAATGTTAAAAGCATCTGCCGGTGGTGGAGGTAAAGGTATGCGTGCTGTTTGGAAAGCAGAGGATTTAAAAGATGCTTGGGATTCTGCAAGACAAGAATCGAAAGCTGCTTTTGGAAACGACGATATGTATATGGAGAAGTTAATCGAAGAACCTCGCCATATTGAAATCCAAGTAGTAGGTGATGCTTATGGTAAAGCTTGTCACTTATCTGAAAGAGATTGTTCAGTTCAACGTCGTCACCAAAAATTAACTGAGGAAACTCCTTCTCCATTCATGACAGAAGAATTACGTGATGCTATGGGAGCTGCTGCTGTTAAAGCTGCTGAATTCATTAAGTATGAAGGTGCTGGTACAGTTGAATTCTTAGTAGACAAACACCGTAACTTCTACTTTATGGAGATGAATACACGTATTCAAGTAGAACACCCAATTACTGAAGAGGTTGTAGACTACGATTTAATCCGTGAGCAAATTTTAGTTGCAGCTGGTGTGCCAATTTCAGGTAAAAACTACAAGCCACAATTACACTCAATTGAATGTAGAATTAATGCAGAAGATCCTTATAACGGATTTAGACCTGCTCCAGGAAAAATAACCTCTTATCATGCGCCAGGGGGGCATGGTGTTCGTATCGATACTCACGTATATGCTGGGTATATGATTCCACCAAACTACGACTCAATGATTTCTAAGTTAATTGTTACTGCACAAACTCGTGAAGAAGCGATTAACAAAATGAAACGCGCATTAGATGAGTATGTTATTGAAGGTGTAAAAACAACTATTCCTTTCCACAGACAATTAATGGATCATCCAGATTATGTAGCGGGTAATTACACTACTAAGTTTATGGAAGATTTTGAAATGGAATCATAACATATTTCAACATAGAATAAAAAAATCAGTGAGTAACTTCACTGATTTTTTTTATTTCATAAATTCGCATAATGAATTTTTTATACAATTTACTTCTTACCATAGTATCTATCTTACTTCCAATTGTAGCTTTATTCAACAAAAAAATAAGGCTGTTTTATAAAGGGAGAAAAGAAACTTTTTCTAAACTCAACAATATTTCCAAAACCGATAACGTAATTTGGTTTCACGCTGCTTCTTTAGGGGAATTTGAACAAGGCAGACCTATTATTGAAGAATTAAAACAGCACTATTCAGATTATAAAATTGTAGTTACATTTTTCTCTCCTTCAGGTTATGAAGTAAGAAAAAATTATCCATTAGCTGATGTCGTTTGTTATTTACCTTTAGATACAAAATCGAACGTTAAAAAATTTATCAAACTGGTGCATCCTGACATCGCTATTATGATTAAGTATGAGTTTTGGCCTAACCTCCTTTCTGAATTAAAAAAGCATGATGTTCCAACAATTTTAATTTCGGGTATTTTTAGAAAAAAACAATCCTTTTTTAAATGGTATGGAGGTTTTATGCGTAAAAGACTAACTGCTTTTAAGCACTTTTTTGTACAAAACAAAACGTCTAAAGACCTATTAAATTCTATTAATTTTAACAACGTAACCATTGCTGGTGACACGCGATTTGACCGCGTATACGCTATTTTACAACAAGACAACTCTTTAAGTTTTATTTCAGAATTTAAAAACAATCAATATACTGTTGTTGCAGGAAGCACTTGGAAAGAAGACGAAGAACTTATTGTAGATTATATAAATAAGCATGCTTCCGATGATGAAAAATTTATCATTGCCCCACATAATATCAACCAAAAACAGGTTAAAGAACTACAGAACTTAATCAATAAGAAAACGATTCTTTATTCAGAAAAAGAAGGAAAACTACTATCCCATTATCAAGTTTTTATCATTGATACTATTGGCTTACTTACCAAAATATATTCATACGCAGATGTTGCCTATGTAGGCGGTGGTTTAGCGACAGGTTTGCACAATATTTTAGAACCTGCTACATATGGCATTCCCGTTATTTTTGGGGCTAATAAATACAGTAAATTTAAGGAAGCTGTTGACTTACTTAAATTAGGCGGTGCAAAAATCGTTGTAAATACTAACGAATTTTCTAGTAATTTTGCTTTATTAAAATCAGGCAAAAAACTTAGAGAGCAAATGGGAAGTGTTACCCACAATTATATTTCAAAAAATATAGGGGCAACAAAAACCATTATCACTTATTTAAAAAACGTATTATAATGGATTTTATATTACAACCTTGGCCTTGGTATGTATCTGGGCCTCTTATTGCAATGGTGCTTTTCTTGTTTTTTTACTTCGGAAAAAACTTTGGAGTATCAACCAACTTAGAAACCATGTGTACCATGGCAGGTGCTGGTAAAATATCAGACTATTTTAAAAAAGACTGGAAAGAGCGTGACTGGGCCATTATCTTTTTAGCTGGTTTGGTAATTGGAGGATATATAGCTATTAACTATTTATCTGCAACACCTGGAGTAGATGTAAATCCAACAACTGTTAGTGAATTAACAGATTTGGGGTTTGCTGACGCAGGAAAAACGTATGTGCCAAACGAAATTTTCAGTGTAGAAAATATGTTGACCTTGAAAGGTTTTTCAATTTTATTAATTGCAGGAGTTTTAATTGGTTTTGGAACTCGTTATGCTGACGGTTGTACTTCTGGGCATGCTATTACAGGATTAAGCAGTTTTCAATTACCCTCTTTAATTGCTGTAATTGGTTTTTTTATTGGTGGTTTAATTATGATTTGGGTACTATTCCCTTTAATATTTGGTTAAGATGAAGAAGTTAAAATTTTTAGTTATTGGAATAGTTTTCGGAATTATTTTATCTAAATCTGAAGCGGTTTCTTGGTATCGAATTTATGAAATGTTCAAATTCCAATCATTTCATATGTATGGCATTATTGGTTCTGCCGTAGCCCTCTCTGCAGTATTTATGTACTTCTTTAAAACTGGAAAAATTAAAGATTACTTAGGAAACCAAATTAATATTAAAGAAAAGAAAAAAGGCTTTATTAGAACTTTAGTTGGCGGTACCATCTTCGGATTAGGCTGGGCATTAGCAGGCGCATGCCCTGCCCCTATTTTTGTTTTAATTGGACAAGGAGTACTGCCAATGCTTATTGTACTTTTTGGTGCACTTATAGGAGCTTTTATGTATGGGTTATTGAGTAAGAAGTTACCTAATTAAGTCCTTTTTAAGCACGTATAACTAACTTTACATTTCTCAAGTTCTCCTGTTAGTACTTAAGCAGATTATTGTATGCTTTTTTGCCAATTCTCACTATCCTTACCACTTACCAACAGATAACTTATTGTGTTTCAGTTTTTTTATTTCAAAAATATAATGTAATTTGCAATCGATAAAAGAAAGATTTAATAATTGCTATTTTAATTACTATTATATTTTATGAAAAAAACTATGTTAAGCATTGTAATGATGCTGTTTTGTGTATGGGGATATGCACAAGACTTACCTACAATTATTCCACCTTCACCTGAAGCTTCTTCTTTGGCTAAGTTTACAGAAGTTCCCATTAGTCATTACACTGGTCTTCCTAATATAAATATTCCAATAACTTCATTTCAAGTTGATGGTAAAGAATTCCCTATAAGAATAAATTATCATGCTAGAGGAATTAAAGTAGAAGAAATATCTTCAAGAATAGGTATAGGCTGGGCATTGAGTGCTGGAGGTCAAATAAGTAGACAGGTTAGACATATACCTGATGATGGTGGTCTCAATCAAATTGGTATGCTTTCAACAGGTAATATGCTATCTTCCTCATTAGCGAACAACGCTTTTTTCAATAACGAAGAAACTAGAACAAATTATGAGGTTACTTTAACAGCATTAGTTCAACACGATAGAGAGCCAGATAAGTTTATGCTGCAAGCTGGAGATTTATCTACTAATTTTATTATAGATTACCATAGTAAGAAACCTCTCAATCAAAAATTTGATGACATAAAAACAGAAGTATTAATTGGTGATAGTGATAGCCCAAACGTTACCAATAAAATAATAGGTTTTATAACTAAAGATAAAGATGGTTTTACATATTATTTTGGAACATCTAAAGATCAGCAAAGAAATGCCAGAGATTATGATCAGGTAATAAAAACATACTCAATTAATAAAAATGGATATGACGAACAAGCTCATCCAGTTTCTCCTACTTTTAACACTTGGCATTTAATGGATATAGAAGGACCTAACGGGGATATTACTAGCTTTCATTATTCTTTAGAAGATACCAATTACTTAAGAAGGTCTTATGATGGCCATTCACTAGGTGAAAGAGTGAGTTTTGCCTCAGAAATAAGAAACTATCAGTTTCAGTTAGACTCAATTATTCACAATAGAGGTAAAATAGAGTTTATAAAATCGGTCAATGAAAGAGAAGATTTAAAATTAGGACATTCATTAGAAAGAATAAATATAAAAGACATAAAAGACACTTTCATCAAAGCGTTTAATTTTTATCAGAGTTTTGAAAGCACACAAGCCAATACGACAGATTATACTAATTATACTCTTAAAAACCTAGATATTAGTGCTTCAAAAAAAATGTTTTTAGATTCTGTGGTAACAGTAGGTAAAAACAATAAAGTTATGCCAGCTACAATTTTTAGCTATTACAATAAGATACTACCTAATAGATTTTCAAATGCTCAAGATTATTGGGGCTATTATAATAAAGCTACAAATGGGCAATATTTATCATTACTTAACTATTATTATTATATAAATCCACAGGGGTTTTTAGAAAAATATCCTTATACAAATGCTACAGTAGATAGAACTGTAGATACTATAGCTTCTATGAGTGGAATATTGACTAAAATTAAATACCCTACTGGTGGTAGCGCAAAATTCACCTATGAACATAATAAAGGAATAATAGGCTCTGAAATGAATGTTATAGATTTACCAGATATCAACCCTAAAACTCCAACTCTTTCAAAAGGAATCTCATTTCTTGAACAAGAGTTATATGATGGAGATAAATATGTTAGTGAATCTTTTTTAGTTGGAGAAGTAAATGGGAAAGTAAGGTTTAATGTTAGTTTACCAAATAATTATAATGGAACTGGTGAGGTAACTGATCAAAATTTAGCATGTGCAAATCCAATCCAAAGCGACTGTAGATTTAATATTACATTGAAAGGTTTAAATGGTGCCCCTAGCTACCATTATATTTTTGCAGGAGTAACAGAGTTCGAAGTAGAACCTGGGCAATATCAAATTATTTTTGACCCTTTAGATTCTTCTTGGTCCCCCTTACCTCCGGCAGAAGGAGAACTTCCTACAAATATATTTAGTGCAAGTATGTCTTGGGTAGAGATAGTAAATGATAATAATACACTCTTTGCAGCTGGAAAGCGTATAAAGAAAATAGAACACTATGACGCTAATCAAAATTTATCTTCTTTTAAAGAGTATGAATATACATATCCAGATGGAACAAATTCTGGAGTAATCTTATCCCTATCAGCTTTTAGTTCTATTAGACGACTAAATACTTACACATCTGATGGTAGTCAATTACAAGCTATAACTGTATTAGAGCCTCATGGTTCCATTCCTGGGAGTCCGTTAACTACCTATCAAGGAAATAGTATAGGTTATTCTTCTGTTAAAGAGTATTTTGGTGACAAAAACAACAACGTTGGTAAAATAGAATATTCGTTTACCAACTTTAAAGATAGTGGTTTAGACTTGAGTTATGATGACTATGAAAGTTCAGAATCTTATATGACTTTTCCGTACCACCTTCCTAATGATTTTGAATGGTTAAGAGGACTTCCTCAAGTAACTAACTATTACAAAAAAAACAATAATGGTTCCTTTACTAAAATCAAATCAACATCTAATACATATAAATACGGAAATCAAAATCTTTCACAGGGGTACCCTACAATATTTGCCCCTAGAACAAAACGTCTTGATATATCTGAAAACATGCAAGATACTGACAAAACATATTATAAAGATAATTATCTATATAGACTACCTCTTGTACATCTTTACATAGCTCAAGATGAAACACCACAAGGGTGGGATAATGAACATACCGAATATAAAACCTTCCATTTAACAGGCGGTATAGTAGATTTAGTTAGTAAAACAGAAACTAATTTTCTCTATCCAGAAAATTTAGCAACAACTACTTATTATTACTATAACCATAATAAACATCATCAATTAGCATCTACAGAGACAATTAATAGCAAAGGAGAAGTTTTAAAGACAAAAAACTACTACACTCCCGATGTAACTAGCGTAAACTCTTTAGGTCATGATGATTTAACTCCTACTGAAAAGGCAGCTATAGATCAATTAAAACTACAAAACAGAATAGCAGTACCTATTCAAGTAGAGACTTTTAAAGATAATCTATTATATTCAACTCAACGTACAAATTATAACAACTTCAACGGTTTTTACTTGCCTGAAATAATCCAAACTGCTAAAGATTCACAAAGTTTGGAAGACAGAATTATATATCATACGTACAATGATAAAGGAAACCCTAGAGAGGTCAGTAAAAAAGATGGTACAAAAATCTATTATCTATGGGGCTATCAACAAACACAGCCAATCGCTAAAATAGAAAACTATACCGATACCGAGTTAGCCAACATTCAAAGTTTGATTGATGCAGCCGTATCTGCTTCTAATAATGATACAGATACCGCTTCTGAAAACAATTTAAGAACAGCTTTAAATAATATTAGAAACAATGCTAATATGGTAAACAGTCAAGTAACCACTTTTACCTATGATCCATTAGTTGGAGTTACCAGTATTACCGATCCAAGAGGACAAACTATATCCTATGAATATGATGATTTTAACCGATTAAAATTCATAAAAGATGCCGACGGGAATCTTTTAAAAGAACATAAATACCATTATAAAAACTAATTCTTGCTATGAAAAAAATTGTATTATTA
The DNA here is from genome assembly GCF_036350695.1 of Tenacibaculum sp. FZY0031. Classification (NCBI taxonomy): domain Bacteria; kingdom Pseudomonadati; phylum Bacteroidota; class Flavobacteriia; order Flavobacteriales; family Flavobacteriaceae; genus Tenacibaculum; species Tenacibaculum sp. FZY0031. The sequence continues at coordinate 121,002 of NZ_JAZDVY010000011.1, forward strand.
ATCATTGTATCTCTTTGTTTTACTGAGATTCTTTTTTCTCAAATAATGCCAGATCCTGATTTTCCTGGAGATGATATTACTTGGTATCGTGATTTAGATGGTGATGGCTTTGGAAACCCTAGATCTTCCATCCAAAGTTCAACACAACCTAATGGTTATGTGTTTAATGGATTAGATTGTGATGATACTAATGCCAGTATAGGTCAAGAAAAATTCTGGTATAGAGACAGCGATGGAGATGGATATGGTACCTCATCAAATAAAGTACTAGCTTGTACAGCTCCTTCTGGCTATGTAAGTAACTCTAGTGATTGTGATGATACCAATTCTTCCCTCCCAAGGTACTATTATAGAGATGTTGACGGAGACGGTTATGGAACTTCATCTAACAAAGTATTAGGTTGTACAGCTCCTTCTGGCTATGTAAACAATGCTAGTGATTGTAACGATTCAAATGCTAGTCTTCCTAAATATTGGTATATAGATGCCGATGAAGACGGATATGGAACTGGTGTCGGAATATTAGGTTGTAGCGAGCCAACACTTACCAGTCCTAATGGGCCAGTAGCCCATTCAAATACAAATGGTGATTGTAATGATGACAACCCTAATATTAAACCTGGAGCTCTTGAAATATGTGATGGAATTGACAACGATTGTGATGGACAAATAGATGAAGCACCTAAACCAGCCACTCCATCAACACCAACAATTACTAAAAACTGTGGTAGTACAGTGCTTACAAGAGGGACTCCTCCTAGTGGAAGTACTTGGTATTGGCAAAGTAGTAGTTCTGGAACCAGTACCGCTAATACTAGTTCTAGTATAACCAGAACAAGTGGAACTGTTTATTACCTTAGAGCACGTAACAATACCACAGGATGTTGGAGTACTGCTAGAAGTGTCAGTTATACGGTTAATACCATACCTACTACCCCTTCAACACCCAGCGTAACAAATAATTGTGGAAATACCGTGCTTACCAAAGGAAGCGCTCCTAGTGGAAGTACTTGGTATTGGCAAAGTAGTAGCTCTGGAACCAGCACCTCTAATTCAAGTACGAGTATTACCAGAACTAGTGGAACGGTTTATTATCTAAGAGCACGCAACAACACCTCAGGCTGTTGGAGTAGCGCTAGAAGTGTCAGTTATACGGTTAATACCATACCCACTACCCCTTCAACACCCAGCATAACGAATAATTGTGGAAATACCGTGCTTACCAAAGGAAGCGCTCCTAGTGGAATTACATGGTATTGGCAAAGTAGTAGCTCTGGAACCAGTACCGCTAATACTAGTTCTAGTATAACCAGAACAAGTGGAACTGTTTACTACCTTAGAGCAAGAAATAATACCACAGGGTGTTGGAGTAACGCAAGAAGTGTAAGTTATAGTATCAATACAGTACCAAGTACTCCAAATGCACCAACTATCACTAAAAATTGTGGAAATACAGTACTTACCAAAGGAAGCGCTCCTAGTGGAATTACATGGTATTGGCAAAGTAGTAGCTCTGGAACCAGCACCTCTAATTCAAGTACGAGTATTACTAGAACTAGTGGAACGGTTTATTATCTAAGAGCAAGAAATAATACCTCAGGATGTTGGAGTAGCGCAAAAAGTGTAAGTTATAGTATCAATACGGTACCAAGTACTCCAAGTACACCTACAATTACTAAAAATTGTGGTAATACAGTGTTAACAAGAGGTACTCCTCCTAGTGGAATTACATGGTATTGGCAAAGTAGCAGCTCTGGAACTAGTACCTCTAATTCAAATACGAGTATTACCAGAACTAGCGGAACAATCTATTATCTAAGAGCTAGAAACAATACCACAGGGTGTTGGAGTAGCGCAAGAAGTGTAAGTTATAGTATCAATACAGTACCTAGCACTCCAAGTACACCAACTATCACTAAAAATTGTGGAAATACCGTGCTTACTAAAGGGAGCGCTCCTAGTGGAAGTACTTGGTATTGGCAAAGTAGTAGTTCTGGAACCAGTACCGCTAATACTAGTTCTAGTATTACCAGAACAAGTGGAACTGTTTACTACCTTAGAGCACGCAACAATACTTCAGGATGTTGGAGTAGCGCTAGAAGTATCAGTTATACAGTTAATACCATACCGACTACCCCTTCAACACCTAGCGTAACAAATAATTGTGGAAATACCGTGCTTACCAAAGGAAGTGCTCCTAGTGGAAGTACCTGGTATTGGCAAAGTAGTAACACTGGAACCAGTACCGCTAATGCTAGTTCAAGCATTACCAGAACAAGTGGAACTGTATATTATCTTAGAGCACGCAACAACACCTCTGGCTGTTGGAGTAGCGCCAAAAGTATTACTTATAGCATCAACTCTCCTTCAACATGGTATGCAGACACCGATGGAGATGGATTTGGGGATCCTAATAATACAACTAGTGCTTGTGAAACTCCTAGCGGATATGTAAACAACAATGATGATTATGACGATAGCACTGATTTAATTACCAATATTGCACCACAAAATTACTTTCAAGACATTGATAATGATGGATATGGTAACCTATCAGTTAAAGTATATCAAAGTAGTGCTCCAACTGGCTATGTTACCAACTCTTTAGATTGTAATGATAGTAATGCAGCACTTCACCCTAACACTAAATGGTATGCTGATACAGATGGAGATGGTTTTGGGGATCCAAACTCGGTTAAAACTCAATGCAATCAACCTATTGGTTATGTGCTAGATAAAGAAGACAATTGTCCTACTATAAATGGTACTTATTTTGGTTGTAATGAAGTTCAGATAAACTATAGTGAACCCAATTTAAGTGATGAAAATTATGTGTTCACTAGAGAATATCAAGAAGCCAAAGCTACCCCTAATATGATAACTAAAAATAGCGATGTAATAGAAAATATTACATATTTTGACGGCTTGGGAAGAGCCAAGCAACAAATAGCTATTAGAGGAGGAATTAAACAAGGCTCTTCAACAGCTCTTAATTTATTAGCCTCAGATTGGTTAGAAGGTATGGGAAGTACTCCTTTTTATAACCAAAATGGTTCTACAGCTGAAAACCAACGATTGTATGGAACAACTCCAAAAGGAACCAAAGAATTGTTATGGTTATGTGGAAATGATATAAAAAGTAATTCTGACGGAGGTTGGAATACAGATTATATAAATATAGACAACACTAAATCATATCGCTACACCGTTTGGGTAAAACGTACAGGAAGTCAAAACGGGAGAACATACCATGGAACACAAAATGTAAATAATTTAAGTGGAACGACTAATAGCAATCCTTATTTTTGGAACGGTAATTTACCACAATTAAATACCTGGTATTTATTAGTAGGAATTATTCATCCAGCAGGATACAGCGGTGCCGATACGGGGGTTAGTGGAGTGTATGATATTAACGGAACAAGAGTGATTGATGGAACTGAATTTGTATGGGATAGTAGTACTACCACATCTCGTTTTAGAAGTTATTTATACTACTCAACAGATGTTACTACTAATCAATATTTTTGGAATCCAGTTCTAGAAACCGTAAATGGTACTGAGTTGAGTATTGAGAATATAGTAGGAACTACCAGTATAAAAATAAATGATATCGTTACCCATATAGAATACGATGAATTTGGGCGTCAAACTAAAGAATATTTACCGTATGCTGTTGAAAGTGC